>JAYVIO010000030.1:0-2380 GCA_043770175.1 Verrucomicrobiales bacterium | reverse complement strand
CTCACCACGTTTTTGAGTGATGCGATCAGGATTTTGTGGCTGTGCAGCCATGAACCGCAGGACTGGCGAATGCTGCGTGGTGATTTGTCGCTGTTTCTCGAAGCCATCGAAGCCTGGGGCGATGTGAACGTGCCGCGCAGCAAGCATGTGGCGGCGGTCAATCTCGCCCTCCAGATTTACAACGAGGCCGGCCTCAACCAGGCCGTGCCGGAACCTGCCGAGAAAGAGCATACCTCGGGAAACTAGCCCTGCCCGTGGCGGAGGCGCAATACATCGCGGTGATTGCGCACGGCACGGGCTGGACCGAGGACTACATCCGCTGGCATCTGCCGCTCGCGCGAGGCCGTGCTTATGTGCATGCGTTTCGCCTGATGGCAGGCGAAGCGATGATGTGGCCGGACCACAGGCTGTCGGAGACGGGGCGCTGGTGGGAGCGCGTCAGACACCGGTTTCATTGACATCCCGTGCTGCCTGCGATGGCAGCACCGAAAGTCGAACTTGGCTGGGATAACAGCGATTTGCAGGCGGGAGCCGCAAAGGCGCAGGGCATTCTCGCGGGCTTTGCCACCCGCGCCAAAAGCACGCTGGGCCGGGCGATGAGCGCGGACGTGGTGGGCGGCTTCGGTCAGCTCACTGCGGCCATCGGTTCGCTCGCCGGAATTAAATCCGTCATCGACGGGTTTGATCGCCTCAACGATCTATCCATCCAGCTCGACACCAGCGTGGAGAGTTTGCAACGCCTCGGCGGTGTGGCCAAAATGTCCGGCACCGATCTGGAAACCCTGGTCAAAGGTGTGGGCAAGCTCACGCTCGCGCTCTCTCAGGCGGAGGAAAGCGACAAGGTGGCAGGGGCCTTGCAGAAGCTTGGCATCAGTGCCTCGCAACTGCGCGCCATGTCGGTGGAAGACCAAATCTTCGCGCTCTCCGATGCGTTCATCGCGGCGCGTGATCGTGGCGAAGGTTTTACTGAGGTGTTCGATCTCATGGGGCGCAAAGGTGCGGAGTTGATCCCTGTGCTGATGGCCGGACGCGATGCGCTCCAAGAAATCGCCGACGTGCCGGTGCTCAGCGACGAGCAGATCAAGCGCCTGGCTGAGTTCAACGACCGCCTCGACAAAGGCGCACTCATCGCAAAATCGTGGGCCGCTGAACTGGCGCTCGGCGCTGCCGACGTGGCCGCTGTGTTCGCCTTGGCGATGACTCCCGGCCAGTTTGAGGGCGGTTTTGCCGAACGCATGGAGCAGGCAGCGCGCGCGATGGCTGAGACCAAGATCGCCGCTGAGGAAGCGGCTCAAGCGCAGGAAGTGCAGCGGCAGAAGGCACGCGAAACCGCTGAATGGGCGCGCAAGGTGGAGCAGGCGCAGAAGGCCGCCGCAAAAGGAGCCGAGGAGGCAGCGAAGGAAAATGAACGGTGGGCGGCGCGCATGGGCGACCTCAAAACGCAGCTCGATGCCGCGCGTGAATCCAACCTCAAAATCAATCTACAGCCCACCGAGCAGCTCGAACTCGCCAAGGGCAAAGTGTCCGACCTTGACGCCAAGCTCAAAGCCGGACGCGACGCCGCCTACATGTCTGGTGGAGCGAACGAGGATCTGGAGAAAGTGGCCAAGCTGGAACTCGAACGCGAGCGGGCGCTGAGCGAAGTGCTCTCGCTGGAAAAACAAATCAGCGAGGAAGAACAGCGCCAGTTGCAGGCCCAGCAGGAGAAGAAGGCCACGCAGGACACGGCCAAAACCGATCTCGCCACCAGCCTGGAGATTTTGCAAAAACGGGCCAGCGGCCACAACAAAGAGGCGGATGCGCTGGAGCGGCAGACACGCATCGCGGCGGAGGCCAAGCGCATCGCTGATGAAACCGGCCTCTCACAGGAGCAGGCGCTGCGCATCGCGCGCACCAAGGCCGATCTTGAAGACAAGCTCGCCAAGCGCGGTGACGCTGAGAAAGGTGGTCGTCATCGCATCATGGGCTTCAAACGGCCCGAAAATCTGCCCAGCTTCACCGGTCTGGCCTACTTCGATGCGTTGCAGGAGCGCGATGCACGCGGCGGCTACAAGTATGATGCGTTTTATCGTGGCACCGACACGCGTGGCATGAAAGGCACGTCGCGTAAGAGCGCTCATGAGCGAGCGGGCGAACTGCTGCGCGCACGCGCTGCCGCCAATGGCAGCAAGGAGAGCGCTGCCAGCACCGTGCGCCTCACCGAGGGCAATCAAATCCTGCAACTGCTCACCGAAATCCGGGAGGGGATTGGCGACTTCGCTGCCGTATGAGCGTGCAAGCTGTCATCGAATTTGGCGAGACCACTTTCGCCGCTCCCGGCGCACGGTTCACGCGGCGCAGGGACGGGCTCGATTCCGGCACGCTGGAATGGTTCAACCCA
>JAYVIO010000029.1:0-2380 GCA_043770175.1 Verrucomicrobiales bacterium | reverse complement strand
CTCACCACGTTTTTGAGTGATGCGATCAGGATTTTGTGGCTGTGCAGCCATGAACCGCAGGACTGGCGAATGCTGCGTGGTGATTTGTCGCTGTTTCTGGAAGCCATTGAAGCCTGGGGCGATGTGAACGTGCCGCGCAGCAAGCATGTGGCGGCGGTCAATCTCGCCCTCCAGATTTACAACGAAGCCGGCCTCAACCAGGCCGTCCCGGAACCTGCCGAGAAAGAGCATTCCTCGGGAAACTAGCCCTGCCCGTGGCGGAGGCGCAATACATCGCGGTGATTGCGCATGGCACGGGCTGGACCGAGGACTACATCCGCTGGCACCTGCCGCTCGCGCGAGGTCGTGCCTATGTGCATGCGCTCCGACTCATGGAAGGTGAGGCGATGATGTGGCCAGATCGCAGGCTGTCGGAGACGGGTCGCTGGTGGGAGCGGGTCAGAGACCGGTTTCATTGACATCTCGTGCTGCCTGCGATGGCAGCACCGAAAGTCGAACTTGGCTGGGATAACAGTGATTTGCAGGCGGGAGCCGCAAAGGCGCAGGGCATTCTCGCAGGCTTTGCCACCCGTGCCAAAAGCACACTGGGCCGGGCGATGAGCGCGGACGTGGTGGGCGGGTTTGGTCAACTCACCGCCGCCATCGGCTCACTCGCAGGCATCAAATCCGTCATCGACGGCTTTGATCGCCTCAATGATCTCTCCATTCAGCTCGACACCAGCGTGGAGAGTTTGCAGCGCCTCGGCGGTGTGGCCAAAATGTCCGGCACCGATCTGGAAACTTTGGTCAAAGGCGTGAGCAAGCTCACGCTCGCACTCTCTCAGGCGGAGGAAAGTGACAAGGTGGCTGGGGCCTTGCAGAAGCTCGGCATCAGCGCTTCGCAACTGCGCGCCATGTCGGTGGAAGATCAAATCTTCGCGCTCTCCGATGCGTTCATCGCGGCGCGTGATCGTGGCGAAGGTTTTACTGAGGTGTTCGATCTCATGGGGCGCAAAGGCGCGGAACTCATCCCGGTGCTGATGGCCGGACGCGATGCGCTTGAAGAAATCGCCGACGTGCCGGTGCTCAGCGACGAGCAGATCAAGCGTCTGGCTGAGTTCAACGACCGGCTCGACAAAGGCGTGCTCGTGGCGAAGTCGTGGGCCGCTGAACTGGCGCTCGGCGCTGCCGACGTAGCCGCCGCGTTCGCCCTGGCGATGACGCCCGGCCAGTTTGAAGGCAGTTTCACCGAGCGCATGGAGCAGGCGCAACAAGCGATGGCCCAGACCAAGATCGCCGCCGAGGAAGCGGCACAGGCGCAGGAAGTTCAACGGCAGAAGGCACGCGAAACCGCCGAGTGGGCGCGCAAGGTGGAGCAGGCGCAGAAGGCCGCCGCCAAAGGTGTCGAGGAGGCAGCAAAGGAAAACGAGCGCTGGGCGGCGCGCATGGGCGATCTCAAAACGCAGCTCGATGCCGCGCGTGAAACCAATCTCAAAACCAACCTGCAACCGAACGAGCAGCTCGAACTCGCCAAGGGCAAGGTGTCGGACCTTGATGACAAACTCAAAGCCGCGCGTGACGCCGCCTACATGTCTGGTGGAGCGAACGAAGACCTGGAGAAGGTGGCGAAACTGGAACTCGAGCGCGAGCGGGCGCTGAGCGAGGTGCTCGCGCTGGAAAAACAAATCAGCGAGGAAGAACAGCGCCAGTTGCAGGCCCAGCAGGAGAAGAAGGCCACGCAGGACACCGCCAAGCGTGATCTCGCGACGAGTTTGGAGATTTTGCAAAAACGGGCCAGCGGGCACAACAAGGAAGCGGATGCGCTGGAGCGGCAGACACGCATCGCGGCGGAGGCCAAGCGCATCGCTGATGAAACTGGCCTCTCACAGGAGCAGGCGCTGCGCATCGCCCGCACCAAGGCCGATCTTGAAGACAAGCTCGCCAAACGCGGTGACGCTGACAAAGGTGGTCGTCATCGCATCATGGGCTTCAAACGGCCCGATAATCTGCCCGGCTTCACCGGCCTGGCCTACTTCGATGCGTTGCAGGAGCGCGACGCACGCGGCGGCCGCAAGTATGACGCGTTTTATCGCGGCACCGACACGCGCGGCTTGAAGGGCACGCCGCGCAAGAGCGCTCATGAGCGAGCGGGCGAACTGCTGCGCGCACGCGCTGCCGCCAATGGCAGCAAGGAGAGCGGTGCCAGCACTGTGCGCCTCACCGAGGGCAATCAAATCCTGCAACTGCTCACCGAAATCCGGGAGGGGATTGGCGACTTCGCTGCCGTATGAGCGTGCCAGCGGTCATCGAATTTGGCGAGACCACTTTCGCCGCTCCCGGCGCACGGTTCACGCGGCGCAGGGACGGGCTCGATTCCGGCACGCTGGAATGGTTCAACCCA
>JAYVIO010000028.1:0-18775 GCA_043770175.1 Verrucomicrobiales bacterium | reverse complement strand
AGATCGAGCGCAGCGGCAACGAGTTCACCATCACCATGCACGAGGCCATCTGGCAGGGGAACTACTTCAAAACCTTCACCTATTACGAAGTCAGCGCCGTGAACCTCGGCAAGCTGCCGCCGGGCGATTATTCCGTGAAGTGGATCGTGAAGCCGTTGACCTTCAAACAGCTCGAAAAGCCGCGCGAAGCCCAGAACAACTACCAAACGAACTGGCCTGTTGATGATCAGCCCGGCAGCGGTAAGGCGGTTGAATTGAAGACGGCATTTTCAGTGTCGGACTCACAGCGCTGAAGCCCAAGGGCGGGCATTGACGGCTCCGGCAGTCATGGTGTTGAATGACGTGCATGAACGACTCCATCGCTCCCGGCGCACGTGAATTCCACACCACGCGGTGGAGTCTCGTCCTCGCCGCGCAGCATGCTGGTGAGAGTTCTCATGCGCACAAGGCCATGTCGGAGCTGTGTCGGGACTACTGGTACCCGTTGTATGCCTTCGTGCGTCGTCGCGGACACGCCCCGCACGATGCGCAGGATCTCACCCAGGCGTTTTTCACCTCATTGCTCGAAACCAACGCCACGGCGGCCGATCCGAAGCGCGGCCGCTTCCGCTCGTATCTGCTCGGCGCGTTGAAGCACTTCCTGGCGAACGATTTCCACCGTGCGAACGCGCAGAAGCGCGGTGGCGGCCAGCAGTTCGTCGAATGGGACGCGCTGGACGCTGAATCGCGTTACGCGCTGGAGCCAGCGGAGCAAACCGACGCCGACGCGCTTTACGACCGCCGCTGGGCGCTTGATTTGCTGGATCGCGCGATGAAACGCCTGCGGGCCGAATTTGCCGCAAAAAACGACGAGGTTGCCTTCGATGCGCTCAAAGGCACGCTCAGTGGTTCGGACTCATCGCGTGAGGAAATGGCAAAAAAACTCGGCATGACCGACGGTGCGCTCAAGGTGGCCGTGCATCGCTTGCGGCAGCGCTACCGTGAGGTGCTGCGTGCCGAGATTGCCGAGACGGTCGATGCGTCCGCCGATGTCGAGGACGAAATGCGGCATCTGGTGGCGGTTTTGCGGGCCGCGTGAAGTTTTCTGTAACCAGACCACAAAAATCTTTCAGTAAGGAGTGATAACGACACAGCACAGCCATGAACTCACCCAACACCTGCCCCAAATGCGGCACCACACTGCCCACCGATGCCCCGGAGGGCCTTTGCCCGGCCTGCCTGATGCACGGCGGCCTCGACACCGATGCCACAATCAAGATGACGCCCTCGCAAAAGCCGTCCGCCACTGAGCCGACGCCCACACCACTGCCGGAGGAACTGGCACCGCTGTTTCCGCAGCTTGAGATCATCGAGCTGCTCGGTCGTGGGGGCATGGGCACGGTTTACAAGGCGCGGCAGCCGAAGCTGAACCGCTTCGTCGCGCTGAAGATCATCTCTGCCGAAGCTGGCGCTGATCCGCAGTTCGCGGAACGCTTCCAGCGCGAGGCGCAGGCGCTCGCGAAGCTGAACCATCCCAACATCGTCAGCGTCTTCGATTTCGGCGAAAGTGAGGGCCTGTTCTACTTCCTCATGGAGTTCGTCGATGGCGCGAACCTGCGCACGCTCATCCGCAGTGGCGAAATGAAGCCGGAGGCCGCGCTGGCGCTCATCCCGGCCTTCTGCGACGCGCTGCAATACGCGCACGACGAAGGCGTGGTGCATCGTGACATCAAGCCGGAGAACGTGCTCGTGGACAAAAAGGGGCGCGTGAAGATCGCCGACTTCGGGCTCGCGAAGCTGCTCGGTCACGAATCCAACGATCACTCGCTCACCATGTCCGGCATGACGCTCGGCACACCGCGTTACATGGCACCGGAGCAGATGGACAAGCCGGAGACCGTGGACCACCGCGCGGACATCTATTCGCTCGGCGTGGTCTTTTATGAAATGCTCACCGGCGAAGTCCCGATGGGCCGCTTCGCGCCGCCGAGCGAGAAGGTGCGGATCGACGTGCGCCTCGACGAAATCGTCCTGCACGCACTGGAGCGCGACGCGGATCGCCGCTACCAGCACGTGAGCCAGGTGCGCGACGATGTGGAGAAAGTGACGAGCAAGCCGCAGGTCGCGTCAGTTTCTCCATCCATGCCGCCCGCGCCGAGCGTTGCAAAGGTCGCGCCGGGATTGCTCGCGCAAATCAACGCCCGCGGCATCGAATTGATGATCGCCGGCATCGCGCTCGCGCTCGGGGCGTTCATCAGCTTCCTGGTGGCCTGCGATTACAACGTGTATTCAAGCGACAAGAGCGGCGCGCTCGCCCTTGCGTTGGTGAGCATGGTCAGTTTCGCCGCCGGCCTTGCTGCGCTCATCGCAGGAATCTTCATGCGCCGTGCGTTGTTTCCGCGCAGCGTGATCGCCATCGCCTGGCTGCTCTGCGCGCTGCCCGCTGCTGCGTTCGTGGTGAAATTGCCGCTGCTGAAAGTGCTGTTCCTCCCGCTGACCTTCGGTGCCTTTGCCGGAGTGCGCACGCTCATCGCCATGAAGCGGGCCGAGTTCGCACCCTCGGACGCCGAGACTCGCTGGCGCGCCCTGCAGGTTTCCGTCGCGGTTTCGGGTTTCGTGGCGGCGGCCGTGATGTTGCTCTGGGGCATCTTCGCCACCTGCACCGGCCCCGGCGTTCCGCCACGAACCGACATGCTGGCCTGGCTGCCCTACGCGTTTGCGCTCGTCGGTGCGGTATTCCTGCTCGCCAAATCGTCCAGCAGCCGCCACCCGGCCTCTTCGGACATTTTGCCGGAGACGGTGCTCGCCGCGCTCGGAGCCGGTGTCGCTGCTTTGCCGTGGCGCTGGCTTGAAAAGCCAATCCCGAATCCGTGGTCGCTGGCCGTGGGTAGCGCCTGGGAATACTCGGAAGGCGCATACTTCTCGCTCGTCTATCTCGTGTTCGGGATTCTCCTGTTCATCACCGGCGGGCGCAGGTCGCACTCAGCCATCCGCCCGGCCTTGACGCTCCTGACCGGCATCGTCGCCCTCGCGCTGCTCCGGCACTTCGTAACCCACTTCCCGCAGCCCAATGGCCCCGGCGGCTGGGGCTACATGGATCACCTGACAAACACCATCTATCCGTCCTTGCGCTACCAATCCACGTTTGTAGCCGCCGTCATCACCGCGCTCCTCACGACCCTCGTCGGCGCGATTCAACTGCGGAACCGTGCGAACGTGGAAAGTGATGCGGGCATCCCCTCCGGCCTCAGCGTGTCGAAGGCTGCCAGCACCACCGACGAGCCGCGCCTGAGCCGCCTCGCGCTGTGGGGCGTGATCTGGGCACCGTTCACGGCGATGGGCTGGTGGTCGTGGCAGATGTGCGTGCGGCAGTATTTCGACAATCCCGCGCAGTTCGCGACCTACGATCCGTTATTCCTCACGCTCGGAGTCGGCACGTTCATCGTGGCGGCGACGGCAGGGCTGGGCTCGACGCTGCTCGGCGGCATCGCCATCGCGCAGATCAAACGCTCCGGCGGAAAACTCTACGGCCTGCCGCTTGCCGCCATCGCACTGCTCATTCATCCGCTCGCCGCTCTCGGCGGTGGGCTGTTCCTCTTGCTCCGAATGGCCTACAGCGCCGCGACGCGGAACTGGCTCTGGATTCCCTCCACGCAAGAGTATCCGCCGACGTATGCGGATTCTTATTTCATCGAAGCCTTCAACGTGGTCGGCAGCCTGGCAGCGTTGCTCATCGGCTTTTTCGCCGGACGGGCCGCGTGGCGGGCAATCTCGGGATACAAGAAGCCGGACGCCGCGCCTTCCGTCACAGCGCCCGCCGTGTGGATGCTCATCGGCGCGGTCGCCAGCAGCATCATGGTCCTCTTTCTCGTGTCGGAAACTTATCCGAACTACACCAAGGGGCAGTTTTCCGCAGCCGGCATGGTAATCCGTTATGCGGTGCTGTGCGCCTTTGCGGCGACGGCGGTGCTGGCCATCCGCGGCGCTTTGAAGATGCTCGGCAAGGAGGACTACGCGGCGAGCCGCCAGGCGGCGATTTGCTCGATCTTTTCCATCGTCGGAATCATCACGCTGCCCGCCGGCATCTGGGCGCTGGTTCGGCTGAGCAAGCCGGAGGTGAAGGCGCTGTTTCCGCAGGCACAGCCGGAGCCGGAAACGGCGTTGAAACAAATCAGCTGCCGCTGGGAAGCGTGGTGGTTCGGTCGTTCGCAGGGTGTACAAAAGGTCTTGAGCATCCTGCTCGGCGTGGTCTTCGTGGTTTCGTTGCTCTGCTTCTTCTCCTTCCGCATGCAGACCACGACCACGGCGGATCACAGCGGCGTGGTGCGCAATCTGCGGGATGTCACCGTTGGGTTGGGCGATCCTTGGCTGTATCTCATGCATCACAAGACCGGCACTCGCGGCGGCATGGAGTCGGGCATGAACTTCCTGGCCGGTTCCGCGCTCTTTGGCCTCGCGGCGCTGTTTGCAGGCACCGCGCTGACGCGGCTCACACGCGAGCAAAAGCGCCGTGGCAAGCTGGCCGATGTTTCCGCCGACACGCCGCAGCAGAAATTTTTCTGGAGCGCCGTGGCAGGTGCCGTGCTGTTCATCGCGGGTGGCGCGGGTGTGATCGTGCATGAGGTGCGGAACGACAACAACGGTTCGCTGCTCGCCGACGCGGTGCATGAGGTCCATCCCGACTTCACGCGGCCCGGTGTCACGAGCATCGCCTTGAAGAAAGCCATCGCCGATGAGCTGAAGCTCACGCCGGAGCAGTTGGAGAAGATCAATGCGTCACTCAACCGCGCTTATCTCGACTTCCTCAAGCTGGAGAACGAGCACAGCGAGTATCGCAGCGAGAATGGGCATCTGGTGAAGCTCACCAAGCCCTTCCCCGACCGCAGTTTTGATCTAGCGCAACGCCTAGCCACCGAACTGCGCGGCATCGCTGGCAAACCCATCATCGACAAACGCGAACGCAACGCCGTGTGGAAACTGCGCCTGTTCCGCCACGCGGGCGAGTTCGACGTGCGTGCCGAGCTTTGGGAAAAGGACGGCAAGTTCCACCGCGACGAAAGCTGGATGCGCGACGGCGAAAAGATCATGGGCGGCAAATCCGGCGACACACTCGACGACATGCGGCTCGCCTTCGGCCATTACGTCGTGGATTGGGAGGCGCAGAAGGACATCGTTCACGAGCCACAGCCCGAAGACGCCGCCCACAGCCACACGCTCGGCCCGGATGTGGTGCTGTTCGTGATCGAGCGCGTCCGCAACGGCGAGCTCGCGCGGCTCCTGGCCGTCAAAGATCCCGACACCGCCGTCAAATCCGGCAACCCTCATGCCGCGCTCGTCACACAGGCCGGCACCCATCTAGGCCGAGCCTGCGCGGAGACCGAACTCAAACGTCACGGCATTCCCTTTGCCAAGGACGCGACGCCGGAGGACTTGGTGAAGAAGCTGGAGCAATTGTTGGGCGTACCGCATGCGCCGTGAGATTTTTGTGACCTGCCGCTCCTCAGCCGTCAGGAAGCCTGTGAACAAGGAACCCAACCAAGCCATGACACGACACTCCCTCGACTGCCCCACGGCGCTTGTCATCTTCCAGATCACGCACGAAGACCGCGCCGGGCAGACCGGCACTGCCACGCCGCGCTACGGCGAGATCGTGACGATAGATCACGAGGGGCAGGCCGTTATCGCGGCAGAAGACATGATCATCCGCTGCCCCGCCAGCGCGTTGCATCCCGTGGACGCAGAGACCGCCGCGCACTGGCAGCGGAAGCATAAACCTGCGCCCGACTTCATTGCCGTGCAGGAGCTGGTGCGCTTTATCCCGGCACAGGACGTGCCGTTCACTTTGCGCTGGCTGGACGAAGCCGAAACACGGGTCGCGGTTCATCAAGCAGAGCTCGGTGAGTAGCTCGGATTCGTCTTGGGGCTGCTCATTGGCGCGATCATTGGTTTCGTGCGTTCCTATATAAATGATTCATCCTTCACTCCAGTCATGAAACTCAAGCTCGTTGGTTGTCTTCTGGCAGAGACGCTCCAGCTCACACAGTCGTGCTCACCCGCTGTCACGCCGGCTGACCCGGCCATCGACCAGGCGCTCACCACCGAGCACTGTTTTGGCTTGATCCAGTCCGGTGGTGGGCTGACTCCGCAACAAATCGTGGAACTCACCGCGCGGGCGGCAAACAACCCAGCCGATAATGAAGCCGTGCTGCCGTTGATCGGCCACCATGATCGTGGCGACAAGATGAAGCCCGAAGGCTCCGCGTTGCTGCTCGGCTTCATCCAGCGTCATCCGCGCGCCGACGGCTCGGGCGGACTCTACATCGTGCTGAGCTTTCTATACGACATCGACACCTTGAAGTCCGCCGTGCGCGTGTGGGAAAAGCACGCCGCGCGCTTTCACGACGAGCCGCAGGTGCTCGGCAATGCCGCGCAATGGATGCAACACCTTGCCGCCGTGGAGCCAGCGTATTCAAAAGAGGCGCTGATGCTGCTGGAGCGCGCACGCTCGCTGGAGCCGAAGGAGCTGCGCTGGGCGCTCCTGCTCGGCATGGCCAGTCTCGATGCCGCCACGAAGCAGACACCGCCGCAGAGTGTGGATACGGCAAAGAAGGCCATCGCCGCGCTGGAAGCCTCCCTCACACTCGGCGATGCGGCGGGACGCGATCTGCTGCTGGCTGGAAAAGGCCCGGTGGAGGCGGCGCTCGCGGAAGCACGATTCATCACTGGCGATCTCACCAAGGCGAAGGCCGACGCCGAGATTGCGCTGACGAAACTCGATCCCAAAAAGGACTCGTGGAACCATGGAAACCTCGACTTTGCCCTGCATCAACTGCTGGGCCGCATCGCACTCGCGCAAGGCGATGGGAAGGAGGCTGCCGCGCAGCTCATCGCCTCTGGCAAGACACCCGGCTCACCACAACTCAATTCTTTTGGCCCGAGCATGTCGCTAGCGAGCGAATTGCTCGGCAAGGGCGAGCGCAAGGCGGTGGTCGAATACCTCGACCTCTGCGCGAAGTTTTGGTCGTCGGGCAGATCCAAGATGCCGGACTGGAAGTCGCAGATCGAGAAAGGCGAGACGCCTGACTTTGGCCCCAACGCCAGCCGCTGAGCCGACATCTCCTTTCACACGCAACCATCATGGCCAGCCCCAACGCTCTTACAAAAACCAAGCTCTGGCAATGGCTGGTGCGTGGCGAGGATGGCACGGTGACATCCTTCCTGCTGCTCATCCTCGGCATCGCCCTCGGAGCCGTGGCCATGATGGCCATGCTGGGCATCGCGCTGACCGCGAAAGCGACTTCGAATGTGCTGCCGATGATGGCCTTCATCATCGTCGGCAGCCCGCTGATCTGGGGCTTCGTCGTCGGAACTATTCAGCCGCGTCAGGCGTTGCTGTGGAGCACCGGTTTTTCGCTGCCCATGCTCGTCTGGGGGCTGTTCTGCCTGCTGTTCGTGTTGTTTGAAGGCCCCGGCCTACTGATCTGGCTGCTGGCGGCTTTTACCATGGTGGCGCTTTCGGTTTTGGGCACGTTGCTCGCGCGCCGCCTTCGTCGATGACACCTCATGAATGCACAGCCCATGCCGAACTATCCAAAGTTTCCCCGCTCCGCCTGTTATCATCCCGACTGGATCACCGCCGGGGTCAGCGGTGGTGCGAATCCGCTGTGGCTCACGGAATGGCTAGCGGAGGCGCTGGACCTGCGGCCAGGCATGAGAGTGCTCGATCTTGGCTGCGGACGTGCGTTGTCGTCGATCTTCCTGCATCGCGAATTCGGTGTGCAGGTGTGGGCCACGGACCTGTGGTTCAGCGCTTCGGAGAATCTCCAGCGCATCCGCGATGCGGGAGTCGAAGGCGGCGTGTTTCCGCTGCATTCTGATGCGCGGGTGCTGCCCTTCGCGCGTGATTTCTTCGACGCCATCATCAGCATCGACTCCTATCCCTACTACGGCACGGATGGGATGTATCTCGGCTATCTCGCGCGTCTCGTGAAGCCCGGCGGGATCATCGCCATCGCCGGCGCTGCCATCGTGCAGGAATGGGCTGACGAGATGCCCGCGCATCTGCGCGCCTGGTGGACGCCTGATCTCAATTGCCTCCATTCCGCCGCCTGGTGGCGTCGTCATTGGGATAAGAGCGGCATTCTCACCGTCGAGCACGCCGACACCATGCCCGAGGGCTGGAAACTCTGGCGCGACTGGCTGAAAGTCATCGCACCTGAAAATATCGTCGAAATCGCCGCGATGGAGGCCGATCACGGTCGCCATCTTGGCTATGTGCGCGTCGTGGGCCGACGCGATGGTCGTTTCGTGCTGCCCGATCCCGTGCTTTCCATTCCCCCGGCCTATGTGAAACACCCGTTGCTTCAAAATCATGCCTGAACGTTGCAACATCGTCTATGGCAACGATGGCTCCGGCATTTTTCTGTAACCTGCCGTCGCTGCTCTTTCAGGAACTCATGGAAACCAACTCCACCTTGCCATGAACACTCCAAACTCCTGCCCTAAATGTGGCGCATCGCTGCCCGCCGATGCTCCTGAATCCGCCTGCCCCGCTTGCTTGATGAGCGGCGCGATTCCGTCGCACTCCGAGGCGACGATGAAGCTCACGGGGGCAAATACGCTCGCGAAGGGCGCGGCGCTGCCTTCGATGTTTCCCTTTGAGTTCGGCGGGTATCGCGTGCTGTCGCTTCTGGGACGCGGCGGCATGGGCGCGGTGTATGAGGCGGAGCAGCGTGAGACGGGGCGGCGTGTCGCGCTGAAGGTGCTGGGGCATGATCTCGACTCCGAGGACATGCGGAAGCGTTTCTTGCGCGAAGGACGGCTGGCGGCGGCGGTGACGCATCCGAACAGCATTTATATTTTCGGCACGGAGGAGATCGAGGGCTCGCCGGTCATCGTGATGGAGATCGCGGGCGGCGGCACGCTGAAGGACGAGTTGAAACGACGCGGGCCGCTGCCGGTCAAGGAGGCGGTGGATGCGATGCTGCAAATCATCGCCGGACTCGAAGCCGCGCACGCGGGCGGCGTGCTGCACCGCGATGTGAAGCCCGCGAACTGCTTCCTCGCACCCGATGGCACAGCGAAGGTGGGCGATTTCGGGTTGTCGGTGTCCACGCTGGCGCGGCAGGACACGCAGCTCACCGCCAGCGGCATGATGCTCGGCACGCCGTCCTTCGCACCGCCGGAGCAACTGCGCGGCGATGATCTTGACGTGCGCGCGGACATTTATTCGGTGGGCGCGACGCTCTACACGCTGCTCACCGGCAAAGCGCCGTTTGAAGGAACGAACGCGGTGCAGGTCGTGGCCGCCGTGCTCGACAAAATGCCCGCGCTGGTGACGGAACATCGAAAAGATGTGCCCGCCGCGCTCGCCGAGGTCATCACGCGCTGCATGGCGAAGAAGCGCGAGGAGCGTTTCGCGGACTATGCGGCGCTGCGTGATGCGCTGCTGCCGTTCAGCTCGCAGGTGCCGGAGCCTGCGCCGCTGGGCCTGCGTTTTTTCGCCGGGTTCATTGATGAGGCGCTCCTCATGCTGCCGGAAATCGTTTTGGGGTTCTTCATCACTTATGATCTGATGGACAAGTTCCTGGTGGATCGCACGCTGGCGTCGTTTCTGCCGTGGGCGGGCATGCTGATGCTGTATGGGGCCTACTATGTGGTGTGCGAGGGTATCTGGGGCGCGGGTCTTGGAAAAGCGCTGTGCGGCCTGCGGGTCATCGGGCCGGATCGCTCGGCACCGGGACTGTGGCGCGCCAGTGTGCGTATCGCGTGCGTGATGCTGGTAGCAGAAACCGCCACCATCTTCGCGCTCCTCACGATGACTGGCGCGGAGTATGAGCGTCGCATCGTGTCGGATGATGGCGAGTTCTTCTGGTTCGCAGTCTTGTTTGGTGCCTTCTTCGTTTCTTGGGTCGCGTCGTTTCTAACGATGCGCCGCCGCAACGGCTTCGCCGCCGTGCACGATCTCATGAGTGGCACGCGCGTGGTGCGGAAAGCGAAAACGACGGCGCGTCCGCGACCGGAGATCAGCGAAGCCAAGGACGACTCCCCTGCGGATGGCGAACGCATCGGTCCCTTCATCGTGATCAAGCCGCTCAACGAAAGCCTGTCGCTCGCGCACGATCCCGCGCTGCGGCGGCGGGTGTGGATCGTTCGAGGCACGGACTTTCAGCGTGTGAGCGAGGCGAGGCGCGATGTGGCGCGGCCTGGTCGCCTGCGCTGGCTCGGTGGCACGGCGGAATGGGATGCCTTCGAGGCTCCGGGCGGCCAGTCGCTGCTCGCGTTTGAAAAAGCCTCGCAGCCGTGGGCCGCCGTCCGGTGGTGGCTTGCCGATTTCGCGGAGGAGATCGCGACGGCGGAGAAGGATGGCACCCTGCCAAAGCGGTTCGATCTCGATCAGATTTGGATCAACAGCGCGGGCCGGGCGGTGCTGCTGGATGACAAGGAGCGGGACTTGCCAAGTCCCGCCGAGAATCAGCAGCACTTGGCAAGTGCTGCTCCTTGCCAGGCCGCGCAAGCGCTGCTCGATGCCGTGACGCAGCATGCGCTCGATCCGAAGACCGTGCCGCTGCATGCGCGCGATGTTTTGCAGAAGCTCGCTGCCAGTGCTTTTGAGCGCATGAGCTTCGCGGCGGGCAATCTGCAATCATTGCTCACCAAACCCGCCGTCATCTCGTGCCGCCGGCGCGCGGCCTCGCTGCTGCTCATTCCGACCTTGCTGGCGGGTGGCTTTGCGCTGCTGTGGTTCTCGATCCAGTTTGAGGCGAAGACCAAGGATGACCAATGGCGCGCACGCCATCCTGAACTGCCGCCGCTCTCCGCCGTGCTGCGGTTGCGCGCGGCATCCGATCCTGAAGAGGGACCGTTCTTCGCATGGAGGTCCAACTGGAGCGCGCATAACGCGACGGGCATTCACATCGCGGCGCATTACCTCGACAAAGTCGGCGCAGCGGTGATCAAAAAGCCGTCAGAAGATCCAGCCCTGCACTTTGATGAAGCCGAGCGCCTGGAGATCCTGGCCATTTTTTGCAAGTATGTGCCGGTGAAGTTTCTCCCGATGCTTCCACCCGAGAGGCGATTCTCGGATGACCCGGCGTTCCTCAAAAAACACTCCACTCCACTCACTCCTGAGATGATCGCCAGCGCTGACGCCACGCTGAACACCGAGTTGCTGAAATTCATCATCGAAGAGGGCCGCCGTCCGTGGATCAATGGATTCCAGGTGCTGCGGAACATCCTCGCCGTCATCGCCATCACGCAGTTCTTCTCTCTCCTCATCTTTGGCGTCACTTTGGGTCAAAAGGTGTTCGGCTTCGCCGTGGTGAACAAAAAGGGCGAAATGGCCGGACGCTTGCGGATGCTGGGCCGGTGGTTCATCGCGTGGATTCCGTTCGCGCTGCTGTTTGCGAGGTTGGAGGTGGCCGCCTTTGCTCACAAAGACTTGGGCACGGCGGACATCGTCAAATGCTCCGCTTACGGCCTCGTCTGGGTCTTGTGCATCATCGCCGCCATCATCTGTCCCGCCCAAGGCTTCCATGACGATCAGGCGAAGACTTGGCTGGTGCCACGGTGATCACCTTTAACCGCCGCCACGCGGTGGGCGACAGCGTGGCATCTCTTCAATGGGCTGGCTTACGGCATCATCGCCGTCGTCAGCGCCTCGATGCGCGGGTTTTTGAAAAAGGCGCTGCTCCTCATGACCGTGATGATCGTCATGCAGGTCATTGGTGACATCCTCTTCGACCGCCGGCCAATCGGCCACCTGCTGATGTTCATCATCGCCATCTGCGTGGACATCGGCGCGATGCGGCTGGGGAAGAGGCTGGGGCGTCAGTGATCGAGATCAGACGTAGAGCTCCGACTTTCCCGCCTCACTTGCCGATGCAGTAGAGCCATTTGTTCGATCTGAGATAAAGGCGTCCGCCGTCGGCCACGGGGCTGGCGTTGAACATGCCGCGGCCGTTTTCCAGCGTGGCTTCGCCGAGGACGTTGATCTTGGGCGTGGCTTCGAGGATGCGCATCTGTCCGCCGCGGCCCAGGCTGTAGATTTTGCCATCGGCGAGCAGTAGGGAGGCATAGACGGGGATCGGCCGGGACAGGGAGTCCTCGTCGAAGACGAACTCACCGGTTTTGAGGTCCACGCAGTTCAGTGTGCCCTTGTTTTCATGAACGAAGTAGAGATGGCCGCCGTGCAGCACGGGCGAGGGGACGTTGGTGCCCTTGTTTAGCACCCAGAGCCGGTGCGTCTCAGTGACGTCGCCGCTGCCGCCGAGCTTGATGGCGAGTCCGCCGTTGCCATTGCGACCGCCCACGCAGTAAACGACGCCGTCCTTCACGATGGGCAGCGGGCACATGTACCAGGGGATGCTCGATTTGCAGCGCCACAGTTCCGCGCCGCTCTTCACATCGAATGAACGCACCTCGTTGGTCATGGCGAGGATGACTTCCTCGCGGCCATCCGCCGACTTGCCGACAACCGGCGCATGCCACGAATCCTTGATGCCTTCCGCCTTCCACACTTCCTTGCCCGTGTTGCCATCCAGCGCGATGAGCGACTGGCTTTCGACGCTCGCATTCACCAGCACGTTCGTGCCATGCAAGATCAGCGACGCCGCGGAACCCCAGCCGTTGAGATCCGAGCCGATCTTGGTGTTCCAGAGCTGCTTCCCGCTGTGATCAAAGGCGAAGACGCCCGATTTGCCAAAGAACACGAACAGGCGTGATGCGGTGGCCACGGGCGTTGAAGATGCGTAGCCGTGCTCCTCGCGGATGCGATCCTGCTCGGGCAGTTCGGACTCGACCGTCGTGTCCCAGAGTTGTTTCCCAGTCGCCACGTCAAAGCAGAGCACATGCCGCTTCACATCCGAGGCACCGCCTTCGCTGGCAGTGAGGAAAAGTTTTCCCGCGACGATCACCGGACTCGAAGCACCCACGCCGGGCAGCGCGGCTTTCCACGCGATGTTTTCCTCATCGCTCCACTTCATGGGTGCCGGCGCGGCGGCCATACCATTACCCGCAGGCCCGTGAAAGCGCGGCCAGTCGGCCTGTGCGGATGAACCGACGAACATCGTGATGCACGACAAAACAAAGGCGGAGCAGGTCTTCATAGTGGCGATGAATACGCGGCTTCAGGGCGTCATTCGCATTGCGGATTCAAATTATTGTTGTTGTGCTGGTGCTGCGAGCGGCGGCATGAGCAAGTCTTGAAAGCGGCTGGAACGGAAGTGATCAAAAGGAGAGGATTCCATCGTTCAGGCTTCATCATGAAGCCGATTCTCCTTCTCACTTTACTGCCCCTCATCGCACAAGCAGCCGACTGGCCGCAGTTCCGCGGTCCCACCGCCGATGGTGTCACCACCGACATGAATTTGCCGCTGACGTGGAGCGAGAAGGAAAACCTCATCTGGCGCACGGAACTGCCCGGCCCCGGATCATCCAGCCCCATCATCAGCGGCGACAAAGTTTTCCTCACCAGCTACAGCGGCTACGGCATCGACATCAAGGAGCCGGGCGACATGAGCAAGCTCAAGCGCCACGCCCTTTGCCTCGATACAAAGACCGGCAAGGTTTTGTGGGACAACGAGATCGTCACCGACCTGCCGAACACGCCCTACAACGGCACCTACATCACCACGCATGGTTACGCTTCGAGTTCGGCGGTCACCGATGGCAAGGGCGTGTACTTCTTCATGGCGAATGCGGGCGTGTTTGCTTTCACGCTTGATGGGAAAAAGGTCTGGGACGTGAGCGTCGGTGAGAAGCCTCATCCCTGGGGCGTCGGCACATCGCCCATCCTGTATGGCGACCTGCTGATCGTGAATGCAGCGCTGGAGAGCAATCAATTGCTCGCTCTAGACCGCAAGACCGGCAAAACGGTGTGGAGCGCCAAGGGCTTCCCGGCTTCATGGAACACGCCGACGATTGTGAAGGTGGAAGGCCACGATGAACTCGTGGTCAACTCCAGCGGCATCCTGCGCGCGTTTGATCCGAAAGACGGCAGGGAACTGTGGTCGTGCGAAAGCATCAAGGGCGCGGAGCTTTGCCCCTCCGTCGTCGCGCACGACGGTGTCGTCTTTGTCATCGGCACTGGTGGCAAAGCCTTCGCCGTGCGCGCTGGCGGGAAGGGTGATGTCACCGCCACGCATATCATCTGGCAGGCGCAGAAGGGATCGAACGTCGGCTCGCCCGTATATCACGACGGCCATCTGTATTTCGTCAACGACACGCGCGGCACCGCGACCTGCCTAGATGCAAAAACCGGCGCGGTGGTCTCTGAGCAGCCCATGCTCAAAGAAAAACGCGACCGCTGGTATGCGACCCCGCTGCTCAGTGGAAACCGTCTCTATTACACGAGCCGACAGTCCGGCACCGTAGTGCTCGCCGCCAAGCCGACATTTGAAGTTCTGGCGACTAATGTCATCGCCGACGACGACAGCGTGACCAACGCCAGCCCCGCCGTCTCCGACGGCCAGATTTTCCTCCGCTCGAACAAATACGCCTACTGCTTTGGAAGGAAATGACGCTCGACGAAGTCATGCAAGCGCTCGCCGCCAAGGCCAGCGCCACGACCAAGAAGACGCTCATGCGTCATGGCGCACCGGAGCCGATCTTCGGTTTGCGCATCGGCGACATGAAGCCGATCCAAAAGCAGATCAAAGGCGATCAGGAACTGGCGATGCAGCCTTACGCCACCGGCAACTCCGACGCGATGTATCTCGCTGGACTCGTCGCCGACGGCCGCAAGATGACACGCGTGCAGATCGAGCGCTGGGTCAAAACATCCGTCTGGCACATGCACTCCGGAACCACAGTGCCAACGGTCGCCGCCGAGCATCCTGAGGCCATTGACATCGCGCTGAAGTGGATCGATTCACCGAAGGAATCCATCGCCGTGTCCGGCTGGGCCACGCTTTCAAATGTGGTGACGACCACGCCCGATGACAAGCTTCCCATCAAGCAGCTCGGCACGCTGCTCAGCCGCGTCGTGAAGACGATTCATTCGTCTCCAAACCTGGTGCGTTATGCCATGAACAACTTCATCATCGCCTGCGGCACTTATGTCGCTCCGCTCGGCGACAAAGCCATCACCGCTGCGCGAAAAATGGGTCGTGTCGAAGTGGACATGGGCCAGACTGCCTGCCAAGTGCCGGACGCGGAGCCTTATATCCTCAAGAGCCGCCGTGGCCTGCCTGTGGCACCGAAACGCAAAACGACGCGTTGTTGATCAGGGTTAAATCGCGCCCATCCGCTGCTGTATCTGCGCGGGCGAGAGCTTCTCCGTTTGGTGCTGGATCATCCATTCGTGACCAAAGGGATCGCGCACACTGCCGCTGCGGAAACCATAGAACTGATCCGCCAAGGCACGCACGAGCGTGGCTCCAGCGGCGATGGCTTTGTCCACCGCCGCATCCGCGTTCTCGACGATGAGGCAAAAAGTGACCGGCGTGCCTCCCAGCGTCTGCGGCGTTTTGTTCATGCCTGGAAACTCATCCGCGAGCATGAAGTGCGCCCCATTGATGGTGAGTTCGCAGTGCCCGATTTTATCCCCCATTTTCATGTGAAACAGCTCCGCAGCGCCGAACGCGGCCTTGTAGAACTCGATGGCGGCAGCAGCATCATGCACTGCGAGATAGGGACTGAAGGACGGGTAGTCGATGGGTGTGTTCATGGCGGAGTATCGGTGGTTGTTTCAATCGGTGATTTGACAGATTTTCCTGCACAGGCCTAGGTTGAAAAAATCGGAAACAACTGTGGTGGTCGATGGGAGGATTCAAGTCCGCGCACTCCGTGTGCGGGGCTACTCGCCGATCCACACCGGCGTCCCCACCGGCACGAGATCGAACAGTTCGATCACCTCGCGATTGCGCATGCGCACACAGCCATGGCTGCCGGTTCTGCCGACGCCATTCTCGTCATTCGTGCCGTGGATGTAGATGTAGCGCTGGAAGGTGTTCGCATTGCGCGGCTCCAGTCCATGCAGCCAGAGAATGCGCGTGAGCACGAAATCCGTCTTCGTGTCCATGCCAGGTGTCCACATGCCCACCGGTTGCCGTGATTTGAAAATCGTGCCGCATTCCGCGCCATCGCCGTGCTTCTCTTTAACCACGAAGCTGCCCAGCGGCGTCTTGTTGCTGCCCTCAGTGAAGCCGATGCCGAACTTCGAGGTCGAACATGCCCATTCTTTGACAAGCCGCATGCCGTCGAACAAACGCAACCGCTGCGTGCCGATGCTGACTTCGAGGCGTGGGTTGGTGAGATTCATGGGGGAGGGAGACACTCGAAAGAAGGCAGCTAATGGATCTATGAAACGTGGTCTCGTTTGGGTGGCAAGGTTCCTGTCACGTATTTCTCAAGGTGCGGGTTCAAACGTCTGGCAAAGACACCGTGATACCACGGGGAGCGCATTTGACACCAAATGACCGCGAGGGTCACGGGAAACTGCCAGACGGACGCAGGCCACCACCTGAACTCATTTAGCGCGGCATGGACGGCGACATTGATCACGAAGAGCACCGCCCAGAGCAACTCCAGATTTCTCCAGACTAGGAAGACATTGCAAAACAGAAAGAAATGCCCAACGGCCATCGCCACGATCCACCACAACGGAAAGTGGATCGAATGCAGCCACAAGGTCATGCCCAACCCGGCCGCGAGGATCTGCGCGTCCCAAATCGAGCAACGGAAACCGTAGCGACGCGGGGGTGGAGAGGGATGAATCATGGCGCTTGAAGAAGTGGTGCATACCGTTGCCGGTCCGTTTCGTTGAAGCAGCAAAAGGTCACTATCTGGACCGTGGACGGCGTCAGCAAAAACTCTCGCACCGCCGCCACCGCGATCTCTGCCGCCTGATCCGCTGGGAAGCCATACACGCCCGTCGAGATGCACGGGAACGCGATGGTATGGAGCCCATGCTTGGCGGCAAGCTCAAGGGAGTTTCGATAACACGCCCGCAACAGCTCCGGCTCACCGTTGCCGCCGCCATGCCAGACGGGCCCCACGGTGTGAATGACATGCCGCGCCTTGAGCCGGTAGCCCTTGGTGATCTTCGCCTCACCCGCGCGGCAGCCGTTCAGCGTCATGCATTCCGCGGCCAGCTCTTGCCCGGCAGCCCGATGAATCGCTCCATCCACGCCACCACCGCCCATCAGCGAGGTATTGGCAGCATTCACGATGGCATCGAAGTCCTGCGTGGTGATGTCCGCACAGATGGCCTCCAGGGTGGTCATGGAGGATTCTTGCGACGGCGAACGTGGCCGGGCAAGTGCCTTTCCCGCCCTTGCATCCCAGCGGACTGCCCTTACTATCGCGGCCCTTTTTCAACCACCCCAACCTGATACCATGAGCACCCTCAAAAACGTCGCCATCGTCGGAGCCACCGGCGCTGTGGGCGCGGAGATGATCCGCTGCCTCGAACAGCGTCAGTTTCCCGTCGGCCAGCTTACTCTCCTCGCCTCCGCACGCAGCGCCGGTAAGAAGCTGAAATTCAAGGGTGAAGACATCACGATTCAGGAGCTGACGCCGGATTCGTTCAAAGGGATCGACATCGCGCTGTTCAGCGCCGGCGGTGGCATCTCGCGTGACTTTGCTCCGCATGCGGTGAAGGCCGGTGCTGTGGTCGTGGATAACTCCTCCTATTTCCGCCAGGACCCGGACGTGCCGCTCGTCGTGCCGGAAATCAACGCCGCCGATGTGAAGAACCACAAGGGCATTATCGCGAACCCGAACTGCACCACGGCGATCTCGCTCATGGCGCTGTACCCGCTGCATCAGGCCTTCGGCGTGAAGCGCATCTTTGCCTCCAGCTACCAGGCCGTCTCCGGCACTGGCGCGCAGGCCATCGAAGAACTGGCGAACCAGTCCCGCGAGTGGGCCGGTCAAAACCGCGCGTGGGATGCCGCGAAGCTTGACAGCAAGCCTCACGTCTATCCGCACCAGATCGCCTTCAACGCGATCCCGCAGGTCGATTCCTTCCTCGACAGCGGCTACACGAAGGAAGAGATGAAGATGGAAAACGAAGGCCGCAAGATCATGCATCACGACAAGTTCCGCGCCTCCGTGACCTGCGTGCGCATCCCCGTCTTCCGCGCCCACAGCATCGCCATCAGTGCCGAGTTTGAAAGGCCCGTCACCGTCGCTGCCGCCCGCGAAGTGCTCAGCAAGGCCCCTGGCCTCGACATCCTCGACGATCCCGCGAACAAGGTCTATCCCCTCGCCCTCGACATCGCCGGCCGCGACAACTGCGCCGTCGGCCGCCTCCGCATGGACTGCGCCCTCGACAATGGCCTCGCTTTCTGGGTCGTCGGCGATCAGCTTCTCAAAGGCGCTGCGTTGAACGCGGTGCAGATCGCGGAGTGTTTGCTGTAAGCGCTCTCAAAGCCCCAGCAGCGCGCGCATTTGCTCCTTCGGAATGCCGCCTACTTCGCGTCCGGTCTCGCGGCCGTTTTTGTAGGCGATGAAGGTCGGGATGCCGCGCACGCCGTGTTCGCGGGAGAGCGTGGAGTCTTCATCCACGTTGATGCGGATCACGAGCGCCTTGCCCTTCAGTTCATTCGCGAGTTCCTCGACCATCGGACCAACGACTTTGCATGGGCCGCACCAATCGGCATAGAATTCGACGAGCACTGGCACCTTGGCCGTGCGCACGGCGGAGATGGATGTGGTGCTGCCAGTGCCACCGCCGGAAACCGGACGCAGCATATCGAAGGCAATGCAGCCCATGAGGAGCATGAAGGCTCCGGCAATCCAGAGGCCGATGTTTCCTTTATTCATGCGGAAACATCCGGTCCGCAGCGGTGTC
>JAYVIO010000027.1:0-18821 GCA_043770175.1 Verrucomicrobiales bacterium | reverse complement strand
TTTGGAATGACAAGATCGCGCTCACCGGACTCGATGGCGGCAAGCTGATCACCTTTTGCCTGAATCGTGCCGATGGCCGCGAGCTGTGGCGCATGGCGGTGCCGGCGAAGAAGATCGAAGGCGCTCATCGCATCGGCAGTCCAGCCACGCCGACGTGCTGCACCGATGGCGAGCGCTTGATCGCGTATTTTGGGAGCTATGGCGTGCTGGCGTATGATTGGAACGGCAAGGAGCTGTGGAAGAAGCCGCTGCCAGTGCCAGTCGTCGAGTTTGGCACGAGCGCCTCGCCGATCATCGCGGATGGCAAGGTGATCATCGTCGCGGATCAGGACGTGGGCAGTTATATGATCGCACTGGATGTGAAAACGGGCGCGGAGCTGTGGCGCGTGGATCGCAGCGAGTTCCGACGCGGTTTCTCGACACCCTTCATTTGGAAGCATGAGGGCATCGAGGAACTCATCGTGTGTGGATCACTCTGGGTGCGAGGTTATGATCTCAAAGATGGCAAGCAGCGCTGGTCCGCACGCGGCATGGCGCGGGTGTCGAATGCGAGTCCGGTGGCGGCGGGCGGCGTGTTGCTCGTCTCAAGCTGGAACGTCGGTGGTGATGAAGACGACCGCGTGGTGATGGACACGCATGAAATTTTCGCCGCCGCGAATGACACCGACAAAGACGGTCTGCTCACGCTTGCTGAATTTCCCACCGGCAAAATCAAAGACCGCTATTCGCAGATTGATGCCGACAAGGACGGCAAGGTCACCAAGGCCGAGTATGAAACCATGCGCGGCATGTTTGCTGATGCAGTGAACCAACTATTCGCCATCAAGCCCGGTGGCAGTGGCGACATCACAGACACGCACGTCGTCTGGCAGGTGAACAAACACCTGCCTTATGTCTCCTCGCCTATCGTGGTGAACGGTCGCGTCTTCACGATGAAGAGCGGTGGACTTGCCAGTGCCTACGATGCCAAAAGCGGCAGCCCCATTTACCAAGCCGAGCGCGTCGATGCTTCCGGCGACTACTACGCCTCCGCCGTCAGCGCCGATGGCCGCATCTATGTCACCTCTCAGCGCGGCACTGTCGTCGTGCTTGATGCAACAAGCGACAAGCTCAACGTCCTCGCGCGCAACGACCTCAAAGCCTCCGTTTTCGCTTCACCTGCTATCGTTGATGGCGTGATCTACCTGCGCACCGATAAGCTGCTCTACGCCTTTGGGCAGTAGCATAGCCTTTCTAGGCTGTGTCCGAATGAGATCACAGGCTAGAAAGCCTATGCTACCCGTTCTGCCTTGATCATCAGCCAAAACACCGCCGCGATGATGTAGAGCGCGCCAAAGCCACCGAGCACCGCGTTCCAGCCGCCGGCGTTGGCTAGCAGCCATGGAACAGCGATGGGGAAAGCCGCCGCACCGAGATTGCCGCACATGTTGGCCGTCGCGCTCACGGTGGCGACATGCGGACCACCGAGACTCATCACTGTCGCACCGAGGCAGGGATTGGCCGTCGCCGCGCAGAACATGCCCGCGCTGATGATGAGCACCGCTATCACCGGCTGCGCGACGAACCACGCGCTGAAGATCAGGCCCGCGCACAGCAGCAACGCGATGGCGCTCAGGCCCTGACGTGCGAGACGCTGGTTGCCGGTCCAGCGCAGGACCGCATCGGAAAGAACGCCGCCGAACATGCAGCCCGTGACATCGGCGAGCAGTGGTAGCGTTGTGAGCCAACCGGAGCCGATGATTGTCACGCCGCGTGCTTCTTGAAGATAGGTGGCGAACCAGCTCGCAAAGAAAATATAACCCGCTGCACGACAGAACTGCTGAGCGCAAAGGCACCACATCGCCGGACTCGTGATGAGTAAACGCCACGGCACCGCTCCAGGCTCATTGGTCCTATCAGTCCCATCCTGTCCTATCACCTCACGCTCGGCTTCATTCACCGCCGGATGTTCCGAAGGCCGGTTCCGATACCACACCGCAAACCACGCGGCCCACAACACACCGGGCACCGCATACCACACGAACATCCAGCGCCAGCCAATGCTCACGACGAGCCAGGCGGTCAGCGGAGCCGCGACGATGCTGCCCAACGACATGAAGCCGCTGAACGCCCCCGAAGCCGAAGCCTGCGCCGTGCGCGGAAACCAGCGCGACATCACCGTCGTGCCCACCGGCACCAGTCCTGCCTGCGCCACGCCCATGAAGGCCCGCGATCCGATCATCACCGCCAGATTCCCCAGCGCCAGTCCCGCCGTCGCTAGCGACCACAGCACGCCATAAAGCGACAACGCCCAGCGCGATCCCATCCGCTGCGCCAGCATCGCCGCTGGGATCTGGCACAGCGCATACGGCCAAAAAAATGAACTCATCAGCATCCCCGACTGCTCTTTGGAAATGCCAAGCTCTGCGCGAATCGTGCTCTCCGCCGGGCCCACACCATTGCGCACAAAATAAGCCAGCGCCGCGCCCGCACAGATGCCAGCGAGCACGATGAAGCGGGTGCGACTCGGAGAAATCATTCGGCAGCGTTGCTCGGTGCCACCAGCTCGATTTTGGCCGCAGCGGCGTGAGGTGGGTCGCTGCCGTCACTGGTTTCGGCCAGCAAGGTCAGGGGAATGTTGAAGGGGCCGAGGGTTTTGCCGAAACGCAGCACGATGCGGCCACTGGCGGCATCTACGGGCTCCGCGCTGACGCCGCGCATGTGCGGTGGCACTTGCAACGTGACACGCACGGGCCGGTTCGCGAGACGCGGATCACGCCGCAGTGTGAAGGGCACGCTGATTTCGGTTTCCGGCACGGCGGCATAGGAAGTGTTGGAGGGAATGAGTTTCAGCATGCCTTCCGACACGACGCTGATCATCTGCTCGTTCTGCTCAAAGCTCGTGTGGCTCACCGTGTGCTTCGAGCCATCGAAATCGGTGATCTCGGAGACGAGCATGAGCTGCTGACGGTTCGTGCGGCCTAGCTCGAGGTCAGGCGGAAACAGCACGCTGTAAGTGAACTCGCTCGCACCTGGCGGAATGATCATCGGTTTCGCGCTGGCGGCCTGCAGGCAGCGGCCCTGGCGGTCGGCGAGGCTCACGGTGATCGGCCCATCGAAGTGGTCGCGCACGAGTTGGAAGGTCTTGCTCATCGTGGTGCCGGCGGGTTGGTCGTTCGTCACCCAATACTCACCCACATGCCGGAACGGCGCGGGCGGAGCGATGCCGAGACGCGCTTGCGTGATCTCCGGTTCGCCTGCGAGCGTCGGAAACATCGCGGTGTGCGTGATTTCGCGTTCGCCGATTTTGGCGGTGCCTTTGATGATGATGTTCACCACCTGCGCTTTCGTGCGCGGCGGCGCGATGAAGCGCAGATCGGTCGCCTTCTGCTTCGCGCCGATCTTGTCCTTGTCGAGCGTGACGCCTTCCGGCAGGCCTTCGACACTGAGCTTCACTTCCGCAGCGAAATTACCAATGGCGGCGAGGTTCACTTTCAGCGTGCTGCCTTTCGGCGGTTGTTTCTTGTTGAAGTCGGGATCAGCGGCCTCGGTGTCGGTCTGGCGGGTGATGTTGACCACATCACTGGCCAGTGTGAGTTCAAAGTCATCCGCTTCGACGAGCGCGGCCCTCACGCGATAATGAAAGTCCGGTCCACCGCGTGTTGGAAAGCGGTCGCTGACAGTGATGCGGTGTTCACCATCGTTTTTCGCCGTGAAGTGCAGCCACGAGTCGGGACTGGACTCGTTGCGGTCGTCGTTGCGTGTGAGTTCGACGCCTTGCGCGTTGCCGAGAACGATCACGCTATCGAGCCTGCTACCGGTTTGTGCCGCTTCGAGCTCCAGAGCCAGCGTCTCGCCTTTTTTGAGCATCAAGCTCCAAACATCGTTTTCGCCCGGTTTCGCGATCACGCCGCTGAAATCAGCCGGAAGGCTCACCAAGCCCGGTTTTGCCTCCGAAACGGCCTTTTCAGCCTCCGCAGCTCGAATCGTCAGTCGGTACACAAAATGCGGACCGCCGTCGAAACCAGCGTCGTGCAATTTCAGTGTGTGCAAACCGGCTTGAGTGGCGGTGAAGCTCAACTTCGGATCATGCGACGCATCCGCAGCGTGCTTCGCGTTTCGCACCACACGTCCGTCCGGCCCGCTGACCTCCATCATGGCATCGAGCGGAAAACCGAGGCCGCGTGAAACGAGCGCGCACTCGACGCGCTGGCCTTTTTCGACATGAAAGGTCCACAAATCGACATCTTCGCGCGGAAAGACGCGACCGTTGATCGTCAGCGGCCATTTCACCTCCTGTGGGATCGGCGTGCCGTCGATCTCCTGCTCCACGACCTCCGGCAAATCGCCCACAACAAAGCGCAGCGTCGGCGTGCTGCCCTGCGAGGTGCGGCAGTGCCAATGGCGAATGCCTGTTGCTGCGTCCGTGGCGATCTTCAGCGCCACCGCATGATCACGCGGGTAATCTTCGCCCTTCTGCGACGCTGGCTTCGTGATCATCGGCCCTTCGATCCAGAACGTTTCGACTTCCTTCACCTCGCGCGGCGCTTCGATCTTTGCGTCGTTCATCACGAACTCCGCGTGGCCGTGAAAATAAAAGCCGCCGATGCGTGCGCTCACCGTCGTGCCGCGCTGCCCACCGGCTGGAAAGATGTGGGAGGCACCCGGCGGCTCGGCGTGGAGCGTCATCGCGAAGGAGGACGCGATGAAAATGAACGCACGCATCAGATAAGCTCTTTGATGATGCGTCCGTTGTTGGTCAGCATCACGGGGCGGCCCTCGGGTGTGTGCATCTCATCATGTGGCGAGATGCCTAGCAAGGAATAGACTGTGGCACAGAGATCTTCGGGTCCGTATGGACTGTCTGCGGGATCGGAGGCGATTTTATCGCTCTGGCCGACGACACGACCGCCCTGAATGCCACCGCCGCCGAGCGCGACGGTGAAGCAGCGGCTCCAGTGGTCACGGCCGCCTTCTTTGGAAATCTTGGGCGTGCGACCAAACTCGCCAGTGATGACGACGAGCGTTTTTTTCAGCATGCCGCGCTGGCGCAGGTCGGTGAAGAGTGTGGAGATGGCGTTGTCGAGCTTCGGCAGCAAATCGTCCTTCAGCGTGGGGAACTGGCCGTAGTGCGTGTCCCAGTTTTGATGTTCGATGGTGACGCAACGCACGCCGGATTCGACGAGGCGGCGCGCCATAAGGCAGCTCTGGCCGAGAGTGTTGCGCCCGTAGGCATCGCGCAGTTTTTCATCCTCGGCCTGAAGATTGAAGGCTTGCTTCGCCTCCGTGCTGGTCATGAGCGAGACAGCGCGCTGGCTGAACACTCCGAGGTCGCGCGCGGCGGCGTTGGCCTTTTGCTCAATGCTGCGCTGAAAGCGGTCCACCTTGCTCAAAAGACCGCGCCGGTCGTCGAGACGTTGCGCGTCGATGCTGAGCGGTGGCATGAGGTCGGGCACCTGAAAGCCGGGGGAGTTTGGGTCTGCCTCAATGGTAAAAGGCGCGGCGTCCGGTCCCAGATAGGCGCTGCTGCCGCTGGGATGCAGCGTGGGCAGGCACACATACGGCGGGATGCTGCCGCGTGCTCCGAGCTTGCTGGCAATGACGCTGCCCATGCACGGATGCTCGTTGTTCGGCGTGAGACTGCCATTGAACGCCGCCGTCGGATGATAGCCGGTCATCATGTAATGATCCGCATGGCCATGACCGGCGTTTTGATGCGTGAAGGAGCGGATCAGCGAGAACTGGTCCATCACACCGCCGATGCGCGGCAGCTGGTCGCAGATGTGGATGCCAGGAACCTTCGTGCGCGCGGGCTTGAACTCGCCGCGGATGGTGTCTGGCGCGTCCGGCTTCATGTCAAAGGTGTCGATGGTGCTCAGTCCGCCGCGCAGGAAGACAAAGATGAACGACACATCGCCGCGTGTGGCCGTTTTCACCGCCGACTCTGCTTGCAGCAGCCCGCCGAGTGAAAACTGCGCCCCCAGCGTACTGGCAGCGCCGACGCGAAGAATGCTGCGGCGCGAAAGGCCATCGCAAAAGGGTGAGGTGTTCATGGCGGGTTAATACGGCGGCTTGGTGACTTCTTTGTCCGCGCTCAGTGATTGAACACAAACTCCACCGTGTTCAGGAGCGACCATGCGAGATCCTCGATGGACTGGCGGCGTTTGTCTTGGCGCGTGGACAGGTGCTCCATGGCCTGCTGTCGCTCGGTTTCATCAGGAAAGCGGCTGAAGCAGGCGAGCCAGAGTTCCTCGATGATTTGCGCATCGGTCATGGAGGCGAGTTGGGTGAGCCTGCCGCCAGCGTGAGCGAGCTTGTTTTGCAGGTTGGGCGAGTTCATCAAGTGCAGCGCCTGGCTGATGCTGGCGCCGGTGCTGCGCTCGCACACGCAGGGTGTGGTGCGTGAGGGACGACCGAAGAGTTTGAGAAAGTAATGCTGCTGCTGGCTGTCCCACAGCTCCACCGCACGCGTGTTTGCGGGCACGCCGCTGAATTTCTCCGGCACACCAGTCACATCACATACGGCATCGAGCAGTGACTCGGCGGGCAGGCGGCGGAAGACGGCACGGCTGAAATTCTGCGTGTCGTTTTCGTTCGTGGCGTTCGGCGTGGCGCTGAGCTGGTAGGTGCGCGAGGCGGTGATGAGCCGGATGAGAGCACGAGCGTCGAATTTTTGCTCAATGAGGTGCCGCGTCAGCGCATCGAGCAGCGCGGGATTACTCGGTGGATTCGTGGCGCGGAAATCATCCACTGGTTCGACGACGCCACGGCCCATGAAGTGCGCCCAGAGGCGGTTGGCCATGTTGCGTGCGAACCACGGGTTCTCTGGCGTGGTCATCCACTGTGCCAGCGCGGCGCGGCGGTCGCCCTCCGGCGCGCTTTCGGGCATCGTGGTGTCGAGCGCGTAGGGCTGCACGATATCCTTGGTGCGCGGGTGCTTCACCTGTGGATTGCCTTGAATGATGAGCGCTTCGGCACCGCCGGCCTTTTTGTAGCTCACCTGCTCAAAAAAGGCGCGCATGCCGTGATAGTCGCGCTGCGTCCAGCGGTCGGTCGGATGCTGGTGGCACTCCGCGCAGTTGATGCGCACGCCGAGGAAGACCTGCGAGAGCGACGCGGCCATCTCGCCCGGTTTTTTGGCCACTTTGAAGAAGTAACCCGCTGGCTCCTCCTCCAGCGGTCCCTGCGCGGTGAGCAAATCGCGCGCGAAAACATCCAGCGGCCGATTTTCCGCCACGGCGGTGCGAATCCATGCGTGGTAATCATGCGCAGCGTGATGGTCGAGCACGAGCCGGTCCACGCGCAGCAAGTCCGCCCACTTCAGCGCCCAAAAATCCGCGAACTCCGGCATCTCGAGAAGCGCATCGACAAGGCGGGCGCGTTTGTCCTGCACCGTGCTCTGCAAAAAGGTGCGCGCTTCATTCATCGTCGGCAGGCGGCCGATGAGGTCGAGCGTGACACGACGCAGAAAGGTCGCGTCATCGGCCACGGCGGAGGCCTGCAGGTTCATCTTGCGCAGCTTGGCCTGCACATGCTCGTCGAGATCATTGAAAGTCTCCGCGTTGGCCGCCACCGCTTCACCTGGACGCGGCACGATGACGTGAAAAATGGCGATGCGGCCGAGGTAGCGCGCCATGACGGCCGCCTGGCCCACCGCGCTGCCGGTGGTGACTTCGCCACGCTCGCTGACCTCGGCGATGGCGTTGTCGTTCGATTGAAACTGCGCCAGCCAAGTCACATCCTGCTCCGTGCCATCACTGAGCACTGCTTTGATGCGCAGCGGCTGTTTTTGGCCGAAAGTCATCACACGCTCCACCGGCTCCACGCTGAGCGTGGTGATCTCCGCGCGGCCCTCGGTCGCAAACGGAGCACCCTGGGCCACCCAATCGCGCAAGATCGTGTATTCGCGCGAACCCGTCTTCATGCGTGAGCCCCCAGCGTGCGGCACCTCGCCAGCGGCCTTGCGCAGCAGCAGGCTGTGCTCCGGCGCGGTCAGCATGATGCGACGGCCACGAGATTGCCGCGTGATCGCCTCATGATCGGCGGCGGGGTCCGCGCCAAAGATGGAAATCTTGAATCCATTCTGCCCGTCCGCCTTGCCGTGGCACGCGGAGCCGTTGCAACCAAAGCGGCTCATCAACGGCAGCACGTCACGCACATAATCCACCGCACCGAGCGGTGTGGCGATGAGCATGCAAAGCAGGACAAGAAAACGCACACAACAACCTACGAGACGGTCTGGAATGAACTTGCTCACCAATCCGCCTACTTCCCATTAGTTACGTGAAATACGCCGACGTATCGAGCGGAGAGAAGACGAAGCTTGAGTTCCCGCTTTTTAGACCATTATCTCACCCAATGCCCATCGAGCCTTCCATTCCCATCGCCTGCATCAGCCAGCAGGAATATCACGAGATTGACGAACGGATGGTCGGCCATGCGATAGCGATCCACAACCAGTTCGGGCGATTGTTGGATGAGTTCGTCTATAAAAAGGAACTGGCGGAGCGATGCACGAAGAACGGTATGCCCGTTCGACGCGAGGTCCGTATTCGAGTCATCCACCTTACCTTTGTGAAGGACTACTTCATCGACATGCTGCTCTGCAACAGCACCATCATTGAGGCAAAAACGGCCAAGGAAACTTTGGCGGCTCACAAAGGCCAGGGGATCAACTACCTGCTGCTCGCTGGCACGCATCATGGCAGCCTCGTCAATTTTCGTCTGCCGCGCATGAAGCGGCACTTTCTGTCCACACGGCTGACGCATGACTTGCGCCAGCGCTATAAAACCATCGAAGCTGGATGGCCGATGGACGAGGATCACACAAGGCTGCGCGACTGTGTGATTGAGTTCGCCCGCGACATCGGCCTGGGACTTGATCTGCCACTTTATCGAGAGGCCATCGCGCAGCTCACAGGCAGTCCACGACAACTTATTCCGCTGACCAATGGATCCTCGGGACTCGGACATCATGAGATGACGCTCTTGAATGAGGATGTCGGCATCGCGGTCACAGCGCTGCCCGAACAAGACGAGTTCCGCCCTCATCTGAGCCGACTCCTTCAGATCACGCCTCTCTCCAGCATCGCATGGGTCAATCTCAAGCTCGGCGAGATCCGCTTAGAGCACCTGAAAAGGGTAAAATGATGAGAGGTAGAATGATGTTCTGAATTATTCTTCTCCCCATCATTTTACCCCACATTATTTTACCAATCCGTCACCGCGCCATCCGGGCTGAATTCACGTAGCACGATCTCCTGCTGGAAGGGATGCTTTTTCACCTCGGCTTCGTTGATGGTGATGCCGAGGCCGGGTTTCGTGTTCGGGCGGACGATGCGGCCTTTGGTTTCGATGGTGAAGCCTTCCTCGACCACGTCCTGTCGCCACGGCACATCGTTATGCACGGTTTCGCAGATGATGTAGCTCGGTTGGGAGAAACCGAACTCCAGTGACGCGGCGGTGCTCACCGGGCCTTGCGGATTGTGCGGGGCCAAAGCGATGCGGTGCGCCTCGGCGAGCGCGGCGATGCGTTTCGCGGCGCTGAGGCCACCGCAGTGCGTGATATCGAGCTGGCAGATCTCGACGGCGCGTTTCTCGAACATGTCTTTGAAGGCCTCCAGGTTCGTCACGCGCTCACCGCTGGCCACGGGCGTGGTGAGCGCGGCGTTGATCTTCGCGAGACCATCGACCGCCTCTGGCCAGCAAGGCTCTTCGAAGAAGTAGAGGCCGAAATCATCGAGCGCTTTGCCAAACTTCAGTCCCATCGCGGGCGAGGGCCGCGCATGGCAATCGACCATGATGTCGATGTCCGGCCCCACGGCATCGCGCATCGCCGCGACGGCTGCTGCTGCGGCGCGGACGGGCTTCATGCCTTCGATGGGCATCGTGCTGGGCACGGCCATGCTCTTGAACGCGGTGTAGCCATCCGCCACGGCCTGCTGCGCCAGTTCGGCGAAGCGTTTCGCGTTGTCGGCGGGCGTTTGATAAAAATCCTCCATCTTCCCGCCGCCGAGATGGCAGTAGGTACGCACCCAATCGCGCACCGGACCGCCGAAGACCTTCGAGAGCGGCATGTTCGCCACCTTGCCCACGATGTCCCACAGCGCGAGGTCGATGCCCGCGATGGCCGTGGCCCGCACGATGCCGTGCCCATGCCAGAAGTGCTGCCGATACATCATCTGCCAAAGGTACTCCACCCGCGTCGGGTCCTCGCCGATGAGCAGGTGCGCCATGTCTTCAATCGCGCCGACGATGCTCCGCGTGTGCCATTCGAGTGTGGCCTCCCCCCAACCGATGAGGCCGGGTTGATCGGTGACGACTTTGACAAACACCCAATTTCGCATCCGGGCGTGGCAGACGAGCGTTTCGATAGCGGTGATTTTCATGATGGAGAAGAGAGGCTTTGAACCGCTGATAAGACGCTAATGGGACGCTGATAAATACATTAGCGTCCTATCAGCGTCACATTAGCGGTTAAAATCACAAACAAAACCCAGGCAGCGTGGTTATCTGCGGATGGAGTTGCATGCGATACGCACAGCGGTCGAAATAGAGATGCCTGCTCACTTGGGGGCGACTTTTATGCAAGCTGGGTTTGGAATGGTCGGACAATTTAAAAGCCAAGCTACCTCGCATCCGATTCGGTCTGCACTATGCGTCACGCCTCCCCTGGCTGCCATCCATACGTTTTTACTCCCATTGACACCAAGTGCGGTAACACGGTATGATCAGAGCGTGCGACCTAAACTGCCCAAAGAGATACGCTCCCTTGCCAAGCAGGGTGTTTTTCGTGCGCGGGATCTGGCACTCGTCGGAGTCCCTCGCTATCGGCTCAAAGAGCTTGTGGAGGGTGGAGCCCTGCGAAGAACCGGGCGCGGACTTTACATGCGTCAGAGTGCTGACATCACCGAACACCACTCTCTGGCTCAACTGGCGGCGAGATGTCCCAAAGCCGTGATGGGTCTTCTCACAGCGCTTCGTTTTCATGATCTGACCATGGAAAACCCCGAGGTGATCTATGTGCTCCTGCCGAAGGGAGTGAAGCGGCCACGGATCACGAATCCTCAGCTCGACATCACCTGGGCCTCCGGGGAGAGCTATTCTCACGGCATCGAGGAGCACCTCCTGGACGGTGTCACCGTGCGCATCACCAGCGCGGCCAAGACGGTGGCCGACTGCTTCAAATACCGCACCAAGGTCGGGATCACCGTGGCCGCTGAGGCCCTTCGCGACGCGTGGCAGAAAAAGAAAGCCAGCTCAGAAGAGCTGTGGCAGGCTGCCAAGGTGTGCCGGATGACCAACATCATGCGGCCCTATTTTGACATGCTGGTCACATGAAGCCGAAAACTCCTCTCAAAAACGCGACCGCCTGCTCAATGTGATGACGGAGAAGGGGCTGGACTACAATGTGCTTCTCACCCGCTATGCCATTGAGCGCCTGCTGTTTCGGCTCGTCGCCTCCAAATACCGGGACCAGTTCATTCTCAAAGGCGCGATGCTGTTTGCCGCCTGGCAGCATATCCCTCATCGCGTGACCAAAGACGTGGATCTGCTGGGTTTTGGTGATTCCTCCCCTGAGGCATTGAAGGCCGTCTTTGCCGAGATCTGCGCAGAGCCTGTCGAGGACGACGGCGTGGTGTTTGAGCCTGCTTCTGTTCAGGCGGAGCCGATCCGTGCTGAGGAAATCTATGTCGGAGTTCGCGTCACGCTTCGGGGAATGCTCGGCAGCGCCAGGCTACACGTTCAAGTGGATGTGGGCTACGGCGATGGCTTTGCCGTTGAACCCGTGCTGCTGCAAATTCCGTCCCTCGTCGGAATGCCAGCACCGGAAGTTCGTGCCTATCGCATGGAGACATCCATCGCTGAAAAGTTCGAAGCCGCCGCCACGCTGGGACTCTTGAACACACGCATGAAGGACTACTTTGATTTGTGGCACCTCGCCAAAGGCTTTGCCTTTGAGGGACAAGCCGTCAGTGAGTCCATCAGGGCCACCTTTGAGGGACGCGCCAAGGCTCTTCCTGCGGCTGCGCCGGTCGGATTCACCGAAGAGTTTTGGGGCGATTCAAGACGCCAAGCCATGTGGGCAGCGTTCGGCAAAAAGTCCGTGCGAACCAGGCCGTTTCCGCCTCTGGAAGAGGTCGTGACATTCGTTGCGACCTTCATCGTTCCTCCCGCCCTGGCAGCAAGCCGAGGCGAAACCTTCGACCAAAACTGGCAGCCCGGCGGACCATGGATGTCCAAAGCATGAATACGCAGGCTTTTCGAATAAGGCCCCTGCCAGGCATTCCGTTCAATTTCGCGCTCAATCCATCAAGCGTCGCCTCGCCCCAGCCGATGAGGCCGGGCTGATCGGTGACGACTTTGACAAAGACCCAGTTTCGCATCCGGGCATGGCAGACAAGGGTTTCGATGGCGGTGATTTTCATGGCTGTAGCATAGCCTTTCTAGGCTGTGTGTTGGAAGAGGTTCGTGATGTGTTGATTTGAAAAAACACAGGCTAGAAAGCCTATGCTACTCGTGCTGCAATAGCTTCGATGAGTTGCTCCAAACTCCCTGGGGCGACGACGGCGATGGTTTCTTGGTAGATGCCGGTGTCGTAAAGCTCGCGAGGTGGAAGATAGCTGGCGCCCCAGTCGGCGGCGATGGTGGTGATGAGGATGATTTTGTTGGGGAAGCGGCGGCGGAGTTCGGTTTGGAGGAGGCTTTAGCATTCGCCTTGGACGCCGAGCCAGATCGCATCGCCTAGGTGCCAGAGGATGACTTGGTGAGGGTGCGGTTGCTTGGAGGTGAGTAACCGTGAAATGGCTCGACACCCGCACCATAAAGAACGATACATGAGCCTATAAACGATTTAATGACTCATTGATCAACTTTAATATGCGCTCGAACACCCATGATCTTTTCCCGCCTGGACTGCGCCGCTCCTTGACGAAATTTGGTGCTGATCTGGCCCGTGCGCGGCGTAAGCGCCATCTCACCGTCGCGATGATGGCGGAGCGTGTGGGTGTGGCGAAGAGCACCTACACCCGCATCGAAAAGGGCGACGCCGCTGTTGCGATGGGGGCGTATGCGATGGCGCTTTTCGTGCTGGGTTTTGGCGAGGCGCTGGGCGAGTTGGCGGACACCCGCCGCGATGACACGGGCCTCCTGATGGACGAGGAACGGCTACCCAAACGCATCCGTGTGAAAAAAACTCCCGACTCACGATGAAGCGAACGATCCAAGTCTTCCTGGGCAACGAGGCACGCCAGATCGGAACGCTGCATTTTGACGCGGTGGGCACACGCCAGCGGGCCGCCTTTGAGTATGCGGATGCCTGGTTGAGGGGCGCGGATCGTTTTGCCATCGATCCATCGCTGCCGCTGGTGACGGGGCCGCAGTTTCATCCGAAGTCGAAGGAGGGTTCCGTCTTTCACGCGGCCATCGCCGACACGGAGCCGGACGGCTGGGCGCGGCGTGTGATCCTGCGTGACCATGCCAAGCGTCGCCAGCAGGCGCGTCGCGCGGGTGAGCAGCCGACGCAGGCCGCGTTGAACGACATGGACTTTCTCCTCGCCGTGGATGATGCCAGCCGCGTCGGAGCGCTGCGCTTTTGCGATGAGCAGGGCGTCTTTTGCCGTGCTGCGGAGCCTGGACGCCGCACCGCGCCGCCGCTCGTCGAGCTGGGACGGCTGCTGGCGGCGACCCATGCGATAGAGTCGGACAGCGAAACCGCCGCTGACCTGGCCTACCTCCGGGGAAATGGCACCTCGCTCGGCGGCATGCGCCCGAAATGCACGGTCGTGGATGACGATGGCCGCCTCTCCATTGGCAAATTTCCCAGTGTGAAAGACGAGCGCGCCGTGACCCATGGCGAGGTGCTGGCCATGACGCTCGCCAAAACCGCCGGCATCCGTGTGGCCGAGGCACGCCTCATCGAAAGCGCGGGCATGGCCGTGGCCCTCATCCGCCGCTTTGACCGCACGCTGGAGGGCGGCAGGCACATGTACGTCTCCGCCGCCACGCTGCTCGGCGCGGACACCACGAGCGGACGCGAGCATCATTACACCGAGATCGTGGATGCCATACGCAGGTATGGAGCGGCGGCGCAGGAGGACATTGACGAGCTTTGGCGGCGGGTCGCCTTCTCCATCCTCATCACCAATGTGGATGATCACCTGCATAATCATGGTTTTCTCCATCTGCATCACGGCCACTGGCAGCTCGCCCCCGCTTTTGATCTCAATCCCTTCCCCGAGCGCCTGCGTGAGCTGAAGACCTGGATATCGGAGGATACCGGCCCGGAAGCGAGCATCGACGCGCTCATGTCCGTCATCGCCTACTTCCGCCTGTCCTTGCCGAATGCAAAGCAGATCCTCCGCGAAGTCGAAAGCGCCGTCTCCCGCTGGCGCGAGGTCGGCCGTGCGCTTGGAATGAGCAAAAGCATGCTTGAGGCATTTGACGAAGCCTTTGAGCACCCCGAACGCAGTGCTGCCCAGCGTGGGATGCGTTGAGAAATGAGGGCTTCAAGCCGACGCCGTGATGCGCGCCGCCACCGCCTCGATCAACTGCTCCAAGCTCCCCGCAGCGACGACAGCGATGGTCTCCTGGTAGATGCCAGTATCATAAAGCTCGCGCGGTGGCAGATAGCTGGCTCCCCAGTCGGCGGCGATGGTGGCGATGAGGATGATTTTGTCGGGGAAGCGACGGCGGAGTTCGGTTTGGAGGAGGTTGTAGCTTTCGCCTTGGACGCCGAGCCAGATGGCGTCGCCGAGGTGCCAGAGGACGACTTGGAGTGGGTAGGTTTCGCCGGGCGGGAGTTGGTGGAGGCGATGAAGGAGGCGGGTTTTGCGTTCGGCCATGGCGCGGCAGTCGGCGGCGCGGGTTTCGTCGCCAGCGGCGCGGGCGGCGGCTTCGTCGGCTTTGAATTGATCGAGCTCGGCCTGGGTTTGCTCAAGGGTGGGCTGGCCGGGGCGGTATCGCAGCGGCTCGTGCCAGCGCTGGAGCTTCCAGGTGGCTTTTTCGGAGAGGTCGATGGTTTGATGCTTCCATGAGCCGAGCGTGGCACCGGAGACGACGGGGCCGGCATACACAAAGGTCGTCCCAGCGGCGGGAAGGGCGGTGAGGGCCGACAAAGCGGCGTAACCGAGCTCGCGGCCGTTTCGATCCGCCACGGCGGTGTCGCCGACGAAGCCTTCGCGCGGGCCGAGTTCGCCGCTGGCACCTTGGAGAAAGAGGCAGGGAGCGCCGGTGTCGCGTTCGACGAGTTCACGCATCGCGCCGATGTAGTCGGGGCTAATGAGGGTGTTCTCCCACGCGAGCGTGGTGGGATGGCAGGCGTAGTTCTCGATGCTGGCGAGCATCTTGCCATCATCATCGGTCACGCGGGCGACGATGACGGTGTCATCCACCAGCACACCGGGATTGTGAACGCAGATGAACTGCTTCCCGTCCCAAAAATCGCGATGCGTGGCGAGACTGCACCGCCCACGGCCATACACGATGCCTGCGGGTTTCAACGAGGCAATGGCGTCGAGGATCAAAGCACCCGCCTTCTCGCCGAGCGACTTCAAATACGGTGGAATCAAATCTCCACCCGGCAGCGAGGCGCGATCCAGTCCCATCAAACCCGCGCCGTGAGTGTGCGAGAAGACAACGAGGATTTCCTCCTTTGCTACACCGCCGATCTCTGCGGCCTGTGCGACGAGTTGCGCATGCTCGGTGGCTCCCATCACGCAATGATCGAGCGCGAGCAGGATCTGCCGCTCGCTGCCTTCCATCGGCGCAAAGACGGTCACCGTGGCCCGCAGCGGACGATGCACGCCCGTGGCGCGTTCATGTTTCGCAGCGCCCCACATGCGGTGGTAAATGTCCGCAGGCGGTGTGATGTCGCACCACTTCAGCGCGAAACGGCAGCGGCTTTGCGGCGTGGGGTCCTCGGTGCGTGAAACGGTGGGCATGAGTGTAGTTTACTTGGCCGGTGCGATCAACAGCGCATCCGGCGATGCCGCGAAGCAGTTGGGCGCGTTGAAGAGCCAGATGTGCGAGGGCGATGTGGGGCCAAAGCTCCACACCTTGCCATCCGCGCCTCCGGGCACGGGAATGGTGACAACTTCATCGTTTGCGGACACTTCGGCGATGATCTTGTGATCGGGACCACGAATCGGAAACTTGGGGGCGCTGGAGAAAAGTTGGAGTTGCTTCGTCCCGGCGGGCACATGGAAGAACAGCTCGCCAAACTGGCCCAGCGTGATGGTTTTTTGTCCGCGTTTCGGCAGCCAGGTGAGGGACTCGCCGGGTTTGCGTGTGAGGCGCCAACCGGCCGCACTGTCGTTGCATTCGAAGAAATAGACGCCCGCTTGCGGCACCTTCAGCATGAGCGTGTGGACCTCGCCATCGAGCTTTTGCACGCCTTGGGTGATGATTTTGCCAGCAGCGTCCTCCAGCTTCCATTTCGCATCCGCGCGGTCGCGATACCAGGCGATGGTGCCGACGGTGATGTCGAGCGTGAGCGGCGAGCCGTCGCTGTGCATGGCAAAACGCTCCACGCGTTGCATCGCCTGCTGGTGCGCCTTGGGTTTGTCGCTCGTGAGCTTGGTGGGAGTGAGCTTCGTGTAGTCGAAGGCGATCTCCTTCACCTCCATGGGCTGGAAGTACTCCATGCCTTCGCGGAACCACTGCTCGGTCTCCGCTTTCGTGACAAAGCCGGCGTTGATCCACGGCTTGGGCGTTTTGTCATTTCGCGCCCAGCCGGGTTCGTCGAATTTTTTCGCCGCATCGCCCGCGAAGGTGCTCTGGATGGCGTTCCAGTGGTTCATGTATTCGTAACGCGTGCGATACGTGAAGGTCATAATGTCGAGCGTGAGCTGCTTTTGCCGCGCCTTGTCCTTTTCGTGGTCGAGCAGCCAGCGCAGGTGGTTGTAGCGCAGGTAGTGCTTCAGATGATCAATGCGTGCGATCACATCGGGATGATCCGCAGCGAGTTTCGTCGCTTCATCGAGATCGCGAAACAGCAGCCCGATGAGCTGGCGGCTGATGATGGGTGGCGACTGCACCTTCGGCATCCAGCGCTCGTAGTAGCGCTGCATCGTGGTCGATGCGGGGCCGAAGGCCTTGTCGTAAAAGTCGTTGGTGATCGCTTTTACATCGGCCTCGGGGTTCCACATGAGCTTGTTCGCGACGTAGTAGCCGAGGCCGTGCACGCCCCAGTTGTTGCCGCTTTCCATGTCCAGGCTCGTGGCGCCGAGGCTGGCGTTTTTACGAATGCTTTCCTGGATGTGATCGAGTGATGCGCCCTTGCCACCGGGCAGCTTGTCGAAATCCCACAGCCACACGCTGTAGTAATCGTAGAAGCCCATGGATTTGCACTTCTTTGGCCACATCTCGCGCAATTCGTCAAAGCTGTAGCGACCACGGATGAAGCCCATCGTGAGCTGCACATACACATTCGGCTCCAGCGCGAAGTCCGGTGGCTCGCTATGCTCGTTGTAGGCCAGCAGGCCGATCATTTTGCCCGGATGCGACTTCGCGATGGTTTTTGCCGCGTGATTGGCGAGTCCAAAGACGCGGTTGCTTATGCTGCCGAGTTTCATGCACTCTGCGCACTCGCAATGGCCATCGCCGTCGGCGCAGTCGAGCGAGACCATTTCACGGTCAGAATTTGACGCGAAAAAATCCACGCACCATTTAAGCGCGAGCTCCTTTACCGCTGGATTGCTGACGCACAACTGCGGCTTTTTACGCTCGCCCTTCACCAGCGCCAGATACTCGGGATGCGCGTCAAAGAGCGCCTTGTTGTTCGCCACCATGGCTTCATAGGCATGCCCCGCATACACGCGGAACGACGACGCCATGCGATTGTGCCGCGCCCAGTCTTCGTAGTCCTTCTGGCACGACGAGCCGAGCGGATGCTGCTTGTCGTCTGGAAACGGCCCGTAGCCATACCAAATGCGGCGCGCGAGGATTTTGGGGCGCTCCTCATGCACAGGTGAATCGCTTGATGGGCCGACAAACAGCAAAGAATCCTTCTTTGGGATCACCTCCCATTCCTTGGCCGGGAAAAACCAGCGACATCCCAGATCTTCCAAAAAAGCAGCCGCAGCATGAGAGACGGCCAAGTCCGTTGCTCCGATCAGGTATAGCCTGTCATCGCTCCAATGAATGATAAACGCCTCTTTTCCATTGTAGGGCCCCCGGATCGCGAGGGCCTCTTTGAAGAGCCCAAACTCATCCACCGTGCCCAGCACGAGGCCCGAACTCTCTTCGCCTGGTTTCTCTGTTTCCACCTCGATGGGAGCGCCCGAAATCTGCTTGAGATACGAAGCCAACTCATTCGCGACAGCTTTTGTCTGCTCTGAGGCCTTCGTGGAGATCAAAACGGGGGCGAGCGCCTGTCCTTTTGCCGCCATGAGGAGGCTTGGCGTGGCGAAAACGGGCGCGGCCGTCAGTAGACTGAGGCAAAGGGAAAGGAGCGAAGCGGTCTTCATGCCGAGTCACTTCGCACCGAGGGCGGGCTTTCTTTCTCCGCCACCGCTCTCGAGGGTGACCGCCTCGCCGCGTTTGGTTTCGACGATGGTGGCTGCCTTGCTGCGGATGATCGTGTTGCCGCGCACCGTGGCACCGATCACGCCATTGAGCGCAATGGGCTGTCCGGCCAGCTCCAGCGTGTTGTTCTCGATGGTGATGTTCTTTGACGGGGCGGGGTTGTAGCGCGAGGTACCCCAGACGTAGATGCCGGGGCCTTCGATGCCGGCCGCGTGGATGGTGTTGCCGCGAATGATCAGCCCGTCCGCGTAGCCAAACTGCATGAGCGCACGCGTGCCTTCGCCATGCAGCACGTTGTTTTCAAAGACGCCGCTCTT
>JAYVIO010000026.1:0-6310 GCA_043770175.1 Verrucomicrobiales bacterium | reverse complement strand
GGATGCTGCGTGAGCGCGGCGTCTTTCATGCTCTGGCGGATTTCGAGGCGTTTGGTGGGTTCGCCTTCAAACTGGGGGATGGTTTCGTAAACGTAGGTGGGCATGGGGATAAGTTTCAGGTTCAAGGTTCAACGTTTCAAGTTGGCTGCAAGCGTGAAAATAAAAACGGCGTCCCGGTGAGGGGACGCCGCGTGGGGAGGTGGAGGGCCGGGAATTACTTCTCGGCAGCGATCTCTTCGTCGATGGTAATCGGCTTGTAGCCACCGATGGCCTTGAAGTAGAGCAGCAGGAGGAGGTAGATCGCGGCCATGGTGGCCGGGATGTAGGCGTCGAACTTCAGGGTCTTGCGGTCGCCCTGTTGGTCGGCGGCCACGACGGCCTGCTGATCTGGAGTCTTTTCCTTGGCTTCCTTGGCTTCGGAGAGCTTCTTGCCATCGAGACCGATGGCGGCGGAGGCCTCCAGGTTGAGGAACTTGCTCGGCGTGGCGGCCTTGTAGGTTTCGTAGAGGGCCGGGTTCTTCGACTTGAGTTCTTCACCGGCGAAGCGGTCCTTCATGTAGCCGAGACCTGGGCCACCGATGATGCCGGCGGAGAGCATGCCGATGCCGCCCATGATCGAGATGGCGACAGCGCCCGTGCGCGGGAAGCGGTCTGAGGCGACAGCGAGCATCGTTGGCCAGAAGAAGGTCTTACCGAAGGCATAGATGCCGAGGGCGATGAGCGCCGTGGTGAACGAGTTCATGGTTGCGGCAAGCGTCAGGCCACCAGCAGCGAGCGCCGAGCAGACGAAGAGCAGGCCCACGGGGGATAGCTTGAGGGTCTTCTCAATCCAGTGAGCGCAGAAGCGCAGGCCGAACATGATGGCGGAGGTCCAGAGGAAGAGCGCCTTACCCTGCTCAGGTGTGAACAGGTTGCCGGTGATGTTCTGAATCCAGCCGTCCGTGCCGAGTTCCACCGCTCCAACGAGAGCGTGGGCGATGAAGAGAATGAACAGAACCAAGGAGCCGAGGGAGAACTTGGTGATGATACCCACGCCAATGAGCAGAGCGCCGCCGACGCCGTAGCCGACGTTCTTGGCCAGATCCGGGGCCAGGCCGATCACGTCTTTGAAGAATCCTTCCGCAAAGAAGGACAGGAGGAAGCAGGCGACTGCACCACCCAAGATGCCCACGTCTTTGAGCATGTTGCCAAAGCTGACGCCCTTCGCCGCTGCAGCGGACTGCGGGAACTTTTGGCCCATGAACATGAGGCCGTAGATCACGGTCGGGATGAGGTATAGCGCGAGCTGAATGCGCCAGTTGATCTCCATCTTGTCGTCGAGGAACCAGCCGATGATCACGCCGATCACCATCCCGGCAGGCCAGGAGGCGTGCAGGATGTTGAGGTAATGCGTGCGGTTTTCCGGGAACAGCGTGGCGACGAGCGGGTTGGCCACGGCTTCGAGAGCGCCGTTGGCGAAGGCGAAGATGAACATGCCGAGCGAGAGCACCATAAAGGCGTTGCCACCGCTGGCGGTGAAGGTGATGAGCGCCGAGGCGACGTGCAGCAGGAAGGCCAGCACGATGAGCTTGCCGTAGCCGATTTTGTCCACCACCACGCCACCGAGGATGATGCCAAAGCAGAAGCCATTGAAGCCCATGCCGCCAATGGCACCGAGCTGAGCGCCGGTGAAGCCGAATTCCTTGGCCCAGTTGTCAAAGATGCCGCCACGGACGGCAAAGCCGACGCCGGCCGCGAGGATGGCCATGAAGCCGGCCCAGAGAAGTCTCATTCGATTGTTTTCGCTCATAGAGGGGAGGGAGTGTGTTGGATGTTGGTTGGTGTGGTTGTCGGGAAAGGGCGTGTTTTAGGTGCCGCGCTTCAATGCGACAAGAAAAAAGTATTCTTATTAGTGAGAAGCAGCGAGATCGACGGGCTTGTAGCCGCCCTTGCTGCGGAAATAAGCGAAGAGGCCGAGGTAGCAGGCCAGCATGAAGCCGGGCAGGAGCGCGATGGTGGTGAAGACGCTGCGTTTACTGGCGGCCTGGACGGTTTCGAGTTCCTGAGTCTGTGCCGCGGGCAGGGCTTTGATTTTTTTCTGATCAAGCGTGGGGGCGCTGCCGAAGATGCCGGGTTTAGCCTCGCCTTTGACCTGGGCATACAGAGCGCTGTGTTCGGCGACAGAGAGACGCTTGTCCATGTCGAGATCCTGTTTGTAGCCTATGTAAGGGCTGCCGAGCACGCCAAGGAAGAGGACGCCGACGGCGGAGACGCCGTTGAGGGTGAGGGCTCCGCCTTTGGGGAACTGCTCGGAAGTGAGACCGAGCGTGGTGCTCCACAGGAAGGTTTTGCCGAGGGCGTAGACGGAGGCGGCGGCGAGGATGGCCCAGCCGGTGGCATTCGAGAGCAGGATCAGGCCGGTGATTGCAATGGCGGCACTGATGACGAGCAGACCGATGGGAGAGAACTTGTGGATGATCGGCCCGGCGTAGAAGCGCAGCACGGTCATGATGACGGAGACATAGACGAAGATCCAGGTGGCGAAGTTTGGGAAGTCGGGACCGCTGAGTTTGAGCAGCTCAGGCATCCAGCCGTCGGTGCCGAGTTCGGTGGTGGCGAGAGGGCCGATGGTGATGAGGACGATGATGAAAAGCCAGTTGCCCAGCGAATGCGTGTAGGCCCCTGCGGCGACGCCAAGCACCGAACCGACGATGAGGGAGTCCCGCAGCGAGGCCTCATGCCCCAGCATCTGCATGACGGCGAAGTACACGAGCGAACCGATGATGAAGAAGCCAACCGCTCCGACTTCCTTGAGCATGTCACGATAGCTGACACCGGCGGCGACGCGTTCATTGACCGGGAAAGTGCGTGGCAGGATGAGCAGGGCGTAGAGCACGACCGGGATGAAGCAAAGGGCGAAACGGAACTGCCAGACGGCATTGAAGAAGAGCTTCGTGTCCGGCAGCAGGGCGCAAAACAGTGCTCCGAGGGCCAGACCGGCAGGCCAGCCGGCATGGAGGATGTTCAGCCACTTCGACTTGTTCTTGCTGAAGATCGTGGCGACGACCGGATTGATGAAGGATTCGACGGTGCCGTTTGCCACGGCGACGAGCAGGGAGCTCCAATAAAAATCCTGAAAGCCGGAAGCTCGCAGCGTGAGCACCAGCGACACGACATGACAGGCGACGGCAATGAGCGCGACTGTTTTGTAGCCGATGCGGTCAATGATCAAACTGAAGAAGATGATGCTCAAGGCAAAGGGCCACATCCCCGCGCCGTTGATGGCTCCTTTTTGCGATTCGGAGAGATTGAAGCTGTCCTGCAGCATGCCGATCGTGTTGGCCCGCACGCCGAAGACGAAGGAGGTGGCGACAAGGGCGATGAAGCAGGCCCAGAAGAGTTTCATGTCGGCTTTGCCGGAGGAGGACTGGCTCATGGAGTGTTGGTTGGATTTAGAAATGAGGCGTGATTCCAGCAAAAGTGGGGTGGCAGTGCAATGTCTATTTGCCTGATCGCGAAATTATGAGCCCCAGACCTCCGGCTTGACGCCGTGCGTGTGGGGTCGCATGATTGCGCGTCTGCCGGGGCGTTGGTTGCCGCCCGGCGTTTGTATTTACACCCATGACCTCACAGCCGTTCGTTTTGATGATGCAGCGTCCGCTTGGCCGGTTCATGGCGGCGGGCTTTTTTGTTCTGGCGCTGCTGACCTGCCAAGTCCCGGCCCAGGTGGTGCTCAAAGCGCAGCCGGTGGTGGAGGTGGAGAAGCCGAAGGTGGAAAAACCTGCCGAGCCGGTGAAGCAGGATCTCAACGCCTCATGGCAGACGCAGCGTGAGGCACGCGCGCTGACACTGAGCGTGCCGGCGCCACGCGGGCAGATCGTGGACCGTCATGGGATCCCGTTTGCGCAGAACCGGGCGGCGAACTACCTCGCGCTGGTGATGCCTTACATGGAAGGCGCCAGCGACGCGCAGATCACTGCGTTTGCGAAATCGACCATCGACAAGGTGAACCAGGTGCTGGGCAAGACGTGGTCGCTGAGTGATGAGCGGGTGCTGCTGCACTATAAGCACCGCCGCTGGCTGCCACTGGTGTTTTCGGTGGAGGAGGGGCTGAATGTGGAGATCACGCCGGATATGGAGGAGAAACTCAAGCCGCTGCTGGGACAGAGTTTGGTGATTCAGCCGGCTTATTTACGGCATTACCCGCAGGGCGGCACCGCCTGCCACATCGTCGGTTACACTGGCAAGACCCGTCCGCTGCCCACCGGGCCGATTGTGGATGGTGATCCGGTGTTTGAGGAGATGGAAGGCCGCGAAGGCATCGAGACCGCGTTCGACAGCGATCTGAAAGGCCAGCCTGGCATTGTGAACGTGCTGTTCAGTCCGGATGGAAAGCGTCTCTCTGAGGACGTGCGCCGCACGCCGAGTCCGGGTCACAATGTGGTGCTGTCCATTGACTACCACTTCCAAAAGTACGCGGAAAACGCCCTCAAAAAACACACCACCGGCGGTGCGATGGTGATCATGGATGTGACCAACGGCGACATCTTGGCGATGGCCTCGAATCCCGGCTTTGATCTCAACGAGTTCGTGCCGGGCATCCGTGCCAAGCGCTATGAGGAACTGACGAAAGACCCGCACATGCCGCTTTTCCCGCGTTCCTTCCGCGGCGAATATCCGCCGGCTTCGACGTTCAAGATCGTCACGGCGCTCGGCGCTCTCGACAGCGGCAAGGTGGATGCAAAGACCTACTTTGACTGCCCGAATGCGCTGGAGATTGGCAACCGCGTGTTCAAGAACTGGAACAAAGAGGGCGAGGGTTCGATGAACGTTGTCACCGCCATCAAGCGCTCCTGCAACACCTGGTTCTATCGTGCCGCTCTCGAATCTGGCGCGGATTACATCGCTAACATGGCGGTGCGGCTTGGTTTCGGCGAACGCACGGGCATTCCGCTCAAGGCGGAGGGGGTAGGCTTCGTGCAGACGAACCCATGGACGCAGCAGCACCTCGGCGGCAAGATCCAAGGCGGTGATCTGGCGAACATGGCCATTGGTCAGGGGCGGGTGCTGGCGACGCCGTTGCAGGTATGCCAATGCATGTCGGGTCTTGGGGATGGCATGCGCATTCCACAGCCACGGCTGGTGCTGCAAATCCAAGACATGGCAGATCGCGTGGTGATGGCCTACGAGCCGAAGGATCGCAAGCGCATCGACTTGAATCCTGAGCATCGTCAGGCCGTGATCAACGGCATGGTGGCGGTGGTGAACGGCAGTGGCGGCACCGGGCATAATGCCGCGATCAAGCAGGCCGAGATCGCCGGCAAGACCGGCACCGCGCAGTGGAAGATCGCCAAGGATCAAAATCTTGCCTGGTTCACCGGTTTCCTGCCTGCCGGGAAGCCGATGTTCGCCTTCGCCGTCGTCTATGAAGGTGAGCCGGGCGAAGACGTCAGCGGTGGCAAAAAAGCCGCGCCGATCGTGCGTGAAGTTTTCACCAACATCTTTGAGAAAGCCCCGGCGGACGATCCGATGCTGCTCGCAATGAAGGACGTTCCGAAGGCAAAGTTCGTCCAAGATGATGAGGATGAGTCGGCTCCGGTCGAAAAGGTGCAGGTGGCTCCCGCGCCTCCTCCCCCGCCGCCGAAAAAAACCATTGGCGGCTTTTTCAAACGGCTGTTTGGCCGCTAATGCGAAGTTCTCTGCATTCCCCGATGAACATCCAGCTTGCCACCGTGTGCGATTTCGCCGCCGATTATCAGGGCAAGCTGTGCATTCAAGGGGCCTTCGATACGCTGTGTGCCCAGAACTTTCCGGTGGTGCATCCGCAATGCTCCATCGCCGTGCGGGCGATTTTTCAGGCCGAAGATGCGGGTCGGCATGAATTTGTGATCCGCTGCATCGATCCCGACGGCAACGAATGCCTGCCGCCCATGCCCTGTGCGCTGGAGGTGACGTTTCCATCCGCCTTCATCCCGTTTGTTTCCCGCAACATCGTGTACACGATCCAGCGCGTGAAGTTTGAGCGCCAGGGCTTGTTCCGCTGGCTGGTGCAGCACCAGGCCGAAACTCTGGCCAGCATTCCGCTGCGCGTGACTTTGTTTGACGACCGTCGTTCCGCCACCGGACCCGCAGGCTAGCCAATTATGATCACCTCCAAGCCCAAGGCTCATTCCGAAACCACCACCCCCGTAGGCACGCCGGTGCGGCATCTGTCCGTGTTTCTGCACAACCGCGTTGGCGCGCTCATGGCCCTGGTCAAGCTGCTGACCGATCACCGCATTGAGGTGCTGGGGCTTTCGTTGCAGGACACGACGGAACTGGCGCTCGTGCG
>JAYVIO010000025.1:0-6313 GCA_043770175.1 Verrucomicrobiales bacterium | reverse complement strand
TGCCGCCGTCGGCGCTTGGAAAGCACCGATCCTTGCATCCTGCCGATACGTCTCGCTCGTCACGATGAGCTTGATGAGCTGTTTGCGACTCCAGCCCTGGCGCATGAACTCGCTGGCGAGCCAATCGAGCAGTGCGGGATGCGAAGGCGACTCGCCACTGGTGCCGAAGTCGTCGGGCGTGCGCACGAGGCCGGTGCCGAAGAGCTTGCTCCAGAAGTGATTCACGGCCACGCGGGCGGTGAGCGGATTCTGCGGCGAGACGAGCCACTTCGCGAGATCGAGGCGTGAGGGACCACTTTGAACAGGCAGCGCAGACAGCGTGGCGGGCACGACATCCGGGCCTCGGCGGGTGTAGTCCCCGGCCATGTGGACGTATGTTTGTCGGCGATCTTTGATCACTTCAGCAAGCACGGGGGCTTTGGATGTCGGCTCGTCGCGATCCTCCGTGTTGTCGAAGAAGGCGTAGAAGCTGTAGTAATCGCGGATGGTGATGGGGTCATATTTGTGCGTGTGGCACTGCGCACAACCGATCGTAAGACCCATCCAGACGCGACCGGTGGTGTTGGTGCGGTCAGCGAGGTTTTGGAAACGCGCTTCTTCTTTGTCGAGGCCCGCCTCCGTGTTGAGCGCGGCATTGCGATGAAAACCGGTGGCGGCGATTCGCTCGCGTGTGGGATTGGGCAGCAGGTCGCCGGCAATTTGCTCGATGGTGAATTGATCAAAAGACAGGTCGCGGTTGATCGCGCTGATGACCCAGTCGCGATAACGGTAAGCATTCGGGCGCAGGCCATCGCCGAGGAAGCCGTTGCTGTCGGCGTAGCGTGCCATGTCGAGCCAGTGCCGTGCCCAGCGTTCGCCGAAGTTGGGTGAAGCGAGGAGTCGGTCCACGAGGGCGGCGTAGGCTTCTTCTGATAGGTCAAATGGGACAGATATGTCCGATGGGGGAGGAAGGCCGATGAGATCAAGATAGAGCCGGCGGATGAGTGTGGCGGCATTCGCACGCGGGGTGGGCTGCAGGCCGGTTGTAGCGAGTTTTTCCTCGATGAAGGCGTCGATGGGATTCAAGGAGCGGCGGTTTTCAGCGGCCGTGGGCGCTTGGAAAGCGTCCCTCCTTGGCACTGGCGGCCGTTTGATCGGCGCAAAGGCCCAGTGATCCTGATATTCGGCCCCTTCCGCAATCCAGCGACGAAACAGATCGCGCTCGGTTTTTGTGAGCTGCTTGGGCGACGATGGCGGCGGCATCACATCATCAGGATCAGTGGTGGAGATGCGTTTCCAAAACTCGCTGCCATCGGGCTTGCCGGGCTTGATCGCTTCCTTCACCGCCTCAGCACGCACATCGAGCCGCAGATCGGCCTCACGCTTGTCTTCATCGGGACCGTGGCAGGCGTAACACTTCGAGGCAAGGATCGGACGGATGTCGCGATTGAACTCGATGCTTTTTTCCGCAGCGAGGACACCTAGAGTGGAAAGGAGCGTAAATGAAATGAAGAGGCGCATGCTTTAGCGGACTAACAGATCAGTGAACGCCGCTTGATGCGTGATCTTCGCCTCGCCGTCATCGGCAATGACTCTTGCGGTGATGATGGAGGCTTCCCAATCGATGTGCAAATGGCCCACATTCGGCAAGTGGTAAGTTTTGGGCACGATACGATGCTTGTTAGGCGTGGGCGTGCCGCGCGGGTGCTTTTTGGTCATCGAACTGGAGGTGAAGTCAAAGACGCCGTTCTTCGAAAACTCGCACCAATGCCGGTCGCCGCTCAAAACGAGGACTTTTTGGCCTTTGAGCAGGCTCAGCAGGCGCTGCTGCTCGTGCGGGAAATTCGCCCAGCATTCGCCGCCATGGGCTTCGGGGGCGAATTGGATGCTGGAGACGATGATTCGCAGTTCCGCAGGCTCTTGGAGCATTTTTTCGAGCCACGCCCACTGCGCCGCGCCGAGGATGGTGGTGGATTCATCATCCGTCGGCACCGCAGCGCCGCCGAGCATGGCCTTATCCTTCGCCACCTTCTTCATCGGGCTGCGAAAGTAGCGTGTGTCGAGCAGGATGATCTGCGCACGCTGTCCAGTTGGCCCAAAGGTCTGAGAATGATAAACGCCTCCCTGCTGACGACGCGGTGAGTTCGCGGGTTCATCGAGCCAGTTCCAGAACTCGACCTGCGCCTCGATTTTGTGCGCGTAGCCGGAGCCGCCATCGTTCTCGCCGAAATCGTGATCGTCCCACGTCGCGAGGATGGGTTTGTTTTTCAGGCCTTGGAAGAAGCGGCTGCTTTTCAGCAGCGTGTACTTTTCCTGCATCATCGGAATGCCGCCTTTGTCGGCATAGATGTTGTCGCCCATGAAAATGAACAAATCACGTGGCAACGTGAGCGTGCGGTCGAGCATGGGATGCTCATGTGTGTCGAGGCAGGAGCCGAAGACGATGTGTTCGAGCGGCTGCTCGCTCACCGCATACGCAGAGATCCAACCGAGCGCTGGCAGTCCGGCGAGAAAACGGCGGCGATTACTTGCGAAGTTTGGCATCGAGTTCATCCAGTTTAAATCGCACGCTGACAACGTAAGCCTCTTCACCCGCCGTCCAGTGACCGTAAGTCGTGGTGACGATGGTGCCGTCGGGCAGGAGTTCGACGCCGGGGTAGGTGGTGTCCTGACCTTTGGTGTTATCCATGATGCGGATACGATACTGGCCTTCGCTGCCGTTCACGATGTCGTCGTATTGGCCCACCCAGCCGACCCAGTCGCCTTTCGTCGGGCTGACGTGAGTGGTGTCGCGGAAGCTGATGAAGAGACGGCCATCCGGCGCATACTTTGCGACGTGGCGGTCGCCCGTGAGTGCGGCGGGGAGTTCTTTGGGTTCGCTCCAGCTCAGGCCTTCGTCGTTGGAGAAGATGATGAAGGAATTGTACTTCCGGCTGTTCTCGCGCAGCAGCACGGCGATCTGTTTGCCATCGGGAGAGCGAAGAGCGCCTGGTTCGCAGAGATTCGCATCCGGCAGCATGGCGATGGGCGCGGGCACGCTCCAGGTGAGGCCGCCGTCTTTGGAAAGCGTGGTGTAAACCCAGAAGCGCCACGGCTTGGCGGTCGAAGAGCTGTAATCCGGCGCGTGCGGGCTTTTGATGCGATATTTCTCCACGTCGCCGCCACGGATGAAGCGGCCGTCGTCGTGGAAGAAGGCCAGGTAGTGGCCCGGTGTCTTTAAATCGATCACGGTAGCCATCGTGACCACGCCACCGAAGTCGCCGATGGGCTTCAACTCGCTCCAGTTCGCGCCATCGTCTTCCGTGACGGCCATGCGGATTGGATAGAGGCCGCTGAACATGATGATGCGCTTCTTTCCTGCTGCATCGACCACGCGATGCAGCGTGGGCACCTCCAGCGAAGTTTCCCAGTTCTTCGGCGTCGGCAAACGCTCACTCCAAGTCAGCCCCGCGTCATTGCTGCGCTTGTAAACAATGGCTCCGCGTCCATGCCCTTTAGGATAAACCGTGAGCATCGTTTTATTGTCCTCCAGCAGCACCGTCGTCGGATGACCGAGATACTGCCCCGCCTCGCGATCCACGATGACCTGCAGTTCTTTCTCCGCGCTGATGTCCACGATGGGAATCGTGTAGCCCGGCGGGAGCTTCGTTTTGAGATTCTTCGGTGGCGTCAGCGTGACGTCGGCTTTTTGCAGCTTGGTTTGAGCGAAAGCGGGTGTGAGGAAAAGCAGCGAGAATACGGCAATTGGTCGGAAGTGCATAGCGAGGAGCAAACGGCTTGCTGCTCCACGTTTATTCCATTGGGTGCGGCAAAAGGCCCTTTTTGTTCGCGTCCTCCCACCAGTTCGTTATTTCCTGCTTCGTTGATTTGGCAGCCTCCTCCTTGGACATCTGGCCGGCTGTGTTGCTGCGCACGTTAAAACCTCGGCCGGCGATGCGGCTCAGGATGGCTTCAGCACAGTCACCCACCGTGAGAACAAAATGGGAAAAATAGAAATTCCTGTGGTGGCCGACTGAACGGCTGAAACGGGTGTCTGTGACGGCTTCAATAAGCTGCGGCACGGCGTCGTAGCCAATCTGAACCAACTGGTGAGCCGCTGAGGTGTCTTTATTCTGCCCCCAGTTGTAAAAGATGTCGCACGCGCCGGGCTGACTCTGCTGGTAGCCATTTTGATCGCGGAGGCGAAAGATGAGATCTGCCACTCGCTCCTTCACAGGCATGCTGGCGAGTTGTTGGTCACTGACCTGGGCATGCGCCGCGTCTTCGGCGATCATCTGCCGCAGCATGGCGGAAGTCTCCTTCGCCTGTGGCATGTGCTCACTCGAAGGGAACAGGCGGATGATGCGCTCACATAGGCCGAGAAGCGTGGCGCGGTCCGGGAGTGTGCCTGAAAAAGAAAACCAGTCCGTCTCCCCCGCGCCGCCAAACCGGAGGATCAGCCGCCACATCTCCGCATCACCAAACGCGGTCTCCAACTGCCCACGAAAACTTGGGGCTTTCGGAATTGACCGGTTCGGACGATACGGCATGGGCTGTTTGCGTGCCTCTTCGAGCGCCTCGGTGGCGAGTTCATGCTCCCCTCGAGCAGTCAACGCCCGCGCCAGCACGACGAGCTGCCCCTGCTGGGAAAGCCGGTCGCCATAAAAATCCCAACGGTCGTCGTCCTTGGGATGGCGGAGTTTTTCGAGACGCTCTCTCACATCCACTGCCAGATCACGCGGCTCCCATTCGAACTCGGCTGTCTCGCCATCCAGATCCTGGGATCTGTGCAGCTCGATCAACTTCATGCTGGGCATGAAAAGAGTGAATTCCCCCTTCTCCTCCTTCACGACGAAACCACGGAGCCGCTTGGTGAAACCCAGGTCCAACGTGGCGCTTTTGACGCGGACACCCGCCCAGCGGAGCTTTGTAACGACAGGATAGCCGAGCGTGTCATACCAGTCGTAAATGGCCTGATCTTCCGCAGGAACAGCGGGAAACACTAAACGCACCCCAAGCACGAGCAGAAGGAGGCAGGTCAGAAGCGTTTTCATGTTGTTAAACTAGCACGGCTGTCTGGCGGATGTCTTGGGTGATCTCAACGAGGATCACTGCCGTAAATACCGGCTTTCTCATCACTCGGCAGCTTCGGCTACGAAGCTTGAGGCTTGTCTTCGGCAAACCAGCGGTTGTTCTCAAAGAGAAAGGTCTCAGATGCTGTATCGCCCCCGATGCTGATTTCGATTTGAACCTGCGAACGAAGGAAGACGATACGGTTATCTTTGATGAGGACGTTGCGGCACGGCACGAAGCCGGGTTCTTTGGTCTCCTGGAGAATGCGGAAGATCCATTTCGTGGGAAAGTGGATGGCGTTGCCAGTAAACTCCGCACCATCGACACCGACAAACGCGGCTGCGCACATGCTGCCTTCAATGACATTGCCACGCACGATGAGACGGGCAGCCTCATACTTCGCGCCCTGCGGTCGGAAGTATTCGAGGCCGGTGGAGCCACCGATGTTGATGGGACGCTCACCAGCGTTGGTGAAATGACATTTCTCGACGGTCACATCGCTCGTGCCACCTTTAAGCTGAACACCGGCGCTGGCGGTGAAGCCTTCTTTGCCGATGAACCGGCAGCCTGTAATCAACGACTGATGGCATCCGACGAAGTCGATCCCCTGACCGCCCCAACCGGTGATGGTGCAGTCACGGATCGTCAACTTGTCGAGACCAGAGCACTTGATGCCGTCGTGATTGCCCTTGGGGCCGATGTCGCTGATCTCGATGTGCTCAATCGTGATACCGGTGGCGAGATTCGCCAGGTCGCCGCCGTCGTCGAGGTTGAGACCGTTGCCGGTTTGGCCGCTGAGGCGCAGGTTGCGCAAGGTGAGGTTGTTGCAGCGGGAGAAGTGCCATGCGTTGCCGCCGCCTTTGAAATGCGGCGGATTTTTGGGATCGAGGGCTTCGATGGTGAGTTTTTCGACGCCGCCAACTGAGTGACCGCCGGGATAGTCGCCGGGAGCGAGTTTGAGTGTGGTGCCGGGTTTGAGATCGCGCAGCGCCGTCCGCAGTGAATCGGCATCACGCACGATAATTTCATCCGCAGACACAAAACCGGCGAACAGCAGAAACAGCGCAGCTTTCATGGCTTCGCGAGGCCTTCAGGCAGTTGGGCGAGGCGTTCGAGTTCGGTGACTTCGTGGAAGAACCATGGTTTGTTATCCTTCACCTTGAAGATGATCGTCTTGGCGGCCTAGCGCAGGCCGTCGTGCTCCTTCCAGTCGCTGAAGCGGTAGAAGTCGGCACGCCAGTCGAGGCGGTGAAGGAGGCTTGTCTCCTTGTCGAAGTAGAAT
>JAYVIO010000024.1:0-18835 GCA_043770175.1 Verrucomicrobiales bacterium | reverse complement strand
TTGCGTCCGGCATACAACGGTGCGAAGGAGGTGAACCCGCCCATGCCGAGCACCACATCGACCTCACGGTCGCGGATGAGCTTACGACAGGCCTTCGTGCCCTGCCACAGCCCCTTGAGAAAACCGATCATTTTCGGCGACCACGGCTTCGGCATGGCCAGGAACGGCATTTTCTCAAAGCGCAGCTCCTTGTGCCCGGAGGCGGCCAGGGAGTCGATTTTCTTTTCGCTGATGAGCAGGGTGACGTCGTGACCGCGTGAGGCCAAAACCTCACCGACGGCAATGCCGGGGAACAAATGCCCCCCGGTGCCACCGCATGCGATAAGCACATGGATGGACTTCGAATTTTTCTGTTTCACTGAGATGCAAAAGGCTAAAGCTGTGGAGTCCAGCGGCGCTTTCTGCGGATCACGGGTAGTTGATCCCAGGTCAGATGGACGCCCTGGCGGTGGATGTTGATCAGGATGCCCACCGCGACCATCGCGGCGACGAGACTGGACCCTCCGTAACTTACGAAAGGCAGCGGCAAGCCCTTGTTCGGCAGCAAAGCAGTGGTCACGCCCATGTTCAAGCAGCCAGTGTCAGTGTCTCTGCTCTGTCACCTGCTCCATAAGGGATGTGGGTTCATCAGCGTCGTAGAGCGTGGGTCAGGTAAAAACGGGCCTGTCGGCCGCTGCGGACGATTCCAGGTCATTCGGTCATGCCTTCAATGTTGAACCCGGCTGCTTGGGTTCGGCGCGATTCGAGAACTTCAAAGGCTTGTTCAGCCATCTCTGTCAACTATCGACCCCTGACCCCTTCCTGCTGCGCAGTCTGCGGTGCATCTGCGGCGGCAGACGTTGTGGTAGCAAAGCCTCAGGCAGAAGCCATCCGCAAGGCGCTGTAGATTTCCGCTGAGGATTGCGAATCCGCCATGAAGGCGGACCATGAACCATGCTGTCACCTCCCCGACTTTGGTGGGTGAGGGGGGGCGAAGAGCGGGGTTTAAGTGCAAGCTTCGTCGCCAACCGCTTTTCGGCCTCCGCAACGATCCTGGAAAACGGAATCCCGATGCCATTGGCAATACGAATCGCAAGCCCCAAAGAGGGCGACCGCTGACGGCCTTCCATCAGGATGATGGCCGTGCGAGTCACGCCGGAAGCGGCCGCGAGCTTCTTCTTGGACAGCACCATCCCCTCGCGTTTTTCACGGAGGATCTCCACAATCAACGCGACGAGTTCCTCCGAGATATGGGAAGCTGCCACTCTCGTCTCATAAGAGACGAAAGCGTTTGACGGCAGTGTATCAGTTGATACACCTGGACGTGCTCCATGTTCATGGGGAAACCTCTCTCACCCATTTCCCGCAAGTCGTTGACACAACCATGCGCACGAGTCCGAGATTTCTATGCATACAGTGAAGTTAATGCCCTCTCCTTAGACGAGCTTCAGGAGCTATCTGCCTCCGGCGTCCCTCCAAGGGCAGCAGATGCCCCGGGCGCTGATCTACAACGAATGTCTGCATCGGGCATTCATCTTGGAAGAAGAAGCTGCCCTGCTGTGGAACCGCCTTGAAGCCGGTGCTAATCGTGAGGAGTTGCAATTGATGGCTGACTCTATCGGCGTGGGCGAGTCCTTGGCTGACTTTATCGGTCAACTCGAAGCCGACGGGTTGGTCACTGGCGTTGAACCAGCAGCCAACGATGGAGCAAGTCGCCCCACGCCGGAACCACCGCCGAAACCGATGGCCTTCGAGGAATCGACAGCGGACGCCCACCTCCGGGAGTTCATGGAGTGGGCCACCGATCACGGATTCTTGTATTCTATCCACTGGGAAATTACATGGCGGTGCAATGAACGGTGCGTTCATTGCTACAATCCCGGTGCCGCTCACCTTCCCCACGAAAAGGCGGAGCGTGACACAAACGAGTTGGACACCGGGGAGGTCTTTGCCGCATTGGGACAAATGCGCGACCTCGGTGTGTTCCGCCTCACACTGAGCGGCGGGGAGCCGATGCTGCGGCGTGATTTCTGGGAGATCATGGCAGAGGCACGCCGCCTAGGATTCTCTGTGAACATCTATACCAACGGCCTCAAGCTTAACTCAGAGTCGGTGCAGCGGCTCGCCCAGTTGTATCCTTCAACGGTCAGCATCAGTGTTTACAGTGCTGAACCCACCGTGCATGACCAGATCACCAGAATTCCTGGTTCATTCGGGCGAAGCGTAGAAGCTCTGGCTTTGCTCCGACAACATGGCATCCGCACCTATCTGAAGTCTATTCAGATGAATCATACGGTCCGTTCCCATTCACTTGTGCATGAACTGGCCGAAACGCTTGGAGCGGGGCCAGAGATCGACATGGGAATGTCGGCGGCGGCTGATGGCGCTTCCGCACCGCTGGCACTAGCCGCACAGAACCCAGCCGAGCTTGTAGTGATGGCTGCAACTCCAGGCTCGCCGCTTTATGTGGGGTCTGTTGAGGAAGGCTTCCATTACATCCAGCGCGATCCGCACGCGACTGTTTGTGGGGCGGGCGTGGGAGCCATGTCCATTGACCCAGAAGGCACGATTCTGCCTTGCAGCTCGTTGCCGATTCCCTGTGGCACGCTTCGAGATGACGGTCTTGAAAAGGTGTGGAACAATTCTCGCGTCCACCGTCGGGGACAGGCGCGCAGTCAAGTGTCAGCTCCGGGTTCGCTGGACACGGGTGACGTTCTTTCCCGCTGGCAGCAGATCACGCTCAAAGATTACCACGAATGCGGAGCCCATGACAGGTGCCTCTGGTGCCAAAAATGCCCTGGCCTTGCTATGCTGGAGCATGGAGATCCGCTGGCTCCATCCAGCACCAACTGCCGGATGGCCACGGCACGGATGTTGGCCGCAGGATTACTTTCTCGCGGTGAAACCCGCGAGAGTATTGCCGACCAACTCGGCGTGGATCGCGACTTCGGACGCCTGCCAGCGACTGATCCAGTGCTGGCCCCAGAAGAAACCAGTCGTGGCACTGGCTTTTCGCCTCGGCAGGCCGCTTTGGAAAGTCTTGGCTGCGGTGGCTGCGGCACCTGCGGATCTAGTGGGGGTTGTGCCTCGAATGAACTTGGCGTGTCCTTTGAATTACAGGGCAACCTTGAATTGCAGCGGGGGACGCAGAGGACAGCCGCAGCCATCGGAGCTTTCTATGAGCTTCTGCCGGTCTTTGAACTTGAGCGTATTCCTCGCCCTGATGGTGTGCCCGCCGCACCCAGATGATTTTTCATGACGGCAAAGGCGGCCACCGACATGGAACCCAAACAAGGCTGCAAGCAAACAAACAGACTACAAACTCAATGAGCACATTGATGGAACCACCTCCTCTCAAGGAGAAGACCTCGAAGAGCAATCAAATCAAAACTGTTCCCGCGCGGCAGCTCGGCTATGCCAAAGTGTTCCATGTGGACACAGTGGTGCGTGCTGGCTGCTCCAAGAGCACCACCAGCGACTGCGGCATCAACTACCGCGGGAGCTGAGACGACGCAGAAGGCAGCTTCAAGCATTGCAGGCAGGGGTGCCCGTCAAGGACACTCCTGCTTTCACTTTCATGAAAAACATCCGGCTCGCAGGTTTCAGGAACCTGTCCCTACAAATCACCAAAGGCAGGCTGGTATGGAAATCCGAAACCTTGCCAGATTGTGAGTTATTGCGAGCGCCTGTCATTGTCGGCGCGTATGCTGGCGCTCGCGGGATAGTTCGCGGTGGTTTGAATGCGTCCACCAGCTACCAGCATGGTCGCAGCGCCTTCTTGGGCACCCACTCCGATGCGGGGGGCGATGAAATGGATGTCTTTGCCAAAGGCCTGGGTTGGACCAACGGACTCGCGGCAGGATGGTCAGGTGAACTCGGCAATCTCGGCATCTTCCCACTGGCGAGCGCAAAACATGAGCGTGATGCCGCTTGCGCTTTGCACAAGATAGGACTGCGAACAATCACACCCCTGGCCATTTGGGAGTATGAGGAGTTACTTGATCCATATGGCCCCGCACCTATCCAAGCAAGTGCTGTGATCGGACTGGATGGTAAACCAGCTCGTCCGGCATTGTTCGTTTACAGTTGCAGCTTTCCGTATCGAGTCTGTGACCTATCACTAATGAACGATACCGAACGAAGAGAGACGCTCGGCCAAGCATTTGCAGCAACACGTTCGAGCACGGCCTCAGACTACCTTTTCGCGATGGCTACACTCCTCGGAACAGATTTAGGGCGGCTTCATTCAGCAGGTGGGCACAATTATGCGGCCAGTCCCCACAATTTGTTTCTCGACGGCACACAGGTTGATTTTGAGTATTGTTTCTTGCCCGGTCTTCCAACATCCGAAGCGGCGCTCAACGAACGCCCCGCAAGCTGGCAGGACAAGGAATTCCTGGGATGGTATGACACCCTCCGCGCTCTCGCGTGGATGGTCGAATCCGAAGTATCGTGGCCGCAACTGGCTGGATGCCTTTTCGATTCCTACCTCTCCAGTGGCGGCAACCCCCACCTGGACATGGCCCGCTATGCTTCCCGAGTCTTGCGGAGCTTCCCACCGGCTCGTTCACCCGCCACTGAATCACAACGCCGCAGCTCATGACAGCGTCCGGCACTCTGGTTCTGGTTCCAGACATGATCGGCGATTCGGTCATCAGTCTGCCAGCACTTCAAGCCTTCGATCTTGGCTCCCCGCCCGCTCCAGTCACAGCGGTCACCCCATCAGTGATCGTGGAATTGCTGGAGACGCAACTTCCACACTGGCAATGGCTGGCTCTTGAAAATTGGGCCGATGATGCCCAACAACCTTGGGAACTCGCGGTGGATTTTGCAGGAATGGACTGGTCCACGAAAGTCATGCGGGAGATCAGGGCCGGGCGTCGAATTGGTCCCGATGTCGGGCAGGACCATTCCTGTTTTGCGTCCTACGATGAAGTTGTGTGCTTGCCACAATGGACCCCAACAACGCAGGCGACGGAAGCATTCAATCCCATCGTCCGGCACGTCGCCCCCCACGTCAACATTTCTCATGTTCCTTCACTTCGGCAACATTCCGGGGACACCGCAAGCCTTCATATTCCAACAGTGGCACTTGTGCCAGGAGCGGGATGTCGTGGCAAGCGCTGGCCTCTTGGTTCCTTTCTGAGACTGGCCCGGAGCATGAAAGAAACCGGTGTGAAAATTGTCTGGTTTTTGGGTCCAAAGGAAGATGATATCCACCGAACGCTTTCAGCGCATGAGGACGTGATCCTGCATAAGCGGCCCATCAAGGAAGTGGTGGCCGAATTGGCGGGTGCATCTGTGGTTGTGGCCAACGATACCGGATTGATGCACATCGCCGCTGCGCTCGGCAGGCCAACCCTCGGTATTTTCGGTGCCAGTGTTCCGACTCAGTGGTTTCCGTACGAGCATCCATCTGGGTTCATCCAGCACCCCGATGCTGGAAAGGAGAATGGCGTCATTGTGCCTGCCGATCAGGACTACAAGTTCTGGCCTGAGCCATGGGAAGTTGAGAATTGGGCTCGTGACCGTCTCAAATCGTGTTCGACTTATCGGCAGTGAAAATCTAACAACCAACCGGCTATATCACTGACAAAGCCGAGGTAGGTTGGCTGGTTCAGACGGAAGGCCTCGCGCACACGGAGCAGGTGCGTTTCGCTGACTTGGTCCCGCTGATTCCAGAAGGCCAGGGCGTTGAAAGAGGGGATGGCTTTGAGGATTAGGCCGGGCCACGTTCGACCACTGATGACGCTGTAACGAGGGAAGCCGTGGTCACGCTGAAAGTGCTCTCGAAATTCCGCCTAGAGGTCTGTGTTCAGCCGGCCCCGCACCACTTTGCAGTCATACTCTCTGAGAATGTTGGGCCACCACTTGGGGGCTGCATCTGAGAATTGCTTGAGCGCCTGATAGATGAAGTGGTGAGGGTGACAGGAGTTCTGCACGATCACGGGGTCATGCGCATTCCCCAGCACCACGAAGGTCAAGCCGCGTGGGTCTTCGGGGGTGAGAAGGAGAGGCGGGGCCAAGACGAGTCCCTCAGGGCATGGGCGTCAGGTTAAGGGATTTTGACCATAAATCGGGAGTCCCCAGGCCAACTTTTGCGAAAAAAACGTCTCCGTTTCAGCCCAATTTATAGCCTTCTTTAGCTTAACCTGAGGCCCATGCCCTCAGGGGTGGTCTTGATTCCAAGGTTTTCGGGCGAGGTCATAGAACTGTGCCATTCGGGTCAGGGGCGATAGCTGACAAGAAACGGGGCCGGGCGAGGGTCAGGAAACATTCACAGGCACCTCCCGCAGTCATGCCAGCTCTTGTTTGCGGTCCAGAGTGCGTCCCATACATACGTCGTGCTTAAAGTTGTGATGATGCGGCTGCAGACGGCGGCGCAGATCAACGCGGCGCGTCAGCACCGTCTGCTTTCCGTCTGTAACTTGTCAGCCGCAGGGTCGTTTGAGGACGACCTTCCGATCGGACGCCCATCTTCCTTTGATCTACAACTGCGGAGTCCAGCGGCGCTTTCTGCGGATCACGGGTAGCTGATCCCAGGTCAGATGGACGCCCTGGCGGTGGATGTTGATCAGGATGCCCACCGCGACCATCGCAGCAACAAGACTGGACCCTCCGTAACTTACGAAAGGCAGCGGCAAGCCCTTGTTCGGCAGCAAAGCAGTGGTCACGCCCATGTTCAAGAGCGCTTCCATGCCGATCAAAAAAGTCAGCCCCGCGCCCAACAGCTTGCCAAAACGGTTCGGAGCATACGACGAAACGACCATCCCGGCCATCACCAGCACCGCAAAGGCCAGCACCACCGCCGCCGTGCCGCGCAGGCCGAGTTCCTCGCCCACCATGGGGAAAATGAAGTCTGTGTGTGCTTCGGGCAGATAAGACAGCTTCATGCGGCCTTCGCCAAGCCCACGCCCCTCGGTGCCGCCAGAGCCGAAAGCCAGTTTGGACACCCACTGCTGCAATCCGAGGTCTTCTTTGTGCTTTTCGAGGTCGAACACCACCATCACACGCTCCAGCCGGTTTGGCAGGTATTTGATCCCGGCCCACAAGCCGCCGCCGCACAACAGCACGATGATGGCGAGGTAACGCATCTTGCTCCCGGCCACAAACATCACCCCCATGCCGACCGCTGCGGCCAGCAGGGCGCTGCCGAGATCAAACTCGCAGCCAATCAACACCACGATGACCGACAACAGCAGCCCCGGCAGCAGAAAGCCGCGCACAAACGTGCGTGTCATCGCCTCATGCGTCGCATACCAGCCCGCCAGTGCGATGATCAACGCGATTTTGGCAAACTCCGACGGTTGCACCCGCAGCGACGACAACCCGATCCAGCGCTTCGAGCCGTTGATCTTCACGCCGATCATCGGCGCATAACACAGCGCCAGCAGCACCGCCGCAGTGATGAGAATATGCCAGCGCCAGCGCAGCCAGACGTTGTAATCCAGCAGCGCCGCGATCACGCACGCCACCACGGAAACACCCAGCCACGCCAACTGCCGCCACAGCGTCACGTAATCCTCCGCGCCCTCTTGAGCGATCTCAAACGTCGTGCTCGCGAGCATCGTGATGCCCAGGGCAATCAACGACAGCACCGCCAGGATGAGCAGGAAGATGGAATGTTTGGCCATAGGAAAGTAGTTTCGAGCTTTAGCTCGTTCAGGCCGCTGCCACACTCGCAGCAACCGGGCTGAAGCCCTGGATTACTTCACTGGAATCACCACCTTCATGCCATCACGCATAGAGTTGGGGTTCTTGATGTTGTTCGCCTTCTGGATGGCATCCACGCTGACACCATACTTCGTTGCCAGGCGGTAGAGCGTCTCGCCGGACTTGAGCGTGTGCGACCGAACCGGTGCGGCCTTCGCGACGCTTTTCGGCGGCGCATCAGCCGTGGTTTTTTTCGTCGGCTCAGCTTTTTTCGTGGCGGGAGGTGTGTCGGCGATTCTTTGCAGCATCTGAGTTGGCCGTGGCACTGGATTGGGCTTGGTCAACGACTTGGGCTCCGCTTTGGCGACTTTTTTTGCTTCTTCCTTCGGCTTGGTGCTGACCGGTGCGTTTTCTTGCAGAAGTGAAACGGCACGCGGATTGGCAGGGGGCGTCAGCGCGGCAACAATAGCAGCAGGTGCCGGGGCTGTGGCGGGCGTGTCGGCAGCAGCGGAGAGTGAAGATGTCGCGGGAGGTGCCTCGTTCGGTGCCACCAAGGACATCGGCGTCAGTGCCGCAGCAGACAAACTCGCCGGTGCATCGGCAGGTTTCACGGCTTCGCTCGGCACATTCACCGGTGGTTGATCCTGCACTGGCACCGGAATGGCCTTTGGCACGTCATCGGTGACTGCCACCGGCTTCAGAGTCGCTGGATCCACAGGAATGGCGCTCGGCACGGCTTGTTTCGGGACGCGCAACATCGTGCCAGGGCCGATCTGCAGTCCTTTATCGATCATGTTCATCTTGGAGATCTCCGCCTCGGTCGCGCCGAATTTGGCGGCGATGCTTTTGATGGAGTCGCCGGAGCGCATCTCGTAGTTGTCGAACTGCTGCGTGTCCGCCGCCGCCTGCGCCTGAGCGCTGACAATGGCAGGAGAGGTCTGCGGCAGCCCGGATGGCGTGCTCATGGCACGCGCCGCCTGCGTCACGGCCTGCTGCGGCGTCTCATCCTCACCCATGTAATCATAAAAGATGATGCCGCTGATGAGCACGACATGAATCAACAGCATGACGACAAACATGCGCGCCATGCCGGAGTTCGGCTCATGCTGATTCCATTCGCCTTCTTCCGTAACGAGCGCAACGCGATGACGCTGGCGCTCGCCTGACATCAGGTTCAGCAGCAGTTTTTTTTCTTTGGGCTGTGGTTTCGTCTTCATAAGGACTCGGAGCGTAGGATTGTCGGACTTTGGGGATTTAAAATTCATATTAAGACCTCCACGGCGGCTCGAAACACGTCACCGCGCTGGGCGTAGCCGGTGTACATGTCGAAGGAGGAGGTGCCGGGACTGAGAATGATGGCATCACCTGCCTGCGAGGCGGCGGTGGCAAGGCGAACGGCGTCCGCCATGTCGGTGGCACGCTGGCAGGGCAGCAGATCGCCAAAGGTCTGCTCAAGCTGGCCGGCGATCTCGCCAATGAGCACCATCGCCCGCACCTGGCCGTTCAATTCGGCCCGCAGCGGCGTGTAATCGAGTTCCTTGTCCTTGCCGCCTGCGATCAACACGATGGGGCGCTCCTGCGATTTCAAACACGCCTCCAAGGCATGCAGATTAGTCGCCTTCGAGTCATTGATGTACTCGCGATCGTTCAAAGTGCGCACCAGTTCGCAGCGGTGCCGTGGCGGCTCGTAGCTCGCCATCGCAAGCAGCATGCTGGAGTATTGGAGGCCAAACACACGGCCGGTCATGAGTGCAGCAAGCACGTTTTCCATGTTGTGCTTTCCACGCAGCTTCAAACCGGCGGCGCTGCCGATTTCCTGATCAAGATGATAAAATTTGCCCGCACTGTAAGTGTAGCCAGCCTCGGCCCCATAGGCAGAGAAAGTCCAGCGCTGCGCCTTGCCGGAGTCAACATTTTCACCCGCACGCACGATGGCGACATCGTCTGAAGTGGCGTTTTCAAAGATGCGGGCCTTCGCGGCAAAGTAGGCCTCCATGTTCGGATATCGATCAAGATGATCCGGCGCGAAATTGAGCCACAGGCTGGCCTTGGCGCGGAAATTCTTGATCGTTTCGAGCTGGAAGCTGCTGATCTCGAGCGCCAGCACATCATAGCGCACACCGCTGGCGACGACTTCGCTCAAGGACACGCCGTGATTGCCGCAGGGCAGCGATTTCATGCCGCAGCCGTTGAACAACGTCGCGATCAGCTCGGTGCAGGTGCTCTTGCCGTTCGTGCCAGTGATGGCAGCCATCGGCATTTCGGTGAGGTTAAAGGCAAACTCGGTTTCGCCAACAAGCGGGGTGCCCACGTCCGTAAATTTCTTCGGCAGCGGCCAGTGCTCGTCCAAACCAGGGCTGATGATGACGAGATCGAAATCACCGGGCTTGACGACGAGATCGCGTGCGGACTGCCCGAGCACGCATTTGAAATCCTCGACCTGTTTCGCCTTGTCGCCTTCATCAAACACCGTCACATCCGCGCCATGCATTCGCGCCAGACGCGCAGCACCTAGGCCGCTGCGTCCAGCACCGAGAATGGCGAAACGTTGTGAGGCGAATTTCATGAATTAACGAAGCTTGAGCGTGGCGAGGCCAAGCATGGCAAAGAGCAGCGAGAGCACCCAGAAGCGCACGATGACCTGGTTCTCGTGCCAGCCGCCGAGTTCAAAGTGGTGATGGATCGGCGCCATGCGGAAAATGCGCTTGCCGCGTTTTTTGAAGCTCCAGACCTGAAGAATGACGCTCATCGCTTCCATCACAAACACACCGCCGACGAGCGCGAGCACGATCTCCTGCTTGCAGCCGATAGCGAGCGTCGCAATGCAGCCGCCGAGCGCGAGCGAACCGGTGTCGCCCATGAACATCTTGGCCGGATGCGCATTGAACCAAAGAAAGCCGAGGCAGGCACCGGCCATCGCCATTGCCACGATGGGCAGCTCGTTGGCAAGGCTGTTGTGCGCCACGCCGAGGTAGTCGGAGTATCGTGCATTGCCGCAGATGTAACCAAACGCGGCATAGGCCAGCGCCGTGGTGACGGAGCAGCCGGTGGCGAGACCATCCAGACCGTCCGTGAGGTTCACGGCATTCGAAGCACCGACGATGATAATGGCAAAAAACGGCACCGCGAAGAGATGCATGTCCGCGATCACTGCGTCCTTCACGAACGGAAGGTAGAGCGCCCGCAGCGTGATGCCGTTGTCCCCAGGCACGGCATATGCGAACAACAATCCGGCCAGCACCGCCACCGAAGTCTGCCAGACGAGCTTGGTGCGCGCGCTGACACCTTTGGAGTTCTTTTTGCTGATCTTGAGGTAGTCGTCACGAAAACCGAGCGCGCCGAGGCCGATGGTGGTGAACAGAACGATCCACACCATGATGTTGTCCCACTTCGCCCACATGAGCGTAGCGATGACGATCGCCCCGAGGATGAGAATGCCGCCCATCGTCGGCGTGCCGGCCTTTTTGCCATGCAGCTCATGCAGTTTATGCACTTCCTCGGCAGAACGGATGGGCTGGCCGATCTTGAGTGAGATCAGTTTGCGGATCAAGCGGTCGCCATACATCAATGAGAGCGCAAAGGCCGTCACAGCGGCACCACCGGCGCGGAACGTGTGGTAGCGGAACAGGTTGAGAATTTTGTACAGGGCAGCGTCATCGCTGATCCAATGATGAGCGGTGAGCCATTCCCGGAGTTCGTAAAGCCAGTACATCATGAGGCGGAGAAGTGCGTGAGAACCTGTTCCATGCGAGCGGAGCGGCTGCCTTTGAGCAGCACCACGTCTCCCTCGCGCAACCATTCGCGCAGACGTGCGGCGCAGGAAGCGTGATCAGGAAAATGGCGGGCTTGCAGCGTGCTGTTCGTGCGTGCGGCGGCATCGCTGATGAGCGCGGCCTCATCGCCACCCACGGTGAAGACGGCAGTGAGATCGAGAGAGGCGGCAAATTCCCCGACACGCCGATGTTCGGCCTGTGCAATCGGCCCCAGCTCACCCATGCGACCCAGAACGGCTACGCGACGGGCTGTGCCCAACGTGCTGAGCGTACGCAACCCGGCGATCATGCTGTCTGGATTCGCATTGTAGGAATCGTCGATGAACTGGATGCCATCGATGACTTTGGGTTCCACGCGACCGCCAGTGAGTTTTGCCTGGTGCAAAGCATCCGCGATGTCTGCGGGCGCAACGCCCTGCCGCCAGCCCATGCACGCGGCAAGCGCTGCATTGCCGACCATGTGCTCGCCGAGAATGGGGAGCCGTGTTTCGACTTTCTCGCCGCCAAAATCGAGCGTGAAGGTCGTGCCGGTCTCGTCAGCGCGCAGATTAGAGGCGGAAACGTCACCGCAGCCGACACCAGCCGTGGAAACAGTGGCCTGGCAATGACGAGCGATGACCTCGCTGTATTTGTCATTCGCATTGAGCACCACGACGCCACCGGCACGCACATTGGCGGCCAGCGTGCCTTTTTCCCACGCAATCGCGTCCTGCGTACCCATGTGCTCGATATGAGCCATGCCAATGTTGGTAATGATACCGGCATCCGGCTGGGCGATGTCGGTGAGCACCTTGATTTCACCGGCATGATTCATGCCCATCTCGGCGACGCAGCATTGATCACCCTCACGCATCGACAGCAGCGTGAGCGGCAGGCCGATGTGGTTGTTCAGATTGCCAACGGTGGCGCGGGTCTGGCATTTGCGGGCCATGACGATGGCGGCGAGGTCTTTGGTCGAAGTCTTGCCGTTGCTGCCGGTCAGACCAATGATCAGCGGCGCATGATGCTGGCGATAACCACGCGCCATGTGTTGCAATGCGAGCAAAGTGTCGCCCACTTCGATCACGGCACACGGCAGTGGTCCCCAGGCAGGATTGACCTTGCTGACAACGACGGCAGCAGCGCCAGCGGAAGCGACTTGCGGGATGAAATCGTGCGCATCGAACTTGTCACCGACCAGCGCGACGAAAACCTCGCCTGCGGTGATTTTGCGCGAGTCCGTATTCACATTTGTGACCAGACGCGAGCCATCGCCACGCAGGTTGCCTGCGGCGAATTGGGCGAGAGTCTGGAGTGAGACGGGAATCATCGATCAAAACGGTCTGGGCGATCAAAGCCGCCACGCATGGCTTCGCGTTCGGCGGCTTTTTCTTCGCGTTCCTGAGCGCGGGTGGCTTTGAGTTCGTGCAGGAAGTGACGGGCGATCTTGCGGTCGTCGAACGGGTGTTTCTTGCCCTGGATGTCCTGATAATCTTCGTGCCCTTTGCCGGCGATGAGCACAAGATCGCCCTCCCAGGCGTTTTCGAGCGCGGTGTGGATCGCGGCGCGACGGTCGGCGATGATGGCGTGTTTTTGCGGACTCTTGAAACCAGCCTTCGCGTCATTCAGAATCTGCTCGGGATCTTCGGTGCGCGGATTGTCGGAGGTGAGCACGCAGATGTCGCTGCCCGCCTCGGCGGCGGCGGCCATCTTTGGACGCTTGGTGCGATCACGATCACCACCGCAGCCGAATACGGTGATGAGACGGCGCGGCCGCAGCGCACGAGCGGTTCGCAGCGCATTCTCGAGACCGTCGGGCGTGTGCGCGTAATCGACAAAGACTTGGAAGCGTGAGCTTTCGGAGACGCGCTCCATGCGTCCCGGCACCTGCGGCGCATTTTGCAGATGTTTGATGGCCTCACGCAGATTCAAACCGACGCCGTGCGCGGCAGCAAGCGCACCGATGGCGTTGTACACGTTGAAATCGCCGATGAGCGGCAGGCGCACGAGGAAACTGCGGCCTTTGGCCTCCAGCTCGAAGGTGGTGCCGGTAAGATCGTAGCGCACGTTGATAGCGCGGAACTCACAGCCAACGCCGAAGCCAAACCGCGTGACGCGACCGGTGTGCTCGAAGCGCTGAGCGAGTTTGCGGCCCCAGGAGTCGTCGCCGTTGATGATCAGGGCCGAGCGTTTTGATTCGGCGGTGATTTCAAACAGACGCACCTTGGCTTCGAAGTACTTCTCCATCGTGCCGTGGTAGTCGAGATGATCCTGCGTGAGGTTCGTGAACACGGCGGCAGCGAAAGGCAGGCCGAAGACGCGATCTTGATCGAGCGCATGCGAAGAAACTTCCATGGCACAGGCACGGCAGCCATTGTCACGCATGTCGGCAAGCAGGCCCTGGATTTCGAGCGATTCGGGCGTGGTGTGCGTGGCCGGCAACTGCTCGCCATTGCCAAGATCATAAAACACCGTGCCAAGCAGACCGCTGCGCATCTGGGCGGTGTTGAACAGATGATGCATGAGGAAGGCCGTGGTGGTTTTCCCGTTGGTCCCGGTGACACCGGCAATGACGAGTGCTTTGGCCGGAAAATTCTGTAAAGCCGCCGCTGCTTGTGCCAAAGCAATGCGCGAATGACGCACATGCACCCAGGGCACGGTCACATCGTCCGGCGGAGCTTGTTCAGCGATGATTGCCGCCGCGCCGAGCTCGATGGCTTTGGGAATGAAGGCGTGTCCATCCGCATGCGTGCCACGCAACGCGACAAAAGCGATGCCGGGGCCGACCTTGCGTGAATCATAGGCGAGTCCGGTGATCTCGGTGTCGAGGCTGCCGGAAACGGCGGGTTTGCCGAAATTCGGGATAAGATCGCGCAAGGTCATTGGGCATCTCCTTTCGCTGCGACCTTGATCGGGCGCTCGTGACGGATGGCGAGGTGGTCGAGCGTCTCATGCACGACTTCCGCAAAGATGGGCGCGGCGACACGACCGCCACGGATCATTTTTTCACTCTCAGCCTTCGGGTCATCCAGCATGACGAGGCAGACAACCTGCGGCTTTTCCACCGGTGCAAAACCGACAAACGAAGTGAGATAGGAACCTTCGATGTAGCGCCGCTTTTCGGGGTCGTAACGGCGCGTGGTGCCGGTTTTGCCAGCGACGCGCACATCAGGCAAGGCGGCGCGGCTGCCGGTGCCTTCGAGCACGACGCCTTCGAGGAAGTCACGCAATGAAGCGGCAGTTTTCGCGGTGCAAACCTGCCACACGGGCTGCGGCGGCTGCATTTCGACATCGCCATTCGGTTTAACGACGCGGTCAATCAAGCGCGGCTTCATGAGAACTCCGCCGTTGGCGATGGCACCATAGGCCAGGCACATTTGCAGCGGCGTGACGGAGACCTCGTAACCGATGGGCATGCGGGAGTAGGTGGTGTTGCTCCATTTGCCGGTGTTCATGTAGCCGGCCTTTTCGCCAAGCAGGCCAAGGCCGGTGACACTGCCGAAGCCGAAGCGCGAGGCGTAGTCGAGCAACATGTCCTGGCCGACGCGCTTGCTGATTTTGTACATGCCGATGTTGCTGGAATGCACGAGCACGCCCTTGACGGTCTGCATGCCGAGCGGCTCATCGTCGCTGAGCTTCACTTTCCGCACGGGGTCTTCATAGAACATGTTGCCGCAGTCGATCTTGTCGGTGGGCGTGACCTTGTGGTTATCAAGCGCGGCGGCGAGCGTGACCACCTTGAAGATGGAACCGGGCTCATACGGATCAGCGATGACGTGATTGGTCCAGGTGCTGACATCGGGGCTGTTCACATCGAGATGCGGACGTGCGGCCATCGCCAGGATGGTGCCGGTGGCTGGTTCAGTGACGACAATGACAACGCGGCGGGCCTTGTTGGCCTTCCAGGCACGCTCGCAGATGGCCTCGACGTTGTCCTGCAACTGCATGTCGATGGTGAGATGAACATCGCTGCCATGCTTTGGCGCGACGACCTGGCCGCGGTAGGCGGGTAGCTCGTAGCCGGATTTGTCGCGCTCAATGAACTGCTCGCCCGCAATGCCGGTAAGGTCGCGATCTTTGAGCCGCTCAACGCCCCAGCGACCTTTGTTGTTCGAGTCCGTGTCGCCCAGTACGAGCGAGAGACGATCACGCGCCGGGAAGCGACGGGCGACCGTTGGACGCAGATGAATGCCAATGATGTGCTCGGCTTTGAAGAGGATGTCCCACTGCTTCGCCTGCTCCTCCTCGACTTGTTTGGCTAGCACGATCTCCGGTTTTTCTGAGGCAATCTGACTGCGAATCTCCTGCTCCGGCAGCGGCAGGATGCCAGCGAGCACTTTGGCGACATGGTCGTGATATGCGGCGATGGTTTCGGTTTCACCTAGCTGATCGCGGAGATCAACGGCCCGCACACCACGCACGGCGGCGAGATGATGACGCACGGTGATGAGTTCACGCAGATGCGTGCGATCAGTGTAGATCTCGCTCACGTCCTCATCGTGCGCGAGGTATTCGCCGTTGAAGTCCTTGATGGCGCCGCGATGCGCGGGCAGCACGATGTGGCGCTGGTATTTTTTTGCGGCGAGCGCTGTGAGACGTGGTGCCTCCTTGATTTGAATAACCGCAAGACGCCACGTCACAAACGAGAAGCCTGCGAGCAGCACAAACAGCAGCAGCAGCATGCGCCGACACACCGGGCGGTCACGGCGAAGCTGGGTTTGATTTGGCAAAGGCTGGCTCACGGATGCTGGGGTGTGGTTTGAGCGATGGATGGATCAGCCTGCGGCGCGGATGCGGTGCTGTCCACAGGCGGTGGCAGCGATTTGAGCGTGAGCAGGCTGTATTTGGTGATCGGGCGCAGCAACGTGCCGGAGCTGGTCAGACGCGGCTGCACACGGTCGCGGGTGAGCATCGTTTCGACGCGGTTGTTCAAGGCCACGATCTCGGCCTGCAGCAGCCGTGACTCTGATTCGACCTTGCGCTGTTCTTCACCCAGAGCACGCACGCGGTTCTTGCTCACCACGATGCCGAGACCGGCCAGCGCGAGCGATGCGACGACGAGCAGGATCGCCGTGATCATCGGCAGGCCGAGGTTGTTGCGGTAGCGATTGCGCTGGCGTGGTTTCATGCGGAAAGGCGTTCGGCAACACGCAGCACGGCGCTGCGCGCACGGGGGTTGAGTTCGATCTCCTGCGCTGTGGCCTGCACCGGCTTGCGCGTAATGAGTTTGAGCAGGCAGTCGGGATTTTTGCGTGCTTCGGGCCATTCTGGGCGGTCGATGAACGGTGCCGAGAGATGTTGGAGCGTTTGTTTGACGATGCGGTCCTCCAGCGAGTGGAAGGAAATCACTGCAAGCCTGCCGCCGGGCTTTAACCAACGCGGAGCGGCGGCCAAAAAGTCATGCAACGCGGCGAGTTCGTCATTCACGGCGATGCGCAACGCCTGAAACACAAGTGTGGCCGGGTGGCGTTTGCCACGTTTCGGCGATGCGGCGGCAACAATGTCCGCGAACTGCAATGTTGTTTTAATACGATGAGCGGTGCGGGCCTTGATGATCGCACGTGCAATGCGGCGGGCGTTCGGCTCCTCGCCGTAGTCAAAGAAGATGCGCATGAGTTCGGCCTCGTCCGCCGTGTTCACCAGATCCGCCGCCGTGCGTGGCGAATCGGTGTCCATGCGCAGATCCAGCGGACCGTCCCGCATGAACGAGAAACCGCGTGCGGCATCGTCGAGCTGATGACTCGACACACCAATGTCCACCAGCATGCCGTCGAAGCCGGAGACACCGGTTTCTTCGACGATTTGAGGGAAGTGGCGGAAGTTGCCGCGCAGCGCGCAGAATTGAGCCGCGTAGGGCTTCAGACGCTCCGTGGCATGCTTGAGCGCATTCACATCCTGATCCATCGCGACGACACGCGCACCATGTTGCAGCAGCGCCTCGGAATGCCCGCCGCCCCCGAGTGTACCGTCAAACATGAGCTTGCCGGGAGCCGGTTGGAGCAGCTCAATTACTTCCGCAAGCAGCACCGGGGCATGATAGAAAGGCAGATTTCGTGAAAAATGTTGAGGCGGGTTAGGTTCAAGCGAATCCCCCCCTCCCCCCCCACCAGGTCGAGTCACCAAGGTGCCACGCCCCCAGGGCATGAGATCGTCCATTGCATCTGCAGTGCCAAACCAAGGCCAGCCACCCACTTGAGAGAATCCAATCAGTCTAGAAATCCCACTCAGCCATGATTGCACAAACAACCGCCCCTTCCGACTTGGTCGGTTTAAGAGGCGCGGCAGGGAGAATCCAACTGCGGGAAGCGCGTTCATGGGAATAGCTGAAAACGAAGCGGCCATCCAAGTGAAAATAGGTGACAGACAGCTTGCGGATTAAAACTTAACTAATCCTTATAATCTAGGGGGCACAGTCTTGGCAATCGTCTATTTTCAGAATTTTCACTTTCAAATAGAATTACTCTAAAACTGTTCATTCGACCAATTGGAGGTTTTAGATTTATCCTCAATCTTAGCCCAGCCATCAGGCATGATGCCCACTCCATAAAGGAGTAGCGCGTAGCCCGATCAAGTGTTCCCGCAAGGCTTTGGAGAGCCAGATCATCCTTCATTGCCCTGACACCTCCTCCACAATTCGCGACATAATACCAAGAGGAATCTCGACAGATGGCCGGGAGTATTGCTAGCCTCGCAGAAATTGAAACAATTCCGACCCACCAATCACCATGGCCAAAAAACCTGCTCCCAAAAAGGCACCTGCTAAAAAGAAGCCCGCTTCAGCCAAGAAGCCAGCCAGTGTAAAAAAGAAGCCGTTGCCGGTAAAGAAAGCCGCCGCTTCCAATAAAAAACCCGCTCCAGCGAAGCCGCCGGTGGCTGTGAAGTCGAAAGCTCCGTCCAAGCCCGCGCCTGCCGCACCCGTCAAAAAAACTGAGCCAGCCCCCGTGCTGAAGCCCGTGTTCGAAGCGCCAACACCGAAGCCAGCGCCACCCCCGCCCCTCACAGCACCCAAGCTGGTGATGAAAACCGGCGCAAGCGGCGCGGCATCACTCACCGTCGCCGCTCAGGCCTCTGCTGGAGCCGCTGTCAATGGCAGCACTCATCCCGCCAACATTCTTGTGCTCGTCAGCAGCAGTGGCTGGCCCGTCACCGACCTGACGAAGGACCACTTCACGCTGATGGAGTATTTCGAAGTTCCCGGCCAGCAGGCACCCTTCAGCAACAACGTCACCTCCTTCCGCAACGTCGGTACCGGAGCCTACCTGCTCCAGGTAAAACCCATCAACGGCGCTCCGTGGCGCAGTGGGCACCATCTGGCGCAGATCCTCGTCTCCTCTGCCGATGACCGTCAGGGTCAGGGCGCGGTGAAGTTGATCATCCGCTGATCCATCCGTCTCAGGATTCGTGATCGACAGTCGGTTCGGCTCCGCTAGCATGCGCGGCATGAACCGCCG
>JAYVIO010000023.1:0-18841 GCA_043770175.1 Verrucomicrobiales bacterium | reverse complement strand
CAGTCAGGCCTCTTTGAGGTTGGGCATGACGGTCAAAAAATAGTTTTTTCGACCACCAAAACCCTCTCCAAAAAATACCCCCTATCCAGAGGTGCCCTTAAGTAACTGGTTGTGAGCGATGGAAACTGCCCCTGAGCCGCGTTCCAAGCTGTCCTATCTATGAAACGACTCCTCCCTCTCTCCCTCACCGCTGTGGCCCTGCTGGCTGCTGCCTTTTTTAATCTTCAGGCCCAAGAAGGCGGCTGGCAGAAGTGGTTTGCCGATGGTTCGCTGCAAGGCGGCCAGATCATCAGCGGCAAGGCCACCTACAAAGTCGAGAACGGCGTGTTGACCGGGACCACGGTCGAGGGCAGCCCGAATACTTTCCTTGCCATCGGGCCGTTCAAGGACTTTGAACTCGAGTTTGAGGTGAACGTGGATGACGCATTGAACTCCGGCGTGCAGGTGCGCAGTCACATCGCCAAAGAAGGCGACCCGGTTCCCGAGGGGGCCAAAGGCAAGCTGCCTGCCGGTCGTCTCTACGGTCCGCAGTGCGAGATCGCGATCGATGGCTCCGCTGGCAACTTTTACGATGAAGCCCGTCGCGGCACGTGGTGGAGCATTCTCACCAAAACCGAGGCGGTGCGCACCGATGCAGCGAAAGCCGCCTTCAAAAAAGGCGAGTGGAACCATTACCGCATCGTGGTGAAGGGCGACCACTATCAGAGCTTCGTCAACGGTGTGGCGACGGCGGATTTCAGCCAGTCCGGCGATCCCGAAGGCTACATCGGTTTTCAGGTGCACGGCATCAAGGCCGGAACCGGCCCCTACAGCGTGCGCTGGCGCAATGTGAAGTTCCGCGAGACGAAGTAACCGAGCGCGAGAATCAGCCCCGACGAGGCCATCACCGTCTGCCAGCGCCGCCACCACGGCGTCCAATGGACGGCGATGGCCTTTGATCTGTCACCGGCGAGCAGCAGCATCCATTTCGGTGGCGCGTCGGGGTGGGTTTGATCGCGTGTCCACAGCAGCACGTCGTGCAGCTTGCCCTTCGGCATCTCGAAGACGATCTCGGGCGATTCGCTGCGCCAGCGCCACGCAGCGGTGATCAAGGTGTGGGCTTGGGCCTCTGTGTCGGAAGGCAAATAAGCCGCTGGCGCGAATTCCGCCCAGTTGTCGTGTTGCGTGATGCTAACGGCTGAGAGTTCCGCCAATGGCACGAGTGTTTCATGGCGCCTCAACCGCACCGGATCGATCAATGCTTCCCTGGCCACTGCTTCGTCCGCAATGAGCGGATTGCCGCCGAAGTCGGCGGTGACTTCGAGCAGCACCTCCGCATCCGGCAGCAGCGTGAGCTTGGCGCTCAAAAACTCCGCTCCATGCCCGAAAGCACACAGGGGAGTGGTGAGAATGACGAATGAAGAAATCCGAATGACGAATTTGCGGATGGCATGTTGCATCGGAGATTCGTCATTCGGGAATTCGGGTTTCGTCATTTCTTGAGGTTCCACCTCAAGATACGGCCCCACTTGTTCCACTCGGTTTCAAGGATGTTGCCATCATTGTCGAAGGTGATGCCGTGCGGGCTGGTCACAATGCCCTGCTGCCAGTCTTTGGGCTCAATACCCGGTGTGTTGGTCGGTTTTGGGCTGGTGCCGAGGTCAGCGACGCGTTTGCCCTCCTTGTCCCAGACGCTGACGTTGCCGGCGATTTCCGCCACGCACATCAGGTCGCCATGGAAGCTGGCGCTGCTCGGATTGCGCATGTCCGTGGCGATTTCACCGATGAAGGTGCCGTCGAGCTGGGTGTGCAGCATGCGCTTGTGACCGCGATCGCAGATCATGACGCGAGCGGGCTCAAAGCGGCGGTCGATGAAGATTTTGTGCGCGTTGGCGAGCTTGAGGGGTTCACCGGGGCCGCCGAAGACGCTCTTGAACTTGCCTTCCGCACTGAACACGAAGATGAAGCTCTGGCCGTAGCCATCGACGACGTAGATGTCGCCGTTTGGTGCCACATCGCAGTTGGTCAGCTTGAGGCCTTTGCCAACCTTGTCGGCGGGGAATTCGCTGGTCGGGATGGTCATGACGACGGTGCCGTCGAGATTGCATTTGATGACCTTCTGCTCGCCAAGCACGGCGGCGTAGAGGTGCTCGCCCTCGCCATGTTTGCGAACCACGAAGCCGTGGAGCGTGGGTGGCAGCGGCAGCGCTTTGATGAACTTGCCGTCCTTGCCATAGACTTGGATGCCGGCGTTGGCTTCTTGAACGCTCACGTAGATGTTGCCAGCAGAGTCCACGGCGATCTCACCGTGGCCGTTCCCGATGGTTTCCTTGCCGGGGGGCGGAGTGATGAAGTTCGGGGCGAATTCATAGGCGACTTCGGCAGCGGCGCTGCCGGCGAGGGCCATGACGGACAGGAGGGAGAGGATGCGGTTGTTCATCAGGCCGATTCAAACGGACTGACGGGGCGGCGTCAATCGCGCAGGTGTGATTTTCACTGGATGATCCTGTCATACAGCCGGAAACTTCCCGCCACACATCGTGTTCCTCTCTTCCGCCCATGAAAAAAATTCTCTTCATTCTCCTCGGCAGCGCTGCGCTGGCTGGTTCCGTCATCGGTCTGCGTGCGCAGGTGCAGCTCACGGAATTCGATGAAAAATTCAAGGCCTTCGACAAAAACAGCGACGGCACCATCAGCGGCGACGAATTGAACGGTGCCAGCTACCTCCCCCAGCTCGATTTGAACAAAGATGGCAAGCTCATGCGCGATGAAGCGCTGCAAGCGGTGCGGAAAACCAAAAATCTCATCAGCGAAGGCACGGAAACCGGCGCTCTGTTCAAGCGCCTCGATAAAAATACCGATGGCAAACTCACTGAGGACGAATTGAACAACAAACGCTGGTTCACCGGCCTCGACACGGACAAAGACGGCAGTGTGACGCTCGATGAGGCGACGAAGGTGCTCGCCAGTCTGCGCAAACGTGACGCTGGCGGCAGTGCTGCGCCCAGCAGCCCGATCAAGCCTGCCTCGGAAGATCCTTCGTTCAAAGAAGCGCCGCAGCTCATCAAAGGCAGCGAACATGGCGTGGGCCGCATGGTGGCGGACATCGCGTTAAAGACGCTGGATGGCAAAGATCTCAAGCTGAGTGCTGCCGCAGGCAAAAACGGACTCGTGCTGGCGTTGTTCAGCGCCAGTTGCCCGATCAGCGGCAAGCTCGCACCGGAGCTCTCGCGACTTGAAAAAGATTTGAAGGAGCAGGGCGTGGCGATGCTGCTGGTGAATGCACCGCCGGGGCAGAAGAATGATGAGATCACTAAATTCGTCAGCGATCATCAATTGACCTCGAAGGTGGTCAGTGATGCCGACGCCAGGCTGTCGCAGACCTTGAGTGCCACGACGACCACGGAGGTGTTCCTGCTCGATGCGACGCGCACGCTTGTTTATCGCGGCGCTTTGAATGATCAATACGGCCTCGGTTACTCCAAGGAGCAGCCTGCGCATCATTACCTGCGCGATGCCGTGGCCGCGCTGCTGCGTGGCGAACCTGCCGAGATCGCCGCCACCAGCGCACCGGGCTGCGCGCTCGATTTGCCAGCACAGAAAGCCGTCGCCAGCTCGAATGCTACCTACCATCGCGACATTGCCCGCATTTTGCAGGCGAACTGCGTGGAATGTCATCACAGCGGCGGTGTGGGGCCGTTTGCGCTCGATTCGTATGAAGCGGTCATTGAGCATGCCGGCATGATCCGCAAGCAGGTGGAGCGTGGCGCGATGCCGCCGTGGTTCGCGGCAGCGCTCGAAGGCCAGGCGCATTCGCCTTGGGCCAATGATCGTGCGCTGTCCGAGCGTGATCGTGCTGATCTGCTCGCCTGGCTTGCATCAGATCGTCCGAAGGGCGATGTGGCGGATGCGCCGAAGCCGCGCCAGTTCCCCATTGAATGGAGCATTGGCAAGCCGGATGCCATCATCGCTGCGGCGAAGCCGATTTCCGTCAAAGCCGAAGGCACGATGCCCTACCAGCACGTCACGGTGACAACTGACTTTGCCGAAGACCGCTGGGTGCGCGGCTATGAGATTTTGCCGACCGAGCGACAGGTGGTGCATCACGTCATTGTCACCGTCTTTGAAAAAGGCCGCAAAGTGCGCGGTGGAGGCGATGAAGGCAACGAGGGCTACTGGGCCGCGTATGTGCCCGGCAACACCAAGCAAATCTATCCCGCAGGCTTTGCCCGCAAACTGCCCGCAGGTGCCACGGTCAGCTTCCAGATTCACTACACGCCGAACGGCAAGGCCGTGCAGGACACGATGCGCATGGGCCTCCTTTTTGCCAAAGAACCGCCGAAATACGTCGTCCACACCACTGCGTTGCCTAATCCACGTCTCAATATCCCCGCCGGTGCCGCGAACCACGTCGAAACCGCCCAGCGCAAGCTGCCCACCGACATCAATGCCATGGCCTGGATGGCCCACATGCATGTGCGCGGCAAAGCCTTCAAATTTGAGGCCGTCTCACCCGACGGCAAAACCGCAACGCTGCTCGACATCCCCCGCTACGACTTCAACTGGCAGCTCCGTTACGACTACGCCATGCCGCTCTTCCTGCCACGCGGCACGACCCTCAAAATCACCGCCGTCTATGACAACAGCGCCGCCAATCCCGCCAATCCCGACCCCACCAAAAACGTGCGCTGGGGCCAGCAGACCTATGATGAGATGATGATCGGCTACCTGGAGCACTACACGCCACTGAATCCAGTGGTGGCGGGTGGGGAGTGATTGAAGGAGCCTTACTTGGCCTTTTCTGAGCCGTTCATTTCACTTTCAAGACGTTGCAGTCCTTTGGCCAGACCGTTCGGGCCAAGGTCATATTTTTCCACCAGCTCTTGCGGCAGTTTATCGGTGTTAACCTGCAGGTTGGCGACACCGTCCGTGTGAAGAAAGGAGATGGAACCATCGTCGATCTTCAAAATTTTCGTATTCTGCAGGCTGCCGCCTTCCGGCAGCTTGAGTTCCTTGATCTCGCTGCCAATGGCCGCTGAACGCACCTTTGCCACGATGGTGGTCATGGAGCCGGCGAGGTATTTGATCTCGCCCTCAAGCTTGCGCTGTTTTTGATCCAATTCGTCACGTTGCTGGAGCGCCGCTTTTTCGCGGTTCATGGCCGCATCGAGCTTGTCTTTGGCGCTGTTGAGTTGAGTCCATTCCAGTCTGCGAGCTTCGACCGTTTCCTTGGTGGAGGCGGCCAGGGAACGTGCATCGCCAAGCTGTGCGTTGAGCTTGTCCGTTCTGGAGAGGTATTCGCACCCTCCCAGCACGGCGGCGAGCAGGAGCAGGAATTTGAGGAAGGTGCTGAAACGGAACTCGAACACAAGAGGTCAGGGGTGTGGGTTCAGTGGGCGTGTGCCGCCTTGTAGGCTTCGGCGGCTGGCTTGAGCTTCGCAAACTCGGTTTCAATGGCCGACCATTTGCGCTGTCGGGCGGCGTTGTCGAAGTCGAGGGCGAGGATTCGTTGCTCCGCCTCCGCCGCCTGCTGCTTGAGGTTGTCCGCGATGCTCATGCCGCCGAGTGCGGCGATGTCCTGTTCATATTTGCTGGCGGCTGCCTGGTCGGCTTTGACGGCCGCTTCCAGCGTGGCGATCTCTCGCTGAAGGATCACATGCTTGTCGCAGGATGGGACAAGCAAAGAGAGCGCCAGGAGATGTGAATGCCATTTCATCGAAATGCTTGAATCAGGAGGTGTGAGCGGAACCTGCGGTGAGGCGCGAACGGTTGTGATGTAATACTGACTGGTGTTGTGCGCAACCTCCTTGCCAATCGGCAAACGCATCCTAGCATCGCGGCGTGATCGCGATTGCAACGGCCAGTCAAAAAGGGGGCGTGGGGAAAACCACGCTGTGCATCAATCTCGCCTATTCCTTGGCGCGGCGGGGCTGGCGTGTGCTCTTGATCGATACGGACCCGCAGGGCGGCGTGGGCTTGTCGTTGGCGAAGAGCACGAAGGCGCGGGAGGGATTTCATGAGTTTCTCATCCGCGGCGGGGATTTGAACAAGATCGTGGTGCCGACGCGGCTGCCGGAGCTGGAGATCGTGCCTGCCGGTCAGTATGACACCTGCGCACGGCAGGGCTGGTCGGAGCATGAGGTGCCGCGGCGGCTGGCGGATCTGCTGCGCGGCGCGGAACTGCGCGGGGTGGATGTGGTGCTGATGGACACCGCCGCCGGGATGAATGGCACGACGGAGGCGGTGGTGAAGGCGTGTGATTTTGTGGTGCTGCCACAGCAGGCGGAACCGCTGGCGATCCGCAGTGTGCCGCACCTGCTGGAGACACTGGCACGCTTCCGTGCGGAGGGCGCGGGCGTGCGCGTGGCGGGCATATTGCTGACGATGGTGATGCGCGAGCAGGAGATGAGCCTCAAGGTGGCGCGGGAACTGCGCGAGATGCTGCCGGCGAACCTGATGTTTCAGCAGAGCATCCCGCGCCTGCCGTCGTTTCTCGAAGCGAGTGCGCTGGGCGTGCCGGTGGCGCTGACAAAACGCAATCCGCCGCCGGAAGCGCTGATTTTTGACCAGATCGCCGCCGAGTTGGAGCATCGCACGGGTTTGTCGAAGCAACGTGAAACGGAGCATGGCCATGCAAGTCTCCTGGATTGATGCTGACCGGATCAAGGCGCTGGTGGCGCAGCTTGCGCCGCCGGAGCCGTGTGTGGATGAAGCGCCGCAGACGGTGGAGATCGCAACAGTGCCGGATGCTGTGTCCATGTCTGCCATTGAATCGTGGGGAGCCGCCATGGACTGGATGGAGCCGATCGCTGCGCCGATGCCCACTGTTGAAGTGGTGGCGGCGGATTCTGCCGAGCCTGAGGAAAAACAGGAAAAGCCGGGGGAGGCGCCCGAAATGCTGGCTGAATCTCAGGAAGATGCAGTGGCAGCCGAAGATGATCATGGCAGGCCGCTGCACAATCCTGCCGCTGCGCTGCCGCTGAGCCGGATTCGCGACAAACTGCGCGCCATCCGCCAGCGGGCGACGGACGCAGGGATTCTGACGCGTGTGAGTGACGTCGTGCCCCCCCCGACTGAGCCGGTGGCAGAGATTGAGGTGCCGATGGCTGTGGCAGACCCGGTGGAAGTCCCGGTCAATGACCAGATGGAAACACCCGTAGTGCCTGACTCCATGCCGCCGCTGCCACAATTGCCGGGCTTCGAGATTCCCCAGGGCTCACGTGATGAGCGGTTGGCGGCGTTTGCCGGCTGGGCGCGGCAGGTTCTGCATGAGGGTGGCGGTCACGTGTTGGTGATGAGTGATGATGGCGAGGTGCTGTGGGGCGGCGAGGCCAAGGCTGGACTGGTGCTATCCACGATGATGGCGTGGGGCTCCGCCACTCGTGCCAGTGCGCTGTCCGCCTGCGGTTCGCCGCCGTTTATCCACCAGCCGCTGGCCTCCGGCCATGTGCTGACGGTGATTCCGTGTGAAACACCCGCAGGCATCGTTCATGCCGCCGTGGCGGCGCCGGCGGCGCTGTCGGACGAGATCGCGTCCCATCTGCGCAGCGCCCTTTGCCAGACGATGAACGCCTGAGTGCGCCAACCGCCGCCGCACTGTTTATTACTTGCCTGGCGGCTTGGCAGGTGGAGGTGGTGGCTTGGCAGGCCCCTGAAAGTAATGGTCACGTGTGCGGCCGTCGATCAACTGAAGCTGGTCGGTCTTTAAGGCACCCGCATACACAAGGATCTCGGCGAGAAAGCCACTGAACTGATTTTGCGGGCCGGCATTGCTGCCATTGCTTTCTTTGACACGTCCGATCTCCAGCATGCTGAAGGGTTTCTCCGGCGCACTGGATTTGCCGGCAGGCGATGTGAACGCCTTGCCGTCGGCATCACGCGCCCTGAGTTCGACAGCGCCCGTGCCCGCGTTCCAACTGACGATGGCAAGGCAAGCCAGCGTGCCGTTCACATTGCTGGAAGTCAGGGTTGGGCTTCCACCTTTGTTCTTAACTTCGCAGACGATGTTTTTCTTCGCATCCACGACGATGGAAACAGAAGTTCCATCATCGTTGCTGATCGTGAGCAGTCGCGCGGGTAGTTTGGATGAGTCGGCCTGAAAGGTGACGGCGAGAGTCATGCCTTTGTCGCTGCCGGGAGGAGCAATGCTGCCGAAGGGCAGGTTTTGCAGTTCCTTGCCGGGATCGTCCAGCAACAGCGCACACGGCTTGCCGCCCCGGGGCCTGAAATCCAGCACCACGCGCCCCGGTTTTGGTTTGCCTCCTGAGCCGGTGTCAGGCCAGTTGACGCGCTTGGGGGCATGGTCGGCACTGCCAGAAAACGCCCGCAGGATATTGTCCCCACCGCGCTCTGAAAGGTCGTGCCATTCGAGGACCTCTTCATTGTTGTTTGCCTGCGCTGGTTTGCCGTCGGCGCCTTTGCGATGGGTCAGGATGCCGGTGCTGCCGACATAAAAAAGGGCGATGCCACGGTCAACCGGCGGATACGAACGGTCCTGCGGGAGCTGGAAGCTGACTTTGGGCGGATCGGCGGAAATACCCATTGCGGACAGGACGCCGGTGCCGCCTCCCGGCTTTTTCGCATCACCGCCGAAGAAGAAACAGCCACCGATGCCCAGCACGACTGCGCCGCCCCCGATGAGGGCGATTTTTTTGATGAGTGCAGGAGTAAATTTGCCTGCAGCGGGTGCCGGGGAGGCGGAGAGGCTCGAAGTCTTGCGACCCACGGCTGTCGTGTGACCTGTGCTGGGCCGACGTGGTGCGGGTGCCAGATTTGAGGTGATGGCGGCGACTTCGCTGACGGGTCTTGCTTCCGGGATGATTTCCACCGGCACGGCCTCCAGCACCGGCTCGGCAGGCGGCGCTTCCGCTTGCGGATAATAACCGGTCAGCGGCACGTTGTCGGTGCCCGGCGGCATGTACATTTGCTGCGGTGGCATGTACACCGGCGGTGGCGCGTACATGCCCATCCAAGGGCCGTAGGGCACCATCGTGGGCATTTTTTCCCAGGCACGGAATTCCTCGATGGCCTGCTGCGCATTGGCGGGACGGTCATCTGGCTTCTGTGCCATGAGACGCGCGCACCACGCACCCAGCCACTGCGGCACATGCGGTGCGATTTCATGCAGCGGCGTGACGATGTGATCAATGTGCTTGTCGATGACCTGGGCCATCGATTCGCCATCGAATGCTTTTTTGCCAGATAGGGCCTCGTAAAAGACACAGCCCAGGGAGTAGAGGTCGGTACGTTCATCCACCGGCTCACGCGTGAGCTGTTCCGGGGCCATGTAATAAATGGAGCCCATGACGGTGCCCTCCTGATCCTCCGTCTGCTTGCGCGCACGCAGGCCGGCGCGGGCAAGGCCAAAGTCGATGATCTTTGACTGCATGCGCCCGCCGGGCAGGCGCTCGACCTTGATGTTCTCCGGCTTGATGTCGCGATGCAGGATGTGGTGCTGATGTGCTGCGAGCAGGCCTTCGAGACACTGCGAAGCCAGTTCCTTAAAATCATCGTACGGCAAGGGGCCACGGCTCACCACGTCGGCCAGGTCTTCGCCTTGCAGCAGTTCCATCACCATGAACAGCCCTTCGTCATCGCTCGCCACGTCGAAAATGGTCACGATGTTCGGATTGCGCAGGGAGGCGAGCGCATCGGCCTCGCGTCGCAGTTCAGAGGCGATATTTTTGTCCGCATCGGCCTCGTTGGCGGTCAGGAGCCGCTTCACGGCGACCCAGCGCTTCAACTGGCTGTCATAAGCGCGGAAGACGGCGCCAACGCCGCCCATGCCGAGCTTTTCATAGATTTTATATCGTTCCGCCATCCGGTGTTAAGCACTTGAAATGAACCGCTGGGAGCAAAGCCCATGAGCAGCCCCTTTGGCAAGCGCGATATTCCGCGAAAACACCTTTCGTTGCGTCTCCTGCTCCCCTTTGACAAATCGGAGCGTCGCGACACACTGCCGTCCCGCCGCCCCGGCGGGGTAGATATTCATACCCGCACCACATCTTGAAAAGTGTTCTCTTTGTCTGCACTGGCAACACCTGCCGCAGCCCGATGGCCGAGGCCTTGTTTCGTGATTTCGTCAAAGACCGTGCTGATTACCAGGTCGCCAGCGCCGGTGTCGCCGCCGCACCCGGCATGCCCGCCAGCAAGCACACGGCGTCGCTGCTGAAGGAGCGCGGTCATGATCTCGCCAATTTCCAAAGCCGCATGCTCGATCGTACGGACCTGGAGCGTGCCACACATGTGTTCGCGATGTCATCGCATCATCTTGCCGCCATCGCTGACGAATTCCCCGAACATGCGGACAAAGTCTATCTCGTCTCCGAATTCGCCGCCGATGACGACCTGCGTGGCCGGGATGTGAGCGATCCTTTTGGCCAAGGTCGCGCCGCGTATGAGGAGACCTTGGCTGATTTGGAAAAAATGCTCCCCAGCCTGCTGGCCTACATCGACAAAACCTGGAAAGCGCCTGCTTCTTGACGGCTTGACCACCTTGACCCATTGACCGATTGACCGCCTGACTTCATGACCACCCCCGCACTGCCTCACTCACTCGCCATCGGCTCCGACCACGGCGGCCTCGACCTCAAAAACGCCGTCGTGGCGCATTTGCAGGCGGGTGGTTATGCCGTGGAAGATCTCGGCACACATGACGGTGCCTCGGTGGACTACCCGGATTATGCCGAACTCGTCAGTGAGCGCGTGCTCGATGGCCGTGCCGACGCTGGCATTCTCGTCTGCACCACGGGCATTGGCATGTGCATCGCCGCGAACCGCCACGCTGGCATTCAGGCCAGTCTGGTGAGTGATGCTGCCACAGCGGCCATCACGCGTGAGCACAACGCCTCCAACATTCTCTGCCTCGCCGGCAAAACCACCCCCGCAACCACCGCCAAAGAAATCGTCGATACCTGGTTAACGACGCCCTTCGCCGGCGGCCGCCACGGTCGCAGAGTCGATAAAATGAACACCCAAGCCCACCCCCTCAGCATCCTCGCCACCGCAGATCCACTCGTTGCCGAAATCATCCGTGGCGAGCAGCAGCGCCAGCAGGACCACATCGAGCTCATCGCCAGTGAGAACTTCACCTCTCGCGCCGTCATGGCCGCGCAGGGTAGCTGCCTGACGAACAAGTATGCTGAAGGTTATCCCGGCAAACGCTGGTACGGTGGCTGCGAGGAGGTCGATAAGGTGGAGCAACTCGCCATCGACCGCGCATGCGAGTTGTTCGGCGCGAAATTCGCCAACGTGCAGCCGCATTCCGGCTCGCAGGCCAATGCGGCTGTCTATTTCAGTGTCCTCCACCATGGCGACAAAGTGCTGGGCATGAACCTCGCCCACGGTGGCCACCTCACGCACGGCAATCCCGCCAACTTCAGCGGCCGCTTCTACCAGTTCTGCCAATACGGCGTCAGCCAGACCGACGAACGCATCAACTACGACGAACTCGCCGAAGTCGCGCTGCGCGAGAAGCCCAAGATGATCACCGCCGGTGCCTCCGCCTATCCGCGCATCATCGACTTCAAAAAGATGAGCGAGATCGCCAAGAGCGTCGGCGCGTATCTGTTCGTCGATATGGCCCACATCGCCGGTCTCGTCGCTGGTGGCGTTCATCCCTCGCCGATGGAATACGCCGATTTCGTCACCACCACCACGCACAAAAGCCTGCGCGGCCCGCGTGGTGGCATGATCCTCACCAACAACGAGGAACTCGCCAAAAAGATCAACAGCCAGGTCTTCCCCGGCGTGCAGGGCGGCCCGCTCATGCACGTCATCGCCGCGAAGGCCGTGTGCTTCGGCGAATGCCTGCGTCCTGATTTCAAAGACTACACCAAACAGATCGTGCTCAACGCCCAGGCGCTCGCCGCCGCGCTCGCCGCGCTCGGCTACCGCATCGTCAGCGGCGGCACAGACAATCACCTCATGCTCGTCGATCTGCGCCCGCAGGGCCTCAATGGCAAGATCGCCAGCGAGACGCTCGACAAGGCCGCGATCACCGTGAACAAAAACGGCATTCCCTTCGACACCGAGAAGATCACCCTCGGCGGCGGCATCCGCATCGGCACACCGGCGGTCACCACTCGCGGCATGAAAGAGCCCGAAATGAAACGCATCGCCGCCTGGATCGACCACGCCCTCAAAAATCGCGACAACCCGGCCGTACTCGCCGAAATCCGCGATCAGGTGAGCGAGACGAACCAGCGGTTTCCGCTGCCTTAGTTCGTGAGTTCGGAGTCCCGAGTTTGGAGTCCCGGCTTCAGCCGGAAAGCCATGCTTCTTTCCAAAGCGTCACCTCGAAGAAAAATGGACTTCTGGGGAGATGGGCACCGTGTGAGGATGGCGTAGCTGTTCCGCCTGAAGGCGGGACTCCGAACGCTCAATCCGTGACACCGCCTGGCTTCCAATCACCATCCTTCGCTTCGCGAATGTCCAACAACGCGATGCCGGGACGGGTGAACTCGATGCGGCGCTGACGATACAGCGCACCGAGCGCCTGCTTGAAGGCCTTTTTGCTCGCTTCAAACGTGTTGCGGATGATCTCAGGCGGGCTGTCGTCATCAAAGGGCAGTTTGCCGCCGCTGTTCTTCAGCGCTTCGAGAATCCGATCCGTCAGCGAGGCAACGCGCTGATACCCGGATGCATCGAGGCTGAGATCGATCTTCCCGCTGGGATGCACCATGCTGACGAAGCCGTTGAGCTTTTGCCCAATCTGCAAGGGTGCGCCGATGTTCGTGTGATACAGCAGCCCCAGATGCGTGCCTTCGACGATGGCATTGTAGCCCAACGGCGTGCGGCTGGTGATGAGCAGCGCGACCGGCTGCGCTGGTTTGAACGGCGGGCGGGCATGGCTCAGATGCCGGTTCAATCGCGTCGTGGCGATGATGCGGTCCGTTTTCGGATCGAGCATCACATAAGCGACCACTTTGTCGCCCACCCAGACTTGCTCCGCCTGCTCGCGAAACGGCAGCAGCAGATCCTTCAGCAGCCCCCAGTTCAAAAACGCCCCGATGTTGCGGTTCACGCTCACCACCTCCAGCGTCGCAAATTCACCCACGGTGGCCAGCGGCTGCTCCGTTGTAGCCACGAGCCGGTCCTCGGAATCGCGATAGACAAATACTTCCAACGCATCGCCGATGCTCGTGCCCTTCGGGATATAACGGTTCGGCATCAGAATCTCGCCATGCTCCCCGCCATCCAGATAAATGCCGTGCGCCGTGCTGTGGAGGACGATGAGGGAGTTGCGTTTGCCAATCTGAGCCATGAAACGCAGACTAGACGCGACGCTGGATCATTCCAGCGGTTGCTTCAGTGTCAGGTAATAAGGCGCGGCAAAAAATGTCTCGCTACTCACTGGCGGTGCCACTTAGAGTCATTCCGCCTGTCGCATGAACCCCGATCTCACTCGCGAAGCCACCACGCCAGCCGATTTGGACACCACCGTCCTCATGGATATGCGTGCCCTGCTGCCAGCCGGTCTGGAGCAGCCGGGTGACATGATCGGGCGTTACAAGCTCATCGAACCGCTCGGGCAAGGTGGCTTTGGCAGCGTCTGGCGGGCGGAGCAAAGTGAGGCGATTCGACGCGAGGTCGCGCTCAAGCTCATCAAGGCAGGCATGGACAGCCGCGAGATCATTGTTCGCTTCGAGGCAGAGCGTCAGGCGCTAGCCTTGATGGACCACCCGAACATCGCCTCAGTGCTTGATGCAGGCACCACCGATGGCGGACGGCCCTTCTTCGCCATGGAGCTGGTGAAAGGCATTCCGATCACCGACTACTGCGACGCGCATCAACTCACCATCCGCCAGCGCTTGGAGCTGTTTATTCCGGTCTGCCAGGCCGTGCAGCATGCGCACCAGAAAGCCATCCTGCATCGCGATCTGAAGCCCTCGAACATCTTGGTTGCCGAAGTGGACGGAAAACCCGTGCCGAAGGTCATCGACTTCGGCATCGCCAAGGCGCTAGGCACCTCCCCGGAGGCAGTCTTGCAATCTAGCCTGCTGCAAACGCAGGCCGGGGCGGTGATCGGCACGCCGCAGTACATGAGCCCAGAGCAAGCCGGTGCCGCGCCGGATCTCGACACCCGCAGCGACATCTACACCCTCGGCATCATCCTCTACGAGCTGCTCACCGGCGACACCCCGCTCTCCCGCGACTCGCTGCGCAAAGCCGCGCTCGATGAAGTGCTGCGTCTCGTGCGTGAGGCCGATCCCAAGCGCCCCAGCAGCCGTGTGCTGCCCGTCACTGATCTAGCGAAGCACGCCTCCACTTCACGCCAGACCGAGCCCGCGAAACTCGCCCGCACCCTCAGTGGGGACCTCGACTGGATCGCTCTCAAGGCCCTGGAAAAGGAGCGCGATCGCCGCTACGGCAGCGCCGCCGCATTCGCACAAGACCTGGAGCGCTACCTCAAGAACGAGCCCGTCGAGGCCGGACCGCCCAGCCCCGTGTATCGCTTCCGCAAGCTGGTGCAGCGCAACCGGCTGGTCGTAGGATCAGCCGCTACGATGCTGGTGCTGTTACTGGCAGGCATCGCATTCAGTACCTGGCAGGCGGTCCGGGCGACGAAGGCAGAGCACCTCGCAGAGCAACGACGTGAGACAGCAGAGGCCCGTGCGGAGACGATCTCGCAGAATCTGTATTTTGCTGAGATGAAATCGGCGGCTGATGCAGCGGAAGCTCGCGATGGGCTCAGCTTCATGAACGAATTAACGGAAAAGTGGTGGCCTGCCAAAGGCGACACGGACAGGCGGGGATGGGAATGGTTTTATCTCGATTCTCTCAGGCACCGAGCCCTGCTCACGTTTTCCCGGCTAAAGTACTCTGGCCCTTCCAATTTCGTCCTGCTTGCAGCATGGAACCCGGATGGGACACTTTTGGCTTCTAGCCACGCAAACGGGGAAATTAAGATTTGGAATCCATTCGTCGGAAAAGAGCCGCAGATCCTCAATGGCTCAGGATCACTGATAGGGGAAACAGACAGGACAATTTTGGTTTCTGGCCGCGCATACGGGGAAATCAAGATTTGGGATCCGTTCGACGATAAAGAGATACAGACCCTCAAAGGTGGTCACACGAGGATACGGGGACCAATAATCTGGAGTCCTGAGGGAAGACGCATTGCTTTTGCAGTCGCTGACAGCACGGTCCGGGTCTTGGACGTGAAAACGGGGAAAGAACAGCTTATTCTAAAAGGTCATACGAGTGTGCCGTGGTCAGTCGCTTGGAACCCAGATGAAACTCGCTTGGCATCATACGGGGCAGACGGGATCAAGGTATGGGATGCGAAGAGTGGAAAACAAACTTTTTCCGAAAAGATTACAACTTTTTCCGATCCCTTCTTGGGCCGTCCGATTTCGTGGCACCCAGATGGAAGCCAACTGGCGGTGGGCGACGGTTATCATGTTGTTATTTGGGATGTGGTGAAATGTAAGTGGATCAGAACACTTAACTTCATGGGTGCCGCATGCTTGGCATGGAACGCGAATGGGACTCGTCTCGCTGCGGGCACATCAAGTGGCACCGTTAAGGTGCATGAAACAAGAAAAAATGGGGACATAAGTTACGAGCGGCAAGTCCATTCTGAGCGGGTTCACTCCGTGGCCTGGAGTCCAGACGGTAGATTCTTGGCAACTAGCAGTGCTGATCGAACGATCAAGCTTTTGCTTGTGGCACGAGCGCAAGACGTGGAATTGGTGTCCACCCTGCGGGGGCATAACGGCGAGGTGGGTTCGGTATCTTGGAATCCAGATGGCACTCACCTCGCTTCGATCGGGGGGACCATGATGGCAAAAGTATGGGATGCCCGAAGTCTGGATTGCATAGGTAATTCGAAGAATGGAGCTACGTCCATAGATTGGAGCCCTGATGACAAACGCTTGCTTTCCGCCAGCGATTTTGGGCAGCATGTCAAGCTATGGCGAATGGATAAAAAAGAAGAGGATTTGACCCTCGAAAAACCCGTCACTGGCAAGAAAGAAGAGGTGGCGCTCGAAGGACGCGCAGTCACGCTCAATGCTGTATGGGATGCGGTATGGAGCCCGGATGGCAAACGAGTGGCCTCGGGGCATCACGATGGGACTTTAATAATGTGGGACGCCACGAATGGTAAAGAAATTCTGAGCATTCATGCTTATGACGAGGCTGTGAGGTGCCTGGCTTGGAGTCCCGATGGCAAACGCATCGCCACCAGTGGATCTGGAATCCCTGCCAAAGTATGGGACGCCACCACGGGAAAAGAACTCCGGACCCTGAAGGGTGGTGGTGCCCTGGCCTGGAGCCCGGATGGGCAATGGATCGCCACCGAAGCGGAAGCGCGGGGTGGAGGTATTAAGATCTTGGATATGGTGAGTGACGGGGCAGCGCGGGAGCTTCATGGCCCCTCCAACATCTCGATGTTAGGCAGTGAAATTAACGCATTATCGTGGAGTCCGGATAGCAAACGTGTGGCTGGCGCGCGACACGACGGGACAGTTAGTGTCTGGGATGTCGTCAAAGAAGAGGTGATTCAGATCTTGCGCGGGCACGGTGGCCCAGTGAAAGCGGTTTCCTGGAGTCCGGACGGCCACCGCCTAGCCTCGGGTGGTGACGATCTAACGGTCCGCGTGTGGGATGTAAAAAGTGGTACGCAAGTCGTGGCCTTTGGGAATCAACCTGGGCGTTACGTTGCAGATGTGGCCTGGAGCCACGACGGCCAAAAACTGGCGTCGGCTGCCAATAGTGGACTCATCCGAATCTGGGATGCCAGCAAGAGCTACGCACTGGAACGAACGAGAAACCAGAGGTGACAACCGTCGGTCTGTGTTGATGGTTAGATAAATTACTTCACCTTCACCACAACCATCTTCTCTGCATCGCGGGCATAAAGCAGGCCGTTCGCAAAGGCGGCGTGGCTGCGGTGGCCGGCGCGGGTGATCTGGGTGCTACGCAGGAGATCAAATTTGCTGGGAGATGCTTTGAAAATCAACAGCTCGCCAGATTCAGCGTGCAGTAGCAGTTTGTCGCCGACGGCGATCAAAGTGCCGCCCTGAATGCGATCGGGGGCTTCCCACGCGACTTTGCCATCGGCCACGGCGATGCAGCGCAGTGTCATGCCGCTTTCCTGGCGGCCGTGCAGGCCATAGACGTGGCCGTCGTGATAAACGGGCGTGGTGTAGTGGCAGTCGAGCACGTCAGATTTTTTCCACAGGTTCTCCAGCTTGCGCGTGGCTTTGTTCCATTGCCACAGGGCGGCACCGACATCGTAGGCGGCGGAGAAAAGCAGTTTGCCTTCGCCACACGGCACGGGCGCGGCGGCATTGACGGAGGCGTCGATCTCGGCACGGAAGAATTCATCGGCCAGCACCTTGCCATCGCTCACTTGAGTCAAAACGATGCCGCGGCGGGTGAAGAAGGCGCTCACGCTCGTGTCTTCGGGGATCAACACGGGCGAGGCATAGCCAGCTTCATGGTCCGTGGCCTGCCAGAGGAGTTTTCCGGTGGCGACATCGAGTGCGATGATGCCTGCGCCGCCCTTGCCGCCGACATTGAGCAGCACTTTGCCATCAGCGACGAGCGGTGAGCATGCGCGGCCGAAATAACCCTGCGGCGATTCGAGTTCGGCGACGGTGTCGTAGCTCCACAGCAGCTTGCCGGTGTCAAAATCGAGCGCCTGCACGATGCCTTCCGGCCCATGGGTGATGACTCTGCCCTCGGCGATGATGGGCACGGCACGCGGGCCGTTGTCCATGCCGAAACTGTCACGGTAATCGGTTTTGTAGCTGTGTTTCCACAGCGGTTTGCCATCAGTGGCATCCAGAGCCTCGGTGATCATCTCATCACCCTGCCGGTGGAACACGATCACACGTCCTATTGAGACCACCGGGCCTGCGTGTCCGCTGCCGAGCTTGCGATTCCAGAGGATTTCCGGCTCAGCGCTGCCGGTGATCACGGCTTCATTCTGAGCTGTGGCGTTGCGCTGCGGGCCGAGGTATTGCGGCCAGTCGCCAGCGTGAAGCTGGGTCAATGCGCAGAGGGTGAGGAGCAGCGGGCGCATGGGGAAGTGATGGAATGCGGATTAACTGACGAGCGAGAGATTGGGATCGACATCTGCCTCCAACGGCGAGGTGTGGCCGATGTTGAAACGTTGCACGGCGGTGAAGGCGATCATGCCGGCATTGTCGGTGCAAAGTTCGGGACGTGCGAGCAGCAGTTGCAGGCCCTCTTTGGCACAGCGTGCGGTGAGCGCCGTGCGCAGGCCGCGATTGCAGCTCACTCCACCGCTGACGGTGACGAGTTTTTCGCCGCATTGCTTCGCCGCGAGCACGAGCTTTTCGACCAGCACTTCGATGATCGCGGCTTGTACGCTGGCGCAGACGTCAGTGAGCACCTGTTCGCTGTTCAAATCGAGCTTGGCCATCTCATAGAGCACGGCGGTCTTCAAGCCGCTGAAGCTGAACTCCAGGCTGCGGCCATCGAGAAAACTGCGAGGAAATACATAGGCGTTCGGATCACCCCGCTGGGCCATCTTGTCGATTTCCGGGCCGCCAGGGTAGGGGAGACCAATCATCTTGGCGACTTTGTCGAAGGCTTCGCCCGCCGCGTCATCGCGCGTGCGACCGAGTAGTTCGTAGCGGCCGACATCACGCACACGCACCAGCATCGTGTGGCCGCCGCTGACGATGAGCGCGACGCATGGCCGCACCGGGCCGTTGTCATTCATGAAGGGCGAGAGCAGATGCCCCTCCATGTGATTCACGGCAATGAACGGCTTGGTTTCCGCAACGGCGAGCGCCTTGGCCATCGAGGTGCCGATGAGCAGTGAACTGACGAGGCCGGGACCGCTGGTGGCAGCGAAGGCAGACATGTCTGCCAGCGTGCGGCC
>JAYVIO010000022.1:0-6342 GCA_043770175.1 Verrucomicrobiales bacterium | reverse complement strand
ATGTATGGCAGCGGCAGCAGGAATGCCGACGTCACGTTGCGATTGAAGGAACTCGTTGAGGTGAAGAAAACCGTTTTTGCCGTCGATCCACCGACGCTTGGCATCGACCCCATTCCCTACTGGAACAAAAGCCTGTGGATTGCCTTCATGAAGGACGGCGTGCGCCGTGAGGTGCGCCGCTATGAAAATGAGCATGTGCTGCCCGAATATTTCTATGGCCCGCAGGATGCGCCCGAACTTGCGAAATGGCTGCCCAACAGCCGCTGGTGCTCCGAGCAGGGCGAACTGCAGTTCTACGCTGATCACACCGTCGTCGGTTACCCCTTCGAAGGAACACCGCTGTGGGAAGCACTCGCCGGCAACAAGATTCGCATCACCTGGTCCGCCGAGCGCAAAGTGGAATATGTCTTCGATTGGACTTGGAGCAGCTTCCACGAAGCTGACAACGCCAAGGCGGTGTTTCATGTCGTGCAGTGAACTTTGAGGTGTCAAAAAACTACGGGGACAAATTCGCCTGCATATTGAGCAAATCTTTGCGTGCTTCCGCAAAAGCATCCGCATTGGTCTGATCCATCGCCTCCGGCATCAGGCGGTCGATGATTTGCAGTCGGGCTCGAATCATCGGCAGATCAGCACGGGTGAGTGCTTTCTCTTTCGGCAGGCCGTCCTCGTTGAGGTCTTCGATCAAATCCTGCCGCTCCTGCTGCGACAGCCTGGGATTGTTGATCGCCTCCTGCCAGATGATCTCCGCCGCCGCATCCACCCCCACCAGGCGCAGCGCCGCACGTGCGGCAGGATCTTTTGCCGGTGGTTTGCCTTTCTTGTTCGACGCGCTGGGTGGCGTGCTGATGCCTTCCAAGAACGACAAATCCGGCGGTGCGACAGCGGTGGCGGGTGCTTCCGCCTTGACCGCAAGCACTGGTGGCCGCTTCGCCTCAAGATGTGGAAATGGCGGGGCAGCAGGCTGTTGCAGCATGAGCCACGCCGCGCCTGCAATTACGACACCCACACCTCCGAGTGCCCAAACGATGAGGTTGCGATTCACAAGTGCCGCCATTTTGCCATGAACTGTTTTCAGCGTAAACAGAATTTGGCACCTGGCATTATCACTTCACGCCTTTGACCTCAAAGCCTTCGGCTTCGAGCACCGCACGAATTTTGGCGGGTTGATCACCTTGAATCTCGATGCGCTTATCCCGCACGGTACCGCCACAGCCACAGGCTGAGCGCACGCGTTTGGCGATGGTTTCGATGACAGAGACAGGCAGATGCGTGGCGAAGTCTTTGATGACAATGACCGTCTTGCCGCCGCGATGAGCAGTCTCGCGCTGGAGCGTGACGCGGCCCATTTTCCACAGACGCTGCGGAGAACCAGGATCGCCTTTCTCCGGCGGACCGGGCGGGAGGTTCGGCAGGTTCAGGCTGGCGAACGGGTCGTTGTTGGGCAGCGGCTTCATGGTGACAGAACTCGACAGTTCGTTAACTGGCGCTGATGTCCTTGTTGTAATACACCTTTACGAACTTCATGCCCTTTTTGTCATCATAGCCGCGTTCGATCTGGGGATCGGCGTCGCTGCTGCCGGGCTTGATGTGGATTTCGACGCCGGTGTCGAGGCGGAGGACGGCGGCGATGCGTTTTTTGGCTTTGCTGAGGTCTTTCTTGGAAATGTCGAAGCTGGTTTCCAAGGGCTGGCCCTGCTCTTCCTCGATGCGGGCGCGGTGCTCGCCGAATTGGGCGATGGTGTCGGGATCTTTGAGCACGTCGCGCTCAAACTCTTGCAGCTCGAATTTTTCGCGGTCTTCGAAGTAGTCGAGAGCATCTTTGGCGGCGTTCGCGGTTTCCCACGGCGGCGTGTCGTCATCGGCGGACTTTTGCTCTTCGAGGAAGGAGACGGCCATCTTCGCGTAGGCGTTCGTGAGGAAAGCGGCGTCGGGCACGGCCTCGACGCCGAGGAACTCGCGCACCCAGAAGCGGGAGTCGCTGCCGCTGCGGTCAAAGGTGAGGACGTAGTAGCCTTTCTCCGGCCAGTAATCGAGGATAAGGCAGCCTTTGTCGATCTTGTCGGGATTGATGCCGTGCTCGGTGCTGAGCTGGAGATCGCCGTTGCGCGGCGTGATGGTGAGGAAGGGCACCACGCTGTCGCTTTTGAGGATGCAGAGGCCGTTTACCAACTCGCCTTCGATGTGAACTTCCTTGAGCATGGCGATGCAGAGGTCGCCGGCCTTGATGTTGGGGTGATTGGACTTGGCGTAGAGGCGCTGGGCGATTTCGATGCCTTTGGCGAGGAGGTTGTCTTCATGCGCAAAGATGGCCTTGGCGCAGTTGTTGACCTCATGCTGCTTCAGCGAGGCGTGGTGCGTGAAGCGGTGGGCGATGCAGGCTTTGAAGGGCTTGATGAAGAGCGCGGTGAGGTTTTCCTGGTCTTCCTCGGCGACCTTGAAGACTTCGCGGGAGGTTTGCAGCGGCTCTTCGCGCTGAGGATTGCCGACCTTGGCGAGGACGACGTTGGTGACGGTGGCGGTGTTGAGGCGGAGCTTGACGGACATGCGGGGCGCGGAGGGTAGAAAGGGAATGGGATTCGCCAAGGGAATCGTGAGTTGAGATGGTGGCTTTGGGACGTTCGCTTTTGCCGCAGAGGGGCGGAGGAGCAAAGGAGGCAGAGTTTTGAATCTGAGTCTCTGCTTTCTCTGCCTCTTTGCTCCTGAATCACTTGGCGAGTTTCGATGCGGTTTTGATCGGCAAAAAGATGGGCGGTAAAAAATGCGAGGCCAGATTTCATCTTTTACCGCCCATCTTTTTGCCGATATGCTTGCCGTTTGAAAGTTACTCCACGTTCTACAATCAAGCCGCCTTGAGTTCAGGTGCTCTGCGTTGATTCGGATCTGCTCAGAATGCTCAAGAAGCGATTGGCTTCGTGCGGGCATCTCGCAATGAGTGGGTGATGACGAAAGCTGCTGAAACGGAACCTGAAACCCTGAAGCCCTGGCTGGTGCGCATCCCGGAGATTTTTGAAGGGATCGCGCCGGAGGTGTTGCAGCGGTTTGGGGCGGATTCGAGCACGCGACTGGGGCAGGACTATTATTTGATCAAGACAGCGACGCCGGACGCGATTCAGCGGTCGGAGGCGGCGAAGTTTGCGCGTTGGAATCTGCCGATGGATCACACCTGGCCGTGCAATGCGCAGAAGATGGATGGCTTCATCGAAAAGGCGGCGCAGACGCTGCTGAAGAAGTTTGGCGAGCGCAAACCGCAGGGTATTTTCATCGGCACCCTTCAACCCACGTCGCCGGACAAGTACTACAAGGGTCTGGCTTCGAATCTGCGTGGCCGCGTGCTGCAATTGTTCCCAAAACTGACCGCAGCCACAGTCGAGGAGCAGGACGCGACGGCGGAGACGTTGTTCTGCCTCGTGGGCAAGGAAGGCTTATTTTGCGGCATGCAGAGCCCACGTGCCTCAAACGGTCTGTATGCCGGTGGCAGCAAATACATCGACCAGGATGCGCCGGACACGATCAGCCGTGCAGGAGCGAAGATCGCTGAGGCGCTGCATTACTTGCTGATATATCGACCGCCGCTCAAGGAAGGCAGCCACTGGCTTGAACTCGGTGCCTGTCCGGGTGGGATGACGTCGGAGTTGCTCGCACGCGGCCAGCGGGTGACGGCGATTGACCGTGCACCGCTGGACAAACGGCTCGATGGCCGCCCTGGATTAAAGTTTGTGCTCGAAGACGTGGCCGCGTTTCAACCACGAGCCGGAACAACCTACGATGCGCTGCTGTGCGACATGAACGGCCCGCCGGAGGAGTCCATCGAGCAGGTGATCCGGCTCTCGCGTTCGTTGAAGCAGGGCGGGCTGGTGGTTTTCACGCTGAAAGTGCCGCGCATCGAGAATGTGGATGAGCCGTGCGAGCTGTTCCGGCTGATCGTGTCGATGTCGAAGGCGGCGGGACTGCGGCTGATGGCGCAAACGCACCTGACTTACAACCGGCACGAGTTCACTCTGTTTCTGGAGAAGCCACGGGACTGACATCTGCCCCAGGCAGCTTTTCTGGCACCAGCAGCACCGCGCCTTTGAGCAAACGGCAGAAGTCCTTTTTTGTGACTCGATGCAGCGTGCCCTCCTTGGTGGCGGGGTCTTTCATGATCTTGTAGTCGATGAAAAGCCGCGCCCATTCGACGATGCGGATGTATTCATCGCCCTTCTTCCAAATCTGGCCTTGTTCCAACTTCATGGGTTTCTCTAATGCCCAGCGTCTGTCAGCGCCACGAGATTTATGGGCGTGTTCACCTGCTGTATCGCTACGGCTTAGAAATCGGCATCTTCGCGCAATCCCGTGGCCGCGATGCCACTGCGGACGATGCAGCGCTTCAGCACTGATCCGGCGGCTACACGTCCGCCGGGCCAGACGATGGTGTCCTCCAGTTGCACACCCGATTCGATCACTGCTCTAGCGCCGATGACATTGATGCCACGCAGCACGGCTCCGTCTGCGATTTGTGCTGCCGGATCAATGGCCGGGCCATACATGCCGTTCAAAGCTGAATGCGCGGACAGATAGGCCGTGCGGCTGCCCAGATCCCACCAACTGCCCTCATCGATCACGACGGCACCGATCTTGGCTCCTTCACGAATCATGTTGAGGAAAATCGGAATGACGGACTCGACCTTGCCGGGCGTGATCCAGTCGTGAATGGCCGGATCGCAGGCGTAGATGCCGGTGAAGAGGTATTTTCCCTCATCGCCGGTGCCGAGCTTGTTGCGGATGTCGGTCACAAGCCCGCGCCGTGGGTCAAACGCGATGTGCAGAGATGGCCCGTGGCTGCGCAGGACCAAGGTGACGAGATTGCCGTTCTCACGATGCTCCATGAGCAACGGCTTGAGCGGCAGATCGGTCAAAATGTCGCCGTTATAGACGAGGAAGGGCTCGTTCCCGAGCAGATCGCGCACGTTGGCGATGCCGCCGGCGGTTTCGAGGCGCACGGGGCTTTCATTGCGGAATTGGATTGGCGTGCCGTGATAACTTTGATCTGGAAACGCCTGTGCGTAAGCCTCGGGAAGATGATGCGTGTTCACCACGAAACGCGCAACGCCCGCCGCACGCAGATGATCGAACGCATAGGTGATCAGCGGCCGGTGAAACACGGGCACGAGCGGTTTCGGAAGCTGTTCCGTCAACGGCCGAAGCCTTTCGCCAATGCCTGCGCCCAATACAAATGCCTGTTTCACGCGCGGCATTTACGCGGAGGCGATGACGGCGCAAATGGAAGTTCTGCCTGCAGGCTCAAGCTGCACGCTTCTTTCGCATCCAGGTGACCAGCAGCACGATGACCACCACCGAGGCCACGGCTGGCAGGGTGTATCCACCACCCGCACCCATCGAGCAGAAGGGACAGTCCAGTTCAGTCAAAGGGGACGCCTCCGCCGTGATCGGCGGCGGGGCCTTTGTGCGCGGCGTGAAGGTCTTCAAATCCAGCACGTAGCTCGTTTCACCGGGAAAGAGGATCTGATAGCGCTCCACCTTCTTGCCGAGGGCGGTGTTGTGATAAAGGAGGCTCAGCGTCCCCGCCGGCAGCGCTTTGATCGAATAACCCGTCGTTCCGTCAGGAATCTTGCCCTTCCAAGTGCCCGTGAGCATCACCGGATCCTCCGGCTGCTTCAGCGGCACATTTTCCATAGTGGTAAAATCCCAGGTAAAGTCGGGCTTCACCTCCGCCACAGGATCGAGCACGATCTCAAGCACGCGTTGGATGTAGTCACGCGCCTTGCCCTTTAGCTTTTCCTTCTGCTCCGGTGCCGTTACGCCCAGATCAGCGTTTGTGAGGTAGGGAGCCACGTTCGGGTCGGGCTCAAAGCTGCGCGGGTCGATCTCGATTTGGAGCATCCAATCGCCGTTCTGCTCGAAGTTTGCCCGTACTGCCACGTCTGGCAACGGGTGGGCCAGGCCGGGGGCCGCCAGCAGCAGAAACAGTCCGAGATGAAGAAAAAGCGCGTTGGGTCTCATCGGCAGAGCGTGGCACAGGCCGGGGGGCTGTAACGAGCTTTTTTCAAATACCCCATTTTTTTTGATTGCCAGGCGGCCCCAGAATCGTTTTGAATGAGTGCAAATCCGCTCGGTCAACTTCCCTGCCGGAAAGCTAACCACACCAAACCAACATGAAATCCATCCTCACCACCCTCGCCGTTCTTGGCCTCTCCGTCTCCGCCTTCGCAGGCTGCGGCAAAACCGAAACCACCAGCGGCAAGCTCAAGTCCGTTGACGCTGACTCCAAGTCCATCGTCATCGAGTCCGGCGGCAAAGACGTCAAACTCACCCTGACCGCCGCCGTCTCCGGTGCTGACA
>JAYVIO010000021.1:0-19022 GCA_043770175.1 Verrucomicrobiales bacterium | reverse complement strand
CGATGAGCAGGGGGAGAAGTAGGATAAAACGCATGGAGGGCAGCTAATACGCCCAACCCGTGATTTCTTAGCAGCCAAACTATACGTGATTGCCGTTTAGGGCATGGCTGCCGTTTTAGGCATGGTTACCGTTCAAGGCGTGATTGCCGTTGAGCTTGCCCACCGCAAGAGCTGCCACTTGGGATTTCAATTCCTTGCTAGGCTTGAACCGGACGACACAACGGTCAGGAATCATGACCTCAGAATTTGGCTGCTTTGGGTTCCGGCCAATTTTGCCGCGTGCGACCCGCAGGTCAAAGGTGCCGAAGGTGCGCAAGGTAATCTCGTCTCCCTCAGCTAAATGCTTCGAAACCAACTCCATAAATGATTCAACAAACGCCAGAGTGTCGGCATGTTTCACGCCGGTTTCGTTGCTGAGCTCGCTTACCAACTCTTTTTTTGTGATTGTTGCCATGACTCCTTGATTATCAAAACGATTACAAGGTCTGCAACTAAATTCCGAATCAAATTTTATCCGACACCTACGACATATAAGAAAATAGCCCGTAAATCTAATGCGCCGATCCGTCCAAAATCTCGCCAGTAGTCCGAAAGTGCGTCTTGCTCAAAATCTGCAGAACATCCCTGCCATGTTTATATACCAGATCCGCTGCGTTTTGTTTCACACTTGGTGAAACTCCTTTGGGAAGCACGATGCCAAAACGCTGGCTTTGCGACTTCAGCCAGCTCAAAAAGGCCTCCCGCGCCAAGATGGAGGCCGCAGCCACTGCGGGATCGCTCTCCGCCTTGGTGCGCTGGACGAGTTCGATGCTTTGTCCGCGCTGCTGAAGGGCACGCTGGAGGACGGCGGGATTGGCGAACTGGTCGGAAAGGGCACGCGGGCAGTCGGGCACACGTTCCAGCAGGTTTTCGATGACCTTTGCATGTCCCCAGGCCAGCAGGCGGTTCAGGTTGCCGAATTTCTCATACAACTCGTTGTAGCGCTCCGGCTGAATCGAAATCACCTCCCACACGAGGCCGCGAACACTGCGAATGTCGCCGGCGATCTTGGCGATGCGCTCGTCACTGCTGATGCGTTTGCTGTCCACGGCGCCAATGTCGCGCAAGCGTCGGGCAACATCGGCATCGACATACACACCAGCGATCACCAGCGGTCCAAAGAAGTCGCCTTTGCCGCTTTCATCGACACCAATGTGCGGCTGAAACATTTCCGGGTGATGCACCTCTTCGTAGCCGAGTTTCGCTTCTCCCAGCACTTCGGGTTCGAGGAGATTGGTGACGAAATCCTCGGTCTCCTTGCCCTGCACGACCACCTTCGGCCCTTTTTCATATACCAGCACGTTGACCTTCGTTTTGGCGGCCGCATAGAGACAGTACGGCTTCGCCATGAACTCAAACCCGCGTTCCTCCAGCAATGTGCGCAGCTTTGCCGCCTGCGTGGCGGTGAGAGCATGGGTATAGCTGGTCAGGGCGGGCATGATGGTGACATAAACGATAAAGTTGTCGAAAGGCTCATGAAAAATGCGGCTGCCTGTTCAAAGTGTTGGACGATGCCGTCCAAAGCCGCCCAGCCTGATCCTCAAGCGATAGCCGCCGAACTGGTGAACTGGTTTGGGCAGCATGCACGCGACTATCCCTGGCGGCGCACGCGTGATCCGTATGCGATTCTCATCGCCGAGGTCATGCTGCAGCAGACACAGATCGCAACGGTGTTGGGCCGTGGCTATTATGCGCGCTGGCTGGAGCGGTTCCCGGATTTTTTGACGCTTGCCACTGCGCGTGAAGATGAAGTTCTCAAAGCCTGGGAGGGGCTGGGCTACTACCGGCGTGCGCGAAATCTCCAGAGGCTCGCCCATGAAGTGATCGAGCAGCATGGCGGTGTGTTTCCCCAAGACCCTGCCGCGATCCTCGCTCTGCCCGGCATCGGTCCTTATACAGCGGGTGCGGTGGCCAGTTTTGCCTTTGGTCTCGCGGAGCCGATCGTGGATGGCAACATCGCCCGCGTGCTATCGCGTATTTTCAATGATGCCACGCCAGTTGATTCCACCGCTGGCACGAAGTTGCTATGGGAGCGTGCCAAGGCTCTCGTGCAAACGACGGACGACCCGCGCTCACTGAACTCGGCGCTCATGGAACTCGGCCAGACTCACTGCACGCCGACTAAACCGGCCTGTGATCTGTGCCCGGTGCGCGCGCACTGCCGTGCCACCGATCCGGAAGTGCTGCCGGTGAAGCAAGCGCGGCAGACGATCACTGCCATCACTGAGCGTGTCGTCTTCCTGCGCACCAAGGAGGGCGTGCTGCTGGAACTCGAAACTGGCAAACGCCGCACCGGCCTGTGGAAGCTGCCCGCATTGCAACCCATGCACATGGTCCAACCGCCGCCAGTGCTGCTACGCTCCCAGTACGGGATCACCCGCTACAAGGTCACACTCTGGGTGCATGAACCGCAGGCGCAGGAAAGCGTGTGGCCGGACACACATCGTGTCATCCCCTATGCTGAACTTGAGTCCACGCCCATGCCTGCGCCGTATCGTAAGGCGCTGCGCGATCTGCTACAGCGTGACGAGTTCCGGCTCGATGCCTGAATTGACAGTTTGCGATTGACCGTCCATGCCCTAACAAGTGCCAACACCAATCATGAAAACTCGCACGTTACTTTCCTGCCTCGTCATCGTTCTCGCGGCCTGCAAGCCCTCGACGGAGTCCTCTGCTGAAAAGAGTGTCACAGCCCATGTGGGGGAGGTGGCTGATCACGCGAAGTCCGGCAAACCGCAGGTGCTTGTCGCGAACTATCCGCTGCAATACTTTGCACAGCGCATCGCCGGGGATGCCGTTGAGGTGCGCTTCCTTGCACCAAAAGATGAAGATCCCGCTTTCTGGCAGCCGGACGAGGCCGCCGTCGCCGCTTTTCAAAGCGCCGACCTCATCCTCATGAACGGCGCCACCTACTCGAAGTGGGCGGACAAGGTCACGCTGCCAGAGTCGAAAGTGGTCGATACCTCCAGCGCCTTTGCCAACAACTTCATCCAGATCACCGACGCCAACACTCACAGCCACGGCCCGGGCGGTGAGCACAGCCACAATGGCACCGCCTTTACTACCTGGATCGATTTTAAACAGGCATCACTCCAGGCACGCGCGGTGAGCGCGGCCTTGGTCAAACTCGTACCTGCGGCCAAAGAAGCGATGGAGAAGAATGCCGATGCCATCAAAGACGAACTTGATGCGCTGGATGATCGCATGAGCACACTCAGCCGCCGCTTGGTGAACCAGCCGCTCGTCGCATCACATCCGGTCTATCACTACCTTGCCCGTCGTTACGGCATGAATTTGAAATCCGTGCTCTGGGAGCCCGATACCGTGCTCGATGACAAACACCTCGCTGACCTCAATGGCATCCTCGCCAGCCATCGTGCGCGCTGGATGATCTGGGAGGGCGAACCCTCCAAGGACAACGTCGAAAAACTCGCCGCTCTCGGCCTGCAGAGTGTCGTCTTCGACCCTTGTGGCAATGTGCCAGACAGTGGTGACTTTATGACTGTGATGAAAGCTAATGTGGAGGCGCTGGAAAAAGCGTTTCCGTAACTCGGCAGGCCACGGCAGCGTCTCTAGGCCTTCGGCGGGGTTCAGAAAGACGGTGACGACCCGCCGCTGCGGCACATGGAGCCGGAGCGGGCTTACAACACGTCCAAGCGGGGGGGGCTCCCATGCCCCGTGGAAGACGTTCCATGCCTGACTGGAGACCTTCTTTCTCCCATGGGTGAACTCCCACGCCCTGTGGGAGACCTTCCATGCGCCATGGAAGACCTCTCATGCCCGGTGGGCGATCTCTCATGCCTGACTGAAGGCCTACTTTCCCCCATGGACGACCCTCCATGCCTGACAGACGATCTTCTTTCCCCCGTGGACGATCCCCCATGCCCGGTGGAAGACCTCTCATGCCGCATAGGCGGCCTGCCATGCCGGGCCGGAAGCCTGCCACACCCCTGAAGCCCGCGCCGGGTCTGCGATGATTCAGGAGATGGCGTGCGTTGCCGCACGGTTTCCCGCGAGGACGCGGAAAACAGCACGCGGGACGCCAGCGCTCCTCCCAATCCGCTACTTCGTCACCGTCACGTCCGGGCGTTCTTTCTTGAAGGCTGGAGCACACGCGTCCCGCGTGTCGGCGGCGGTGTCCCGCCGCAGCCTATCCCTGAAGCCCGCGTCGGGTCTGCCATGATTCAGGGGATGGCGTGAGCGGTAGCACGGTTTCCCGCGCGGACGCGGGAAACAGCACGCGGGACGCGCGCGCTCCTGCCCTGCCGCCGCTACGGTGCGGTCATCTCGACGATGATGCGAAAGCCTCAGTCGCGGTTGATTGTGAGATTAGGCAATGCCTTTTGCAGATCGCCCACTCCAGCGTCGGTGATGGTGGTCCCGCTGCCAATGTGTAGTTCCGTCAGCTTCTTCAGGCCCTCCAACGATACCAGTCCCGCATCGGTGATCCCCAGCGATCCTCCCACTTCAAGAAACACTAGGTCAGATAGCTTCGCCACTTCGATGAGGGTCTTGTCGGTGAGCCCACTCGGCAGCTTCAAATTCGTGAGTTTGGTGAAAGCGCCGATGTCCGCCATGTCTTCATCGGTGAGAGGTTTGGTCATGTTGCCCAGATGCAGTTCCGTCAGTTTTGGCAGCTTTTTGAGGTCAGCGATGGTCTGTTTTGTTACTCCCTCACAGCCGTTTGCCCTTAATATTGAGAGTTTCGTCAAGCCAGTGATCCATTTGAATCCCCCCGGAGTAAGCTTCAAACCAGACACGTCGGCCGAGAAGAGAGAAGAAAACAGCTTCGAATCACCCATGAGCTCTAAATCGACAGCCGTGCCCGGCAAAGACAATCCTTTCAGAGCGGCAGGGTTTCGCAGATGTTGGATCCCCTCGCTTGTGATGGCCTTGCCGCCGATGGAGAGCACGGTCAGTTTTGGAAAGTTCTGCAAGATGACCAGCCCGGCGTCTGTGATGGGCGATCGACTGATTTTCAACGTGTCCAGTTCCTTCTGACCGGCGAGAAGAGCGAGACCTTCGTCCGTGACCCTCTCCCCCTCTGCCTCGGTTTTGAAAACCAGTTCAACCCCGTGGATATCAAACTTACCAGACGGGAGATCCTTCAGTTTTTGAGTGCGGATGATCTTGCCATCATGTTTGACTTCCACCGTGCCGCCCAGTGAAATCACCCACTCGGCGGCCTTGCGCCAGGAACTCCCTTTGAGATCGGCCAGCGGAGCGCCGGCACTTTTGTCCGCTTCCTGCGTCTTCGCAGCTGCGCCGCCTAGGGTTGCAGTCATCTCAGGTTTGACTGCGCTGCCGCCGGCTACTTTGTCGCGATACTCGCGCACGGTCTTGGCATCGGGCACGCGGTCTTTTTTGGTGAGGTCGGCTTCGAGCTGCTTGAGGCGGAGGGTGAGGGGATCGGTGAGCTGCTTGAGGTTGGCCACCCGCGTGGCCTCGATCTTGGCATACGCGGCGCGGTAGATGGCGCGCAGGGCCTTGAGGTTCGCCGTGGTGCCTTCGGCATCTTCGGCGGGAATGGGACAAGGAGCGGGACTTGCCAAGTCCCGGTTGGAAGATGGGGAGTTGGCAACTCCCACTCCTTGGATCAGCTTCTTCTCCGCCTCCAGCGCGATGACGCCATCGAGATGCCCGGCCTTCTTCTCATTCGCGATCTCCCGGTCAATGCCGCCAACGTAGCCCGCGTTCAGCTTCGCCACCTCCGCCTCAAACGGCGCGGTGACGCGCTCGGCCTGGAGCTTCACGAACTGCTCATGCAGCGCCTTCAACTCCGGGATGGCCGCCATGGCATCCACTGCCTTCGCCTGCTCGGCCATCTGCTGCTCCTGCTTCGTGGCGAGGGCACGGAGGTCGTTGCCTTGTTCATTGATGCCGAGGATGCGTAGCGCTTCCGCTTCGGGGAGGCCGTCGAGGTTGATGACTTCGATGTCGCGGATGGGTTCTCCACCGCTGATGTATCCTGAGCCACGGTTCCATTTGGTGTCAGTGATGACTTTGACGAAGTCGTTGCCGATTCGACCGATGAGTTTGTCCCCGACACATCCGAACTCCAGTGTGAATTCCTCTCCAACACCCGGCAGATGAAACAGGGGAGGTGAGGCTTTCCACAAATGGTCGTAAACATTCGATCCAGCGACCTTTTGGCCTGCAAACAAAAAGCCATTGCCCAGCGCTAACGTATAGCCATCAAAGCCGCCTTTTGTTCCCCTGATGACAAGGTACTTGCCCTGATACTCCCCTGTTTGCCGTAGCACAGTCGTGCGTATGGCATAGTTCGAGAACGAGTCGACCAAATAAATTCGATGTCCTTTACCGGCTTCGCAGCGAATCCAGCCATCCTCAAACTTCACGCCGCTGCCGGGATAGCGAAAATCCGCCGGCAAATCCTCGAACTTGGTGAACACCTTCACCCACTGGCCGGGAGGGAACTTAGGATCGGAAGACGCGGGGACAGGGAGAGGAGGAGACTTGGAGACAGACGGAGCCGGAGCGGTGGCAGCAACGGCGGCAGGCTTGCGCAGATCATTGCCCTTCTCGTCCACGCCGAGGATCTTGAGCGCCTCGGCTTCGCTGAGGCCGTCGAGGTTGATGACTTCGATGTCGCGGACGGGGGCTTTGCCTTCCAGTCCTGGGACTGCGACTATCGTTCCACGGGTCAGTGGATGCACCAATATCACTTCATTGGCCTTGGCGAAGCACCTTCCTGACAGCACATAAAACTCCATCGCAATTTCTTTGATCTGAGGAGCTTGAAGAGAGAGCCGTTTGCTTGCGAGGCGCGTCTCGGGATAGGACATGGAATCCATGAGCAACAGCTCGTTGTTATTGGACGGGCCTTGGAATTTATAGCTCCCACCTCCGGCTTCGCCCAAGGACAAGATGGGTTTCGCCGTGCCCTTGAATATGGCACGAATGCCGAAGTTCCGGGCCTTCAGGCTGTCGAGGCTGATTTTCAGGTCCTTGGTGGGCGTGAGCCATCCGTCGGTTACCTTCAAGCCAGGATCCTCGCTTCGAGTGCTTGCGGGCAAGTCCTCGAACTTCATGAACACCTTCACCCACTGGCCGGGAGGGAACTTGTCGGAAGATGGGGACCCGCCCGCATCGCTACGCGAAGCGTTGCGGGCGGGGATGGGGAGACTGGGAGACGAGGAGACTGACGAAGTCGAAGTGGCGGCGGGCGTGGGCTTGGGTGCCGTTGATGCCACAGGTTTGGGGGGCGGACTCGCCATGCTGGCGGGCTTGGAAGGTGGGGCGCTGTCGCCGACAGCGGTGGGTGGCGTTTTCTTGCCGCCGCTGAACATGACGAAGGCACCGATGGCGAGTGCGGCGGCGGCACCGAGGCCGATGAAGAGCGGGGCTTTGGATTTGGGCCGGGAAGTACCGTGGGCGTTCCCTTCGGGGCTGCGCAGCTTGCCTGCGGGGGCTGCATTCTGACGGACAGGAGTGTCCGTCGTACTTTTGGGCTGCGGTGGTTTGCCCATCGGCTTCTGCGCGGCGCTGCGTTGTGCGGGCACCTGGGCGACTTGCGCGGCGGGAATGGCCGACTGGCCGGTGGAGGCTTCCTGCTGCACCAAGGGCACGGTCAAGATGACATCCAGCTCACGGCGCAGTTCGGCGGCGCTCTGGTGGCGCTCTTCACGATCATGCTGCATGGCCTTTTGAATGATCGGGTCGTAGCGACGATCCAGACCGGGGACGAGGACGGAGGCGGGCTTGAACGCACCTCGTGGGATGTTGCCGGTGAGCATCTGATACAGCATGACGCCGACAGCATAGACGTCCGCGCGGCCATCAATCGCCGTGCCGAGCATCAGCGCCTCCGGGGCGACGAAGTCGGGCGTGCCCATGGCGTAGCCGGTCTTGGTGAGGCCGTGGCTGCCGGGTTCCTCGATCTTCGCGAGGCCAAAGTCGGCCACCTTGACCTGGCCCTTCATGTTGATGAGGACGTTGGCGGGTTTGATGTCGCGATGGACGATGCCCAGCTCATGCGCGGCAGTGAGCGCATCACACACATGCGCGGTGATGGCGAGCGCATGATCCGGCGGCAGCTTCTTCTGCGTGCTGATCATCTGCGCCACGTCGGTGCCATCCACATACTCCATGGCGATGTAAAGCTGCCCGCCGCTGTTGAGGCCAAAATCAAATACAGCTACTACCGCTGGGTGGAGCAGTTTTGCCATAAGCTTGGCTTCGTTCTTAAAGCGCTCCGCGAAACTGGGGTCTTCCTTTTCCACACCGGGCGGAAGAATCTTGATGGCGACGGTGCGATCCAGATTCGTCTGCACGCCTTTGTACACCGCGCCCATGCCGCCACGGCCGAGGATTTTTTCAATCGTGTAGCCCGGCATCATCGCCTGCAGCTCCTCCGCCGCCGGTGGTTCCCAACGGAAGCCGCCACCCGTGGTGCGCGGTGGCGGTGTGTCAGATGTAGGTGAAGCGGAAGAGGGATCGTCAGCCATGCGGGATGGTTTTTACGAAAAGCGGCGGAGTTTGGCAAGCCGGGAATCTCATTAGCGTGACCCTTTTGCCACTTGGCAAATCGCCCGGACTCGCCAGCATAGTTGTCCAACATCAAGGAACGAGCGCCGCGTGCGCCCATTCCTTCGTGCCGAAATTCCCAACTTAGGAGCTGTGCATGAATGAAGTGTTGACGAAAACCACCGTACTAGTGCTGAACCGGCACTGGCAGGCCATCGACTCGAAAACGCCCATGGAGGCCTTTAGCATGATGGCGGCAGGCAATGCCACCGCGCTGGATATCCACGATGGTGGTGACATGCGACCCGTCACCTGGGAGGGCTGGCTGGAGCTGGAAGTGCGTGATGGCGACAATCGCATCGGCACCGTTCATGGTCCGGTGCGCGTGCCGTCGGTGCTGGTGCTGGCGCGTTTTGACAAGGTGCCGAAGCGCCGCCCGAAATTCTGCGCGAAGGCGATCTGGGAACGCGATGGCGGTGTGTGCCAGTACACGGGTCGTAAGCTCAAGCCAAACGAGGGCAACATTGATCACATCGTGCCCGTTTCACGCGGTGGCGCCAGCAACTGGGAGAACTGCGTGCTGGCGGATCGCAAGATCAACAGCCGCAAAGGCAACAAGCTGCCCGAGGAGGCCGGTTTGAAGCTGCTGCGTCGTCCGGCGGTGCCACGTGAGGTGCCGGTGACGCATCTTATCAAGAATCACCACAAGGTGCGTGATTGGGAGATGTTTTTGGCCGGTGGCAGCGGGGTGTTTGAGGTGTAGGCGGCGGAGCCGCTGTCAAAGATTGGTCAAGTGCTTCGCGTCAAGTGGTCAAGGTGGCCACGACAGACCCTTTGCTCGACTCTTGACCATGCTTTGACCTCTTGACCGTTGACGGCGCGAAGCGCACTCAGCCCAGCTTCGCGCCGAGTCGCTTCAGCATCGCTTCCAGCATGCGGCCGTACTTGATGTAGCTGTCATACTGCTCCTTGGCTTTCTGTTCGGGAGAGAGGTCGTCAGCGGCACCAGCGCCGTGGAAGACGACGGCGACGTGCGGTTCGATGCTGATGTAGCCTGAATAACCGGTCTCAACGAGATCCTGCATGATGCGCTCCGTCTGGCCTTCGCCTTCACCAGGGAAGGTGTAGATGGCGTCATTCTTGGCCTTGTCCCAGATGCCGTCTTTGACGTGGACGTGGGCCATGAAGGGCTTCACGGCTTGATACATTTCCCACGCATCCTGCTTGTGGCCGGGCTTGTCGCGGTCGTCGATGAAAACGGGGTTGCCGGTATCAAAGACCCACTTCATGCCGGGCACAGCCTCGGCCATGCGCTTCACATAGCTCGGACTCATGCCGCCCCAGTTCATGCAGTTTTCGTGAACGACGGTGAGGCCGGCATCGGCGAAGCGCTTGTTCACTTCATTCATGCGCTTGATGCGCTCGGGAGCGAACTGCTCCGCGTCGTCCTTGCCATCGGTTTTGCACACGGCGTAGCTCATGACGCGGATGAGTTTGGCACCAAGGCGCTGCATGCGCGGGATGGCGCGGCTGATTTCAGCTTCGGTGATGCTGAAGTCATCGGTGATTTTTTTGGCCCAGTTGCCGATGAGCGAGCCGAAGCCACTGATCTGCATGTTTTTCTCCGTCAGGCGTGCCACGACTTTGTCGAACACGGCGTCGGGGATTTCATGCAGGTTTCCCTTCACGCCGTCGATTTCGACACCGCGTGATTCGATGCTGTCCCAGCCGAGTTCCTGGTGGGCCTGGATTTGCACATCAAGGGATGCGCCTGCTTCGTCTGCGATGCCGGTGAGTTTGATCATGGTCGGGGAAGGGGATTTGGGTGGAGTGATGGATTAGTGGATGGTTGGAGAAGTGTTGCAAGGTTCGGCTTTGACAAAACACCTGCTGCCAGCGCACGGTACCGGATGCCTGATGCGAAATCCCCGACCAAGCGCCTCGAATTCCTGCTGCTGGGAGGCACGCTGCTGTTTTATGTCGTCGTCACGCTGCTGGCGCAGCGGCCAGATTTAATATGGGACGAGGGCCGCTATCTGTGGTTCGCGAAAAGTCTGACGCAGGGCAGTTACATCACGCCAGAGAAGCCGGACATCATCAACGGGCCGGGCTATCCGCTGGTGCTTGCCGGGTTGTTGCTGATGAAGACACCGCTGCTCGGTCTGCGCATGTTCAATGCCGTGTTCATGGCGCTGGCGGCGTGGTTCAGCTTTCGTGCGGTGCTGCCGTATGCGGGAAAACGCTGGGCGCTGGGCGTGGCGTTGGTCATGGCGCTGCATCCGAGTTTGGTACGCACCGCACCGTATCTCATGACCGAGGCGCTGGCCGTGTGTTGCATCGCTGGTTTTACGTGGGCGTTCACTACGGCGTTGCGGACGGAGAAATGGAACTGGTTCGTGATTCTGGCCGCTGCTTTCGCATTTGCATGGCTGACCTTGACGCGGGTGTTCTTTGGCAACGTGTTGATGGCTTTCACGGCGTTTCTGATCGTCCTGCTGCCGTTTTGGAAAAGCCAGCGAGGCAAGTTGTTGCGCTCAATGGCGGTCATGGCGATCGCTTTCGCGATGTGCGTGCCGTGGCTGGCCTACACGAAGGCGAAGACGGGCGACACGCTCTGCTGGTCCACCAACGGCGGCGAGCTGCTCTACTGGGCCACGAGCACGCATGAGGGTGAAAACGGCCACTGGTTTTCCGAGGAGGACGCGCAAAACAAACCCGAACTCGTCGCCAATGGTCATCGCGATTTCTACAAGGCGAACTACTACCTGCCCGTGAAAGAGCGGGAAGCAGCGCTGAAACAAAAAGCGCTCGAAAACATCCGCTCCAATCCCAAGGGCGTACTCAAAAACTGGCTGTGCAACTGGGGCCGTCTCGTTTTCGGTTTTCCACGTTCTTATCAGGCAGAGGAGCTGATCATGCTCGTGCTTGTCGGCGTGAACGGCCCGCTGCTGCTCATCGTGCTGGTGGCTGCGTTTGTCGGCTGGAGAAACTGGCGAGCCCTGCCCACCGAGATCCTGTTGTTGGCCCTCATGATCTTCATCTACCTGGGCGGCACCAGCCTGCTGCCAGGCTTGCCACGTTACACCGTGGTTGTTTGGCCGTGGATCGGGCTGGGTGTGGCGGTGGTTTGGGTGCGTCATTTGAAAGTGACGCCTTAGGGTCACATCAAGCGTGATTTCTCAAATTTGCGCCAATCACTCAATTACTGAGTGCATAAAAGATAATTTCTATAACTTTGTCTTGCCTGCTGTAAACGCTGGTTTATCATAGTAATTATGAAATTAGTCGTCAATTCCGGCTTCAAGCCCTCCAAAGTCCTCATCTGCCTCGGAACCCGCCCGGAGCTGATCAAGTTCGCCCCCATGATCAAGGCGCTGGAAAACCGGGGAGCTGGCCTCGTCACAGTGAACACCGGACAGCACACTGACCTGCTGGAACCGCTCTTTGATCTCTTCGGCATCCGTCCGCACCACAATTTGGAAGCCATGAAGGCAGGGCAGAGTCTGAATGCTCTCGGAAGTCGCTTGCTGGAGCGCCTGGACCCGGTCATGGAGGCTGAAAAGCCGGATCTGGTGCTGGTGCAGGGGGACACCTCATCCGCTGTCATGGGTTCGATGGCTGCCTTCAACCGCCGTATTCCTGTAGGGCATCTCGAAGCCGGTCTGCGCTCGGGGAACCCGCTCAGCCCGTTTCCCGAGGAGATGAATCGCCGTCTCGTCGGTCAGATTGCCGCGTATCACTTCGCCGCCACCGCGCGTAACCGTCGCACTCTGTTAGAAGAAGGCGTCGCGGCAGACTCCATCCATCTCGTTGGTAATACTGTGGTCGATGCGCTACGCCAGACGCTAACGACCACACGTCCGGGCAAAGCCGTGGAACTGATGCAGCAGTGGGCGGCTGGGAAATGCCTGGTGCTCGTCACCACGCATCGCCGCGAAAATTTTGGCGAGACCATGAGCCAGCATCTGCGGGCGCTGCGTGAGTTTATCGAGAGCCAGCCGGATCTCTGCATGATCTTCCCGGTGCATCCGAATCCGAACGTGCGTGCCGCTGTCGCCGCCGAACTGGAGCATCATCCGCGCATCCGACTGACCGATCCGATGGGCTACCGTGACTTCGTGCATCTGCTTTCCGGCGCCTGGTTGATCGTTTCCGATTCAGGCGGCATTCAGGAAGAAGCCACGGCGCTCGGCAAGCCGATGATCGTGCTGCGCGAGAACACCGAGCGTCCTGAAGCTGTGGAATGCGGCGTCGCACGTCTCGTCGGCGAATCCCCCGAGCGTCTGCGCGAAATGTTGCGCACTGCCTTGATCGACGAAGTCTGGCACGCCAGCGCCAGCCGCTCCCGCGATGTGTTTGGCGATGGTCAGACCGCTGAGCGCATCTGCGATCTCCTGCTCGGAGCCAAAACGGCCAATGCAGCCATCGAGCCGATGCGTCTCGCCGCCTAAGCACTCACTCATTTTCGCGTCATGAAACCAACCGCCAGCATCTCGCTCGATCTCGACAATCTCTGGAGCTACCTGAAAACGCAGGGCGCTCCAGGATGGGAGAGTTTCCCGAGCTATCTAGACCGGGTCGTGCCGCGCATCCTGGATACGCTCGACCGCTGCGGCCAGCGCATCACGTTCTTCGTCGTCGGCAAAGACGCCACCATCGAATCCAATCGCGCGGTGCTGCGGTCCATCGCTGATGCCGGTCATGAGATCGCGAATCATTCGTTCATGCACGAGCCATGGCTGCATCTATATAATCGTGAGCAGCTTCACATGGAAATCGGCGATGCAGAGAATGCCATCGCCGCCGTCACCGGCAAAACGACACGCGGCTTTCGCGGCCCCGGTTTCAGCACTTCGCCACTGGTGCGTGACGTGCTCGCGGAGCGCGGCTACGTTTATGATGCTTCCATTTTTCCCAGCGCACTCGGTCCGGTGGCACGGTTGTTCTTTTTCCTGAACTCCAAGCTCTCCGCCGAGGAAAAGGCGCTACGCAAAGGCCTGTACGGCAAGTTCAGCGACGCTTTCGGCACCTTGCAGCCGTTTGTCTGGCCCAACGGCCTCATCGAGCTGCCTGTGACGACGATGCCGCTGCTGCGCCTGCCTGTTCACACGACATATCTCATGTTCCTGGCAAAGCAGTCCGAAGCGCTGGCCAAACTCTACTGGAACACCGCAGTCGCTCTTTGCCGCGTGCGCGACATCGCTCCTTCGCTGCTGCTACATCCCACCGATTTCCTCGATGTGCAGGACGTGCCTGCAATGAGCTTCTTCCCCGGCATGAAAGTACCGGCGGCAAAAAAAATCGCTCTCGTCGAGCACACGATCCGCAGCCTGCAGCAGCACTGGCAGGCCGGAACGATGAGCCAGCACGCCGCTACCTTTGCCACCACCAGCACCATGCCTGCCAGCCTTTCCATCCAGACCGTCTAACTCAAAAAATACCCGCGTATAGCCATGAAAACACCGACCCAAATCAACGAAGTCTCCATCGTCCTGCCCGCTTACAACGAGGAGAAAGACCTGCCTGCTCTGCTTGAAAACATCCGCACGACCGTGGGTGCGATGCCGTTCAAATACACTGTCGTCGTCGTCGATGATGGTTCCAAGGATCGCACCGCTGAAATCGCCCACGAATATGCCAAAACAATGCCGCTCAAGCTCCTGCAACATGAGGTGAACAAAGGTCTTGGCGAAGGCATTCAGACCGGCCTGCGCGAAGGCTGGCTCATCGGCGATGCCGTGATCGTCATGGATGCCGACAACACGCACAATCCCAAATACATCCTCGACATGATGAAGGTCATTGAAGCCGGTGATGCTGATGTCGTCATCGCCTCACGCTTCCAGGCCGGCAGCATTGTGCAGGGCGTGCCCTTCTTCCGTCAGGTGCTCAGTTGGGGCTGCTTCGCCATGATGAAAACACTGCTGCCCTACCGAAACGTGCGCGACTACTCCACCGGCTTCCGCGCTTATCGCAGCCTCACGCTTGGCCGCCTCATCAAGACCTCCGGCCCCAAGTTCATCGAGGAATCCAGCTTCGCCTGCATGCTCGAACTTCTGCTCAGCCTGCGCTGGGTAGGTGCGCGTGCCGTTGAGATCCCCTACACGCTGCGCTACGATCTCAAAGTCGGTGTCAGCAAGATGCGCATCATGCGCACGATCCGCCGCTACTTCAATGTCATCGGCAAATACTGGGCCAAGGACGTGCTGCCACACGCCGATGAACCATCGCTCCACGAACTGCGCTCCCAGGTCCGCAGCCGCGCCTGATCCAACCACCAAAGAGCAAACCCTCATGTCCCCCACATCCAAATCAGTCGCCGTTCTTGGCGGCGGCATCTCCGGCCTCACCTGTGCGCTGCGACTCGCTCAAGAGGGGCATCGCGTCACATTGATCGAGGGTTCGGCGCATCTCGGTGGCCTCGGCACGTTCTTTGAGCATGACGGACGCACGTTCGAAAAGTTCTACCACTGCATGCTGCCCAGCGACGGGCCGTTGCTGCGCGTGCTGGAGACGCTTGGCATTCGCAACGAGGTCTATTGGCAGCCTACCACCTTCGCCTATGCGCATCAGGGCAGGTTCTTTCCACTCAACACCGCTCTCGATCTGCTGAAATTCGCTCCGCTGCGTTTCATCGATCGCATTCGTGTTGGCATCACCGGTTTGTATGGCCGTCTCGTTTCCGCCAAGGGCCTCGACAAGATCACCACCGTGAAATGGCTCACCCGGCTTAGTGGGGCGCGTGCGTTTGCCAAATTTTGGCAGCCCATGCTCGAAGCCAAGTTTGGCGATCGCTATCACGATGTGCCCGCCCTCTGGTTCTGGACACGCTTCAATCGCGAAAAGGGCGAATCCAAAGGCGAGTGCAAAGGCTACATCAAAGGCGGCTACAAACACATCACGGACACTTTTGCGCGGGTGTTGCGTGCACTTGGTGCCGAAATCCGCCTCAACAGCACCGTGCAGAGCATCGACCTCGCTGCTGATGGCCGGACCACAATCAAAACCGCCGCAGGCAGCGAAACGTTTGATCAATTGGTCATCACCTTGCCCACACCACAGGTTGAACAGCTCATCGGCCCTGCCCTGCGCCGCGAGATGCCGGCGCTCGACAACACCACCGACTACCAGGGCGTCATCAACTGCCTGCTGTTCCTCAAAAAGCCGCTCACCACGCACTACTGGGTTGCCACACCGGGACATGATCACCCCTTCGATGGCGTCGTCGAAACTTCAACGCTCACCCACACCGCCGATCGTGGTCATCGCCACGTCGTCTATCTCACCAAGTACCTTCACCGCAGCGATGAACGCTTCCGTGCCAGCGATGATTGCATCCGCGCCTACTGGATTCCGGCGTTGAAACAACTTTTCCCGCAGCTTCAGGACGACGACATCGAAACCAGCCAGATCTTCCGTGCTCCGTTCGTCGAACCCATCTACAAACTCGGTCAAATGCAGCTCCGTCCGCCCGAGGAATTGATCAAAGGCAAAGTCTATCTCGCCAACACCGCACAGGTCTATCCCGTCGTCACCTCGTGGAACGGCAGCGTCATTCAGGCCGAGCGCACGCTTGCCACCATGGGCATCGGCCAGTCCGCTCGTCTGCCCGCTGAATCCACCACCATCAGTTCACGCACTGCCGAGTTGAAGCTTGCCAGACCGCGCTCGAATGCCCAGCCGTTGCGCCCGGCAGTCGCGAAGATGTGAAATCAGGTCAGCAGAGCTGAAGCGTTGTGCGATTGAATGGCCCGCGCCTGTTTTTCGTTGAGATCAGATTCCTGCATCTTCAGTCTGGCGGACTCCCAGTAAAACACCGGTGCGAAGGAGCCAAACACGAGCCGTTCCAGCGGCCAGGTCTTCAACAAGGCTTCGACACCTCCCACACCCTCGATCATCGCAAAGTCGAGCCAAACATTCGGGCAGTCCTGCAGATGCTTGAGCACCATCGCGGCATTCGCGTTGAGCACCATCACTCGGGCTTCCTGCATCTCCTTCATGACCGCAGACAGCGGTTGGAGATCGACCGGAGCCACACGCACTTGCGGGTGCTGTGTGCGTTCATCCTCCATCTGCGTCACGATTTGAACCAGCAGGCGGTGTTTTGTCGCCAATGCGAGCAAAACTTTAAACGCAGCCGATTTGAGATCGTAGCCGTGGTAGTTCGGGTGCAGGCGCAGCACACGCATGCCGTGTATTTCAGCACAGCGCTTCAAATCGTCCTGCCAATCCGGCAGGGATAGGTTGATGGTACCGCAGGGCCGCAGAATCGCGCTGGTTTGGCAGCGTTGTACGAGCTGGCGGTTCACCTCGGCCACATCGCGACGGAGCAAGCCTTCAAAAGCACCGGCCCAGGCTTCGGTGACGGGTTGCTTCAAGAATGCCTGCTCGTCTTCAAGCTGCCGAAATGGATGTTGGCCGAGATAGACATGGCAGTCAGTCAGTCGTGCGGTCTCCGCCGCGTGCAACGATGAGGCGGCCAGCATGGCGCTGGAGCGAACCAGGAAATTCCGGCGATTCATGTCGTCATCATGCGCGATCTGCCTCCGGCTGGAAAGCATTTCCTCACGCCTTGCGTCATGGCGTCCGCGTGATAGCCTTGCGCCCGAAAATGAACTGGTACATCAACAACGCCGGAGCTGCTGAAGGGCCGATGGATGAAAACGCCATGGCCGAACTGGCCCGTGCGAAGAAACTGGCGTTGGATTCTCTCGTGTGGCATGCCGGACTCGAAGCGTGGCAGACCGTGGCCCAGCTTTCGCCCTCATGGTGGGCCGGGAAGCCTGCGCAGGTCGTGGCAAAACATCCTGCGAAGGCCAGGGAGATTGCCTCCGCACGCCGTTTGTCTGGACCGAATGCGCCGACGAGCAAAGCTGCCGAAGCGAAGGAAGGTGGCGGTTTCTTGAAGCGTCTGTTCGGCTTTGGCAAAAAGAAGCAGGACTGATTCAGGTCTTGATGCCCTTGGCATTTAAGATCGGCAGCATGAGCCCACGCAGGTTGTCGCAGAAGATCTTCTGCTTGTCGGCATCGCTGATTTTCGCGCCGTGAACTTTGGCAAGCTGGCTGGCAAAGCTGCGTCCGCCGCAATCGCTGCCGTAAATGACGCGTGACGCGCCGAGTTCGCGCACGGCCATTTCGGTGATGCCTGCGGTGGGATCGGAGCCGGCGAGATCAGCATAGAGATTGGTTTGTCCGCGAATCGCGCGGATGCCGAGTTCCCAAGTGCCACCGGTGTGACCGCAGATGATGGGGACATCGGGAAAACGCTTCGCCAGCGTCACGAGATCATCCGGCGTTGATTCGCCGGGGTAGTTGCCGTTTGTTTTGAACCAGGTGTGCTGAAAGATCACCGACTTCAGTTCTGCCGCACGCCGGATGATCGCGTCGATGGCCGCCACGCTGCATTTTTCCGCCACCCACAGTTTCACGCCCACCATCGGGCCGTTGGCAACGCAGCGCTCGATTTCGGCCAGGCTTTCTTCGGGGTGTTTGGCACTCACATAAGCAAAGCCGAAGGCGCGGTCCGGATATTTTGCGATGGCACGCAACACCTCGCTGTTTTGCTGCACCAGATCGGCCGGTGTCGGGTCCTGCGACCATTTCATGCCCATGTACACGCACAGCCGCTCGATGCCCATGCGGTCCGCATACACGAGCAGGGCTTTGAGGCGTTCCTCCGGCGTGAGGCCGGGGACGCCGGACAAATGACAGTGCAGATCCCAGATGCGCATGATGGCCAAGTGAAGCGGAAGCCGCTGTTGACGACAAGGTTTTCTTTGCGGGCCGGAGCGTGCGCTTCATTTTGCTGAATGCCCGCCACCAAGCCCACTGATGTCCGTGTCACCGCTGCCGAAGTGTTTTTTATCCCCGTGACGATGCGCGTGCCGCTGAAGTTCGGCCCGGAAACTGTCACGAACGTGGTCTGTCTGCGGGTGTGCGTGACGGTGGCCGACAAGAGTGGTAAAACTGCCCAAGGCTGGGGAGAAACGCCGCTGAGCGTGTCATGGGTCTGGCCGAGCACGCTGAGTGTTGCGGTGCGGGCGCAGCGCATGCAGGATTTTTCCACGCTGCTGGCAAAGCGGCTCGTGGAGAGCGGCTTGACCGGCCATCCGATGGAAATCGGCCAGGATTTCATGCATGGCCCACTGGCGGCAACGTTGAAGGAATCCAATGCGCAGGCCGGGGGCGATGCGATGCCCTATCTCGGCTCGCTGGTGGCCTTCAGCGCCTTCGACATCGCCGTGCATGATGCCTACGGCGTGCTGCACCACCGCGACATCTACACGACCTACAACGCGGAGTTCATGAACCGTGACCTCGCCGCCTACATCACGCCGGAGGAGGGCAGCGGCATCAGCTTTGCCGGACGTTATCCGCAGGATTTCTTGGTGATGAATGCACCGAAGCAGCTCCCGGTCTGGCATCTCGTCGGCGGGGTGGATGCGCTTGAGGCCGCCGATTTAAACGGCACGGAGCCGAAGGACGCACATCCGCTG
>JAYVIO010000020.1:0-6373 GCA_043770175.1 Verrucomicrobiales bacterium | reverse complement strand
CGCTGCGGAAGACCTCGCCGCCTTGAAACCAGGACACAAAAATCAGCTCATCCGGCGTCGGAATGCCAAACGGCTCACCATACATCTCCGATTGCTCGATCTCGATGCAGTCGCCGAGCCCCGCCGCGATGGGATGTCCCGGATTCACCACCCAAACGCGTTCGCGCTCGCCCGCCTCGCGCCAGCACAGCGCACAGCTCGTGCCCATCAGCCGCTTGAAGACTTTCGACCAGTGCCCCGAATGCAGCACGATCAGCCCCATGCCCACCAGCACGCGTTGCTGCACCCGCGTCACTGTTTCATCGAGCACCGTATCATGCGCGGCATGACCCCACCACAGCAGCACGTCCGTCTCATCGAGAATCGCCTGCGGCAAACCCTGCTCCGCCTCATCCAGTGTCGCCGTGCGGATGACAAAGTCCGTATTCACCCCCAAAGCCTCCGCCAGCGCCCCGTGGATGCCTTTCGGGTAAATCTGCGCGACGGCGGGATTTTGACGCTCATGGACGAATTCGTTCCAGATGGTGACGCGGATGGGAGTTGGCATGGAAGTCATTCAAACGCACGCTAACACAGAATCAAATCGCCAATAGGATTCTCGTTCGTGCGTTGCAAAGGCTGGCGTTCTTAGAACTGTCACACCATGATAACTGAATTCGACTACCTGGCTGCACTCAAGCATGGATACGACGGTTATATCAATAATGGCCACCTAAAGGCAGAAGACCTGCCTCAGTATGCCCAGCAGCTGAAAGAGGATTTTGATTGGATTGGGTTGCCAGTTCTTGAGCTGCTTCCTCTGACCAGCATCGAGAGGAGATTCGGGCATGAAATCGCGACTGCACCGATTGCTCATTACAAATTCGGACAAACTCGCAACAACATCAACAATGCCGACCCTCAACAAACCAAGGCCGAGCTTGAAAAGCTGAAGAATATGGAAGGCCCAGGCTTGGATCGAGAGGACTTGCGCTGGACATGCGATGTATTTCGGAATGCCAGACATCAGCTTCCAAGAATCTGGCTTCAGGATGAGAATTTGCGCAAGGATCTGGCCAATCCAAAGAAACACATAGATTGCCTGCATGAGCTCTTCTGGCTTTCATTGTGGCAAAACGTCTATCCTGATAAAACAGTTCGTGAACACAAGACAAATGCTGAGGTTAGCGGAACGGTCGACTGGAAGATTGTGTGTGACCTCGACGGCTCTCAAGTTCCGATCAGTCTTGAGGTTAAGAACCTGTCATCAAGCCTGGAGCTCGCACTTTTCGGAGGAGCAGATACGCTGAATGTCGTGGCTAATGGAATACAAGGTTTGAGGAAGAAGTTTCCATTGGTTGTTACTGATGAAATCCACGTCGTCTGCATTTCGACGTTTCTGAACGTGCCAAAGCTCTTGGGGGACCTTGGAATGGCAATCCTTGAAGCCTATAAAGCCGTTGATGCCGTTTTTTTCTGGATCGCTTTTGCGGATTATGGTGAGAACACGCACTTTGTGATGAGGCAGCAAGACGAGTGGCAGAATCTCAAAAACCGTCGCATATCCACATGCTTCAAGGCTCCAGGGTTACGCGAAGGCAAGCCGTTCTTGTACTCTCATCCGTTGTGGGGAGTGCTTCCTTGGCAACAGTGATTCGGAACGATCTGGTTGGTAAGCCTTAATGCTTCACCGAGCACCCCGGACCCACGGTCTGGAAGAAGTCATTCCCCTTGTCATCAATCAAAATGAACGCCGGGAAGTCCTCGACTTCGATCTTCCAGATGGCTTCCATGCCGAGTTCGGCGAACTCGACGACTTCGACCTTTTTGATGTTTTCCTTCGCCAGGATGGCGGCGGGGCCGCCGATGCTGCCGAGGTAGAAACCGCCGTGCTTCTTGCAGGCGTCGGTGACTTGCTGGCCGCGATTTCCCTTCGCGATCATGATCATGCTACCGCCGTGGCTTTGGAAAAGATCGACGTAGCTGTCCATGCGGCCCGCCGTGGTGGGGCCGAAGCTGCCGCTGGGCATGCCGGCGGGCGTTTTGGCGGGGCCGGCGTAATAGACGGGGTGATTTTTGAAGTAATCGGGCAGCTGCTTGCCGGCATCGAGCATCTCCTTGAGCTTCGCGTGCGCGATGTCGCGGGCGACGATGATGGGGCCGTTGATGAGGAGGCGCGTGGTGGTGGGATACTTGCTCAGCTCGGCACGGATCTCGGCCATGGGGCGGTTCGTGTCGATGCGCACGGCGTTGGTGTCTTTCCGGTGGCGCAGCTCCTCGGGGATGTATTGCAGCGGGTTCGTTTCGAGCTTCTCGATGAAAACACCATCACGCGTGATCTTGCCTTTGGCCTGGCGATCCGCTGAACACGAAACGCCGATGCCAATGGGCAAGGACGCACCGTGACGCGGCAGGCGGATGACGCGGACATCAAGCGCGAAGTATTTCCCGCCAAACTGCGCACCGATGCCGCAGGTGCGCGCTTCTTCGAGCATTTGCGCTTCGAGTGCGACATCGCGGAAGGCGCGGCCGTGTTCGTTGCCGGTGGTCGGCAGGCCGTCGTAATACTTCGTGGAGGCGAGTTTGACGTGTTTCATCGTCGATTCAGCCGAAGTGCCGCCGATGACGAAGGTCAGGTGATACGGCGGGCATGCGGCGGTGCCGAGCGACACCATTTTTTCGCTCAAGAACTTCACAATGCCCTTCGGATTCAGCACAGCGCGGGTTTCTTGATACAAGTAAGCCTTGTTCGCCGAGCCGCCGCCTTTGGCGATGAAGAGGAACTTGTACGCATCGCCGTCGGTGGCGTAAAGGTCGAGCTGTGCGGGGAGATTCGTGCCGGTGTTCTTCTCCGTGAACATGTCCAGAGCGGCGTTTTGCGAATAGCGCAGGTTGTTCTCAGTGTAGGCTAGGTACACGCCTTTGGAGATCGCCTCCTCATCACCGCCGCCGGTCCACACTTGCTGGCCTTTTTTGCCCATGATGATCGACGTGCCCGTGTCCTGACAAAACGGCAGCAGGCCCGCCGAAGCCACGTCCGCATTCTTCAGCATCGTGAGGGCGACCATGCGGTCGTTCTCGCTCGCGTCGGGGTCATCGAGGATGGCAGCGACCTGCTTCAGGTGCTTCGGGCGGAGGAAGAAATTGATGTCGTGGAAGGCTTGGTTCGCGAGCAGCGTGAGCGCCTCGGGATTCACGACGAGCACTTCCTTTTCGCCAAACTTCTGCACGCTGACGTGTTCCTTCGTCAGCAGACGATATTCGGTGTCATCGGTGCCGAGTTCGAGGAGTTCCTGGTAGTGAAAAGCGGGGGTTGGCATGGCTCAGGAGATATGGAGGTGGTTTGAGCAGCTCGCAACGATTCGCAAGGCGTCGGGGTACTCGATTTTGCCGCAGAGCACCGGAACTCAAGGCGGCTAGGTGGTGGAACGGAGAGTAACTCTCACCTGGAAGTTAGTAGTTGGGAGAACAAGCGTGACCTTGATTTTGGCAGAGGAATTTCGGGCAGAGGAATGTGCCAGAAAACAAATTCCCCTGCCATACTCAGGAAGTTATTCGGGAGCAAAGAGGCAGACGAGCTAAGTTTGATCAGAAAAAACTCTGCCTCTCTGCACCTCCGCCCTTGCGGTAAAATCGAATGCCGCATCATTGTGCGGATTCCCGTGCTCGACGGTTGCGATGCGGAAGCCACGCGACACTTTGAACCACCCTCATGATTGGCGATGACTATTTCGAACTGCGTTCACGTATTGGCACAGACCTGCTGGCTCTCGCCGCAGCGCTGCGTGAGTCCGGTGGCGATGTCGAATCCGCCGCCGTCATCGACAATCTCATCGCCAGCCTGAAGGAGCCGTTTGTCTTCGTTGTGGTGGGCGAGGTCAACGTGGGCAAATCGACCTTCCTTAATGCACTCTTCGGCCAGGATTTCTCACGCACCGGGGTGATGCCCACCACGGGCAAAATTCTCTTCTTCAGGCACGGGCCGGAGCACAGCGTGGTGCCGGTGACGCCCACGCTCGACGAAGTGTATGCGCCGGTCGATTTCCTGCGCGACTTCCACATCGTTGATACGCCCGGCACGAACTCCATCGAGAACGAGCACCAACAGATCACCGAACGCTTCGTTCCCATCGCCGATCTGGTGATCTTCGTGTTCTCGGCAATGAATCCATGGGGTGCCTCCGCGTGGCAGTTTTTGGAAAAAGTACACCGTGAATGGATGCGCCACGTCGTGTTCGTGCTCCAGCAAAGTGATCTGCGCAGCCCGGAGGAAATCCAGGTCATCACGGACTACATGGGCCAGCTCACGCGGCAGCGCTTTGGCCGCGATTTTCCGCTGTTCGCCGTTTCGGCGAAGAAAGCCTTCCTTGCCCGCAGTTCCGGCATTGATCGCGAGCGTCTGCTGCAGGACAGCGGCTTTCATGCGCTGGAGGCGCACATCTCCAGCCTCGTGCGGCACAACGCCGCGCGTCTGAACAAGCTCGCCAGCACCATGCGGCTGGCGCGGCAGATTCTCGAGCAGATGCGCGAGCGTTTCGTCACCGGCCTGCGCAATGTGCAGCGCAAAGCCGCCGTGCTGCAGGAATTGCAGTCGGAACGCGAGCTCCAGGTGGATCGCACCTTGAAAAAGATTCTCCCCGCGCTCGATGCCACCGAGCGTGACTACCACGAGTCCGTCATGCGGGTGGCGGGACTCGCGCACGATGCGCTGGCCACACGACGTGCCTTTCAGCGCAATGCGGCACGTGAAGAAGAAGAGGCCAATGGCGAGCGTCAGCAAAGTCTCGACCACCGCCTGTTTCAGGAGCTGCAGCACCGCACTGGCGACCGCTGGCGGCAGGTCAGCCTCGTACTCGAAGAAGATGTGCATCAGTTCGAGCGGTTCCTGTATGCCCAGGGTCGTGGCATTTTGTTTCCGATGGATGTACCGCTGCCGGTGCATGATTACGACGAAGAGGAGAGCGAACTGCGCCGGCGTTTTGGCACCCGCGTAGATTCGGCCCTGCGCCGTTTTGTCATCAGCTTGCAGCTCGACGAGGACATCGAGCCCGGTCTCGAGCATGCACGCCGGACTGCACGCTGGCTCCCGCGTCTCATCCTGCCTGTGATCATCATCACTGCACTGTGCGGCTGGCTTGACGGCCTGATGAGCGCCGGAATCGCCGCCGGTGCGGGTATTCTGCTGCTCGCGGTGGTTTACCTGCTCACCCAGGTCCGGTTGAGCAACGCCCGCAACGCCATCCTCGACAAGCTGGAGCAGTCCTCCGTCACGCTGCGCGAGATGCTGTCCAAACAGGTCACCGAGGATGTCACCCATATTTTCGCCAAGTTCCTCGACACCCTCAACCCAGCCCAAGCCGACGCCGCGCAGGTGGAGCGGGAGCAGGCCACGCATGTCGAAGGTCTGCGCCAGCTCGCCGATTCCTTCGACGTGATCGACAAGCAGATCCATGCGCTGACGCCCGCAGGCGCAAACTAACGCGCGCTTTTCCCTTGGGAGAGATTCGCCATTCTGATTTCGTCATTTCCCCGTGTCTCCCACCGAGATCAAAACCGCACTCATCGCCAAAGCCCGCACACTCGGCTTCGACGACTGCCGCATCGCACCCGCGCTGCCCGCCGCGCACCGCGAGCTGTTTGAACAATGGATCGCCGATGGCAAATACGGCGACATGGCCTGGATGGCCCGCAACATCGAGCGCCGCACCGATCCCCGTGTCGTTTTGCCCGGCGCACAAAGTGTCATCGTGCTCGCGCTGAACTACTACCAAGGTTCCGGCCCGCAATCCAACTACCGCATCGCCCGCTACGCCTGGAACGACGATTACCACGACCTCATCGAGAAACAGCTCCGCGAACTCGATGACTTCCTCATCACTCACGGCGGCGCACAACGGCGCTACGTCGATACCGGTCCCGTGTTAGAGCGCGACTTTGCCAGCGAGGCCGGACTCGGCTGGGGTGGGAAGAGCACGATGCAGATTCATCGTCAGCTCGGCACCTGGTTCTTCCTCGCCGACATCCTCACCACGCTCGAACTGCCTGCCGACACGCCCGCCAAGGACATGTGCGGCAAATGCACCCGCTGCATCGACGCCTGCCCCACGCAGGCCATCACCGCGCCCCAGCGCATGGACGCCCGCCGCTGCATCTCTTATCTCACCATCGAAAGCAAAGGCAGCATCCCGCTCGAATTCCGCCACGCCATCGGCGACCGCATCTACGGCTGCGACGCCTGCCTCGACGCCTGCCCCTGGAACCGCCACGCGCAGGAATCACGCGAAGCCGCCTTCCAGGCCCGTGAAACCGTCTTCTCCAAGTCCCTGCGCGACTTCCTCTCGCTCACCGACGACACCTTCCGCGCCCTCTTTGCCAAATCCCCCATCAAGCGCAT
>JAYVIO010000019.1:0-2413 GCA_043770175.1 Verrucomicrobiales bacterium | reverse complement strand
GGCCGCAGGATTCGTGGGCGTAGAAGGCGTTCAGGTTGTTGATGACCCAGGTCATGCTGCGGCTGTCGTCCATGATGATGACGCCGCCGGAGCCGGCCATGGTGCCGCACTGCGCCATGGTGTCGAAGTCCATGGGGATGTCCATGATGCCGATCTCGCGACCGTCCTTGAGCTTGTACTTTTCATCGGCACGCAGCACTTTGGACGAACTGCCGCCGGGGATGATGGCTTTCAATTTGCGGCCAGGCTTGAGGCCGCCGCAGAGGGTGTCGATGACCTCGCCCATGGTGACTTTGCCGACTTCGACTTCGTAGTAGCCGGGCTTCTGCACGTCGCCGCTGACGCAGAGGATGCGGGTGCCGGTGTTGTTTGGCGTGCCGAGCTTGGCGTACTCCGCGCCGCCCATCTCGAGGATGTGCTTCACGTGGCAGAGGGACTCGACGTTGTTCACGATGGTCGGGCTCATGTAGAGGCCGAGCGCGGCGGGGAAATAGGGCGGCTTGATGCGCGGGTAGGGGCGCTTGCCTTCGAGGGACTCGATGAGGCCGGTTTCTTCACCGCAGATGTAGGCACCTGCGCCGCGATGAACAAAGATCTCGCAGTCGAAGCCGGAGCCGAGGATGTTCTTGCCGAGGAAACCTTTCGCATGGGCCTCGGCGATGGCTGTTTCGAGGATCTTGGCGGCGTGGGGGAATTCCTCGCGGATGTAGATGTAGGACAGCTTCGCGTTCACGGCGAAGCAGGAGATCGTCATGCCCTCGATCAACTGATGAGGGTCCTGATGCATGATGTAGCGGTCCTTGAAGGTGCCGGGCTCGGATTCGTCCGCATTGCAGATGAGATAGACCGGCTTGGTGTTCGTCGGCGGGATGAAGCCCCACTTCACGCCCGTCGGGAAGCCCGCACCGCCACGACCGCGGAGTCCGCTGGCTTTGACCTCGTTGGTGATGGCGCTGCGCTCCATCTTGAGCGCCTTTTTGAGCTGCTCATAGCCGCCGTCCTTCAGGTAGCACTCGATGGACGGATCGTAGCCGACGCGGTCGATGTTTTTAAAGATGAGGCGCTTCTCGCGCGCATGCGGTTCTTTGCCGGGGAGATACTGGACGGGGGAGGCCATGGGCGTCAGTATTCCAGTGCGAAAAGGCGCGGCAACCGGGATTTGTGAAAAAATTCACAAGGACAGGCGACGGCAAACCAATCTCATTAAGTTTGCGAAGCGGCACAAGATCAAGGCAGAGGAATGTTTGGGCAGGGGAATGACGCAGAAATTCACGCTTCTGCCCGCACCTTCCCCTGCCAAAAAAACGAACGCACTTAATTCTGCTTTGTTAAGTCATCGGGGCGTTCACAAAAGTCATCGAGCGGTCTTTGATTGCGGCAGGCGGAGTCGATCGAGTTTTTGCGCTTTCGATGACGGTGCTGGAGTTGCGCCATGACAGCCTCAGACGTGACCGCCACTGCGGGTGGCTGATGGCGTGGCAGCTCGACGACATCCGCAGCACTCAACAGTGGGTGTACTTGCTCTTGCGTTCGCGCCGTTGAAACAGCATGACCAGCATTCCCAATGCCATATGGTAATGCCACGCCAGCCAGCCCCGAAGGCTGATGGAAACAAAAGTTCGCAAAACTTGACGAGGGATGTTCATCCGTGGCTTTAGCAGAGGCGGTCTGACAAACGTGTGCCAGACTTGGCAGCATGCCCGAGCCTGTCCTGACCCAGCGTGCCGACAAATACCTGCACCACATCCGTGTCTTCAAAACGCGCACCATCGCCACCCAGGCTTGTGCGCGGGGGAATGTGACGATCGGCGGCCAGCCGGTGAAGGCCTCGCGGGATTTGAAGCCGGGGGATGTGCTGGAGGTCGTGCGTGGTGATCTGCGGCTCACGCTGCGCGTCATCGCTGTTTCACCACAGCGCATTGGAGCACCGCGTGTGCCGGAGTTCTGCGAAGACCTCACGCCGCCGGAGTGTTATCAAAAAGCGGCTGAGGCACGGCGCGAACGTGCGCTGATCACACCGCATGCGCATGAGATGGTCGCGAAGCCGGACAAGAAGCAATTGCGTGATCTGCGGAAGTTCTGGGAAGCGCAGGGCTGATCACTCTGCTTTCGCCTTGCCTTGGCCTTTCTTGCCCTTGCCTTGCTGACCAGTCTTGGTGTCCTGCGTGAAGGGCGCATTTTCAAATGGCACCGGATCAGCGGTGACACGCGGATCACCGACTTCCTTGAGCTTCGCCATCAGTTCGGCGGCCATCTTGGATTTAATTTCAGCGTAAGCAGGTTCAGCAGCGATGTTGATCGTCGAATCCGGGTCTTTGCTCAGATCATACAACTCCTCCTGCGGACGTTTGGCGAAGGCGTAGTTGAAGAACCACTGGTACTGCGAGTCGTTGCGATGCTGGATGAGCCACGC
>JAYVIO010000018.1:0-19048 GCA_043770175.1 Verrucomicrobiales bacterium | reverse complement strand
CACACTCTGAAATGCCCAATGCATCTTCGGATCAGCCTCAGGCGTCTCATTTGCGATCCCTGGCGCTCCAGCATCGATCCATGTCCGCAGCAGCGCGATCTGCTCCGTCGTGAGCGCGGACGCCTGCTGCGGCATGCGCTCATGTTCATCCGACGCCGTCACACGCTCGATGATCAACTTCGCCGCCGAACCCGATTTGCCGCCCTTCAGCAAAAGCTGCACCGTGTCCAAGCGCAGCCCCGCCTTCTGCTTCAGCGCACCGTGACACGCATAACACTTCTGCTTCAGCAGCGGCTTGATCTGCGATGAATAATCCACGGCCTCCGCGCGCGGAACGAGCGCGAGAAGTCCGAGAATCAAGATGCAGCGTGGGTTCACCACGAAACCTACGTGAATCCGGGATCTAAACTCGCCAGCAGGCCAATTTATGGTTTCCAACCCTTCGGCAGCCGCAGTGACCACACCTCGCTCGAAAGAGGTCGCGCATGACCGCCCGCGATCCACAGCTTGTCTTGGAAAACAAACACCGAGTGCTCGTGCCGAGCCTTCCAGCAGGTCTTCGTTTCGAGGCGCTGCCAGGTCTTGCCATCAGCACTGTGCCAGACGTCACCAAAGTTATCCTTTTCCTTCGACCACCCGCCCAGCACCCACATGCGTCCGCGATAAACCGCCGCGCTGAACCACAGACGTGGCTCCCACGGCGCGGACTCCGTTTCGCAGGTCCAATTCACACCATCACTGGAAGACCACACATCATTCTTCGCGTGATAGTTTGGCACATAGTTCCCGCCACCGAGGATGTAGATTTTGTCATTCAACGCCACGGCCTGATGATACCCACGCGGTGACCACGCCGCCTTTGCCGTCTCTTGCTTCCACGTCTGGCCATCCGCAGACGACCAAACGTCGTTCTTGAGGCTCTTGTCGTCGCCAAAGTAGTAGTTCTCCGTGCCACCGAGCATCCACAGCCGCCCGCGATGCTCCACCAGCCCGGCAGCGAGTCGTGGTGACCATGCGGTGCTTGGCGTGACTTGCTCCCACTTCACGCCATTGCTCGAAGACCACACCTGATTGCTCGCCGAGTGCCCTGGCAGCCGTCCCTTGAACCAACCGCCCATGATCCACATCTTGTCCTGGAACGTGATGTTCATCGGCAGATCGCTGTGCAGCCACGGCGCGTTCTGTTCGACAAGTTTCCACGCCTTGCCATCACCGGAGGCCCACACATCGCGTGGCGGCTCTGCATACGACTGAAACCACCCGCCGCCGATCCAGAGCTGATCTTTGAACACCCACTCCGCCTGCGAATCACGCGCCTGCCACGGGGCCGTGCTTTCGAGCACCCAATCAGGTGTTTGCACTTGGGAATGGCAGATCGTGGAGAGGATCAGTAGGGCGAAAATCGGCTTCATGATTCAAAAGTGGCTGGAGTCCTTGTTGATATAGTCAATACCGATCAGTGGTGCGAGATTCTGCATCGTTTCCAGGCAGAATCCGTTTTTCCAAGCCGGTATGAGTGGCATAGCTTCACACACCCCATGCGCCTCCTCGCCGTCCGACTGCAGAATCTCAACTCGCTTAGCGGGGAGCATGTCGTGCTCTTTGATGAGGCGCCATTGGCGGCGGCGGGCGTGTTTTTGATCACGGGGCCGACGGGCGCGGGGAAATCGACGCTGCTGGATGCGATGACGCTGGCGCTGTATGGTCGCGCGGCGCGTTACGGCAATGACAAGGCGGATGAGATGATGAGCCGGCACACGATGGAGTGCTTCGCCGAGGTGGACTTTGAGACGGGCGGGCGCAAGCTGCGCGCGGCGTGGCGGCTGGGTAAGACGAAGTCAGGCAATTTGCGGCCCGTACAGCGCACGCTGGCGGATGCCACGACGCTTGAGATCCTCGCCGACAAAGGACGTGAGGTCGATCCGCTGATCGAATCGCTCACCGGACTGGATTACAATCGCTTCATGCGCTCCGTGCTGCTCGCGCAGGGCCAGTTCGCCGCCTTTTTGAAGGCGAAGCCGAACGAGCGGGCCGAGCTGCTCGAAAAAATCACCGGAACTGAAATCTACAGCGATTTGTGCATGCTGGCATTCGAGACGCACAAAGCGAAGGACGAGGCCGTGCTGCGACTCAAAGCCAACCTCGGCGCGGTGACGGTGCTCGATGACGCAGCGCGTGCGAAACTGGAAACCGATCTCGCCGAGACACGCACGACCGCCGAACGCCTCACCACCGAAAGCCAAGCCGCGACGAAGCAATTACACGATCAACGAGAGCACTCGTCCATCGTCGCCGAATTCACGAAGCTCGCCGAAACCGAGCGCCTGATCAAAAAGTCGCAGGCGGAGGCCGCGACGGAGGTTTCCAAGGTCAAAGCCCTTGCCGATGAAGCAAAGCACCAGCGCACGAAGCGCGCGCCGGTGTGGGACAAAGCTACAAGCATCGAAACTGAATCCAAAGTAGCGGATCAACAGCTCCTCGAGGCCCAGGAGAAGTTCCGTATTCTTCGTGATCACACACGCTCGACCACAGCAACTCGGGAAGCCGCCGAGAAAGCTCTCGCCGCGCATCTGGAGGCTGCGCAGTCGCTCGAAGCGTGGTTGAAGCAAAACGCCGCCGATGCGGAGCTGGCGGAGCGTTTGCCGAAACTGCGCGTGGTCGTCCGCGAATGGCGCACGGCCTTTGAAAAGCTCGCCGAAGGCCGGAAGCGTCATGCGGAGACCCAAACGCTGAACCAGAAGATCACCGAAGCGGAAGCGCAGGTGGTGGCGTTGGTGAAAAAAGCGGCTGAAGGCACCGCGAAGGCCAAAACGGATCGCGCCGAGCTGGAGCGACTCGCGCAGGCGCTCGAAACGCAGCGCGAGGTGACGCGGCAGGCGGAGTTGGTGGCTGGTTTTGACGAGCACCGGCATGACTTGAAGCCCGGCGAGCCTTGTCCCTTGTGTGGTGCAAAGGACCACCCATTCGCGACGAGCGGCGCAAGTTTTGAATCTCAGCTTCAAACCGCGCGCAAGCTGCTCGTGGCGCTGGAAAAGCAGCGCGAGAAGGCGAACCGGGAGCTGGCGACACTGGAGCGTGAGCTGGCAAAGAACGATGCCGAAGTGACCGCCGAGCAGAAGCGCATCGCCGAGATGCGGAAGCGGGTCGCGGAGCTGGAGGCACCGGCGGATGGAGTGTTGGAGCAGTGGAGTGCTGAGGAGGAGCGGGCGAGACGTAGCATAGGCTTTCCAGCCTGTGCGGATGATGGCGACGACAAGACACAGGCTGGAAAGCCTATGCTACATGACGTGGAACTGGAACTCGATGCACTCGACAAGCGGGCGGGTGTCTTCGCGAAGCAGAAGCAAGAGGCTTCGCTGAAGCTGAGCGCGCGGCAGAAGCTCGAAGGCGAGATCCAGCTCGCGAAGCAGGAGGAAGTGGCGAAGACAAATCGACTTGATGAATTGAAGGCCGAGGGCCTTGCACTCAAAGCGAAGGCCGATGCACTAAAAGCATCGCTCGCCGAGTTGCTCGGCGGCAAATCGCTAGCAGAAGATCGCCAACAGCATGAAGCCTGCGTTGCCTCGGCGGAGAAGGCCTGGCGTGAGGCGGGGGAGAAGCTGAACACGCTGCAAACACAGAGCGCGGCAACGAAGGCGAAGCTGGAGCAGCTTGAAACACGTCGAAAGCCTTTTGAGGGACAGTCAGTGCTGAGCACGGATGCCTTAAGCGAGTTGGAGGCGAAGACGAAACACTTGAACGATGAATTTGCGACGAAGCGTACCGAAGTTGGCTCACTGGAGCAGCAGCTCCGCAACGATGACGACGCACGCAAACGCCGCGAGGCCGGTGGGGCCGAATTGCAGGCCGCCGAAGCCGAATCACTGCGCTGGGGCCGCTTGAAGGAGCTGATCGGCTCGGCGGATGGTGCGAAGTTCTCGCGCTTTGCGCAATCGCTCACCCTGCGGCAGCTCATCGGTCTGGCGAACGAGCATTTGAAGGTGCTGGCGGAGCGTTATCGCCTCATGGCGGCTTCAGGCGATGAACTCGATCTGCGCATTGTGGATTTATATCAAGCGAACGTGGACCGGCCGATGGAGAGTTTGTCGGGGGGGGAGAGTTTCCTCGCAAGTCTGGCGCTGGCTCTTGGTTTGAGCGAACTGGCGAGTCGGCATCATCCGATTGATTCGCTCTTTATCGACGAAGGCTTTGGCACACTCGATTCGGAGACCTTGGAAGTGGCGTTGAGTGCACTGGAGAACCTAAGATCACGCGGGAAGACGATTGGATTGATCTCACACGTCGATCTACTCAAGGAACGACTGACGACACAGGTGCGCGTGTTGCGCGGCGCAGGCGGGACGAGCCGAATCGAGGTAGTGGCGTGAATTGAATCCATCCAGTTAGGTGGATGGTTCGCCGTCTTGTTCGTCTTCAAGTGTTCTCATGAAATTCTGCATGTTTCTCATCTGCTGCTCAACAGGAAATATGTTGCTGATGAGCTGATCGTAGGCGGCGTCCTTCCAGAACTTGGCTTTTATGTCGTGGAGCACCAAAACAAGACCAATCAAAAAATTCCGTCCTCTTGCCAGATCATCTCGAAGCTTGTTTCTGCCTCCTTCAGAAAAGGGGTAGAAGGCATTATCAGTTAGAATTAGGAAAGCGTGTGCAAGCTTGTTCCGCATTTTTCGGGCCTTGTGCAGATGAGAAATGAATTTCCGCCCGTCACCATGGTTAATGTTGATGTCATTCTCCAGGCGACCAATTAGGTCATGAAAATTTGCATCGGAGATCTCAAGGCGCTGGCTGTGTTGAAACTTCTTGGGAACTTTGGCTGCTGCCAAAACATCCACCGTCAGCCTCAGTTCCTGCTCTAAAAAGTGTCCCACAAACATGAAAAAGCCGTACTCAGCCAGAAGGTCCCTCACCGACGGCTGAAGCATAAACGAAATGTAGATCATCGCTGCATTTGGCGACGGCTCCGTTTCTTCCTTGGGAGTGCTATTTAACGCCAGATTATAGCGCGCATTTATTTCGAGGTTATGAGGTGTCCAGTCCATGGCAGAGAATTGTTATCGGTGGTGTGCTCTTGGTAGAGTGCGAATTTCAATCTGCGCCACGCTAGCTTCCATTGACGAGGAGAACAACGGACAAGTCTATTCCCGCGAAGTCGAGCAGGCTATTGAACCACTACACCCACAGCGCTTCCAACCGCTTCACGCTCACGGGTTGCGCGGTGCCGAGTTCCTGGGCGAAGACTTGCACGCGGTATTCCTCCATCATCCAGCGGAAGGTATCGTGCTGGGATTTGGGAACGTGGGACTGCCAGCCGTCGAAATCGGCGATGAGGTTGTATTTATCGACGTCTTTGGCGGGGTTGGCGAGGCAGCGCTCGTTGCGGACTTGGATGGCTTTTAAATAGCGTGGCAGGTGCTGGAGCTGCTCGTGGGGCGTAGTGGCGAGAAGGTCGGCAGGAATGAGGCGGGCGAGGTCGTGTTCGAGGCCGGGGTAGCGTTTGGTGGAGGCGAGAAGTTTGGCGCGTTGGTCGTGAATTTGAGTGAAGAGCGTTTTGACACGATGCGTGACGGCGGGGAGATCGCGGCGGACGGTTTCGCAGAGGGTGAAGAAGCGTTTCTCGGTGAGCGGGAACACGGGCTGCAAGCGCAGCAGGTGGGCGAGGATGTGCTCGTGGGCCTGGGTGCTGAGATTGGAGGCTGGCGCGGCAGCAGCGGTGGATGTGGCGAGCTGGGAGAGGGCGTTGAATGGGTAGGGCGGGCTGTCCCCAGCCCGCCGCCCAGACGGCGCTTGCGGAGCAAGCGCCCTACCTGGCTGCGTGATGCTGCGGAGTTCTTTGGGAAGCCAGAGAAGGTCTTTGGCGAGGGTGTTTTCGGCGAGTTGGCGAATGGCGGGCGGTGTGGAGCGTGCGGCTTCGGCTTGGGTGCGGAAGAGGCGGACGTCGATCTCGTTTTCGCGCAGGACGAGGCCGAGATAACCGAGGATGGGCGTGCCGTTGAGTTCTTCGACGAGGATGGTTTCGGGGAGGTCGCCGAAGGACCAGAATTTGAGCGCGAAGCGTTCGACGCGGGGCAGGAGCTTCTCCCAGGCGTCGGAGCACACGTCTTGTTTTTGCACGCTGCTGCGGATGGCATCGAGATCGCGGCTGGAGGCGATGACGCTGTTGTTTTTCGGATCGAGAACTTCGACGCGTGGCTGCAAATGCGCGGGCAGGCTTTGCGGCGGCCAATCCTCCGCGCGGACGTGGATGCGGTAGCGGCGCGTGATGAAATCGGCAAGCGCGGTGAGGAAGTCATCGCGTCCCGGATCGAAGGCGGCGGCGATTTCGCGTCCTTTGGGATCGATGGGCATCAACTGGCGGCGGATGACCTTTGGCAAGGCACGCAGCATGACGTTGGCGAGTTCTTCGCGGTTGCCGGGCACCATCCACTGCACCTGGCCGCTGGTGAGATGGCCGGCGAGTTGCGCGGGGACTTGCACGGTGACACCGTCGTTCTCCTCGCCGGGTTTGTAGTTGTAGGTGACGGGCAGCGCGGTGTTGCCGAGCGAAACTTTGTCGGGGAACTGCTGCAGGTCGCACTCGAAGTCCTCGCCAGCGGTGAGATCGGCCTCGGTGGCGCAGAGGAAGTTCGGCTGCTCGTCGAGGTGCTCTTTGACGACGCGGTTGAGGTCGTGGATGGACGAGACGTTCTTGATGCGGGCGTCGTAGAAGCGGAACAGGCGCTCCTCGATGGCATAGACGCGATTGTTGCGCACGCGGGTGAGCATGGTCTCGATCTTCTGCCGCAACTGATTGTTGTGCGCGTAGAAGCGCAGTGTGATCGGCACCTCCTGGCTGTCGATGAGCGCGGCGCGGATGAACATCTGCGTGGCGGCGACGGCATCGACCTTGAGGAAGTCGATGTGCTGGCGCTTCACCTCGAGCCCGTGAATGAGCGTGCGCTGTGTGACGAGCACGCGGCCAGATTTGAGGTTCCAATGCGGCTCGCTGTATTTGTGCGTGCAAAGATGCGCGCCGAGTTCGGCGATCCAGTTGGGATCAATCTTCGCCAGCGTGCGTGCGAAGAGCTGCGTGGTCTGTACGATCTCGCCCGCGACGATCCACAGCGGCTGGCGGCCCTTGTCCTGACCGGGTTTGCCCTTGCTGTTCTTCTCGCGGCGCTCGTAGAGATTCGAACCGGGGAAGACGGTGACTTCACGATTGCCGGCGGCCTTGTAGAGGTTCCGCTCCTCCTTCATCGCGATGTGGCCGAGCTGCGCGGCGAGGATGCAGCGGTGGATGGCGTCGGATTGTTTTTCCCACAGATTCAGAGAACCCGCAGATTGATTTTGATTTCCAATCTGTGGGTTTTCTGAATCTGCGGGAGAACCTCTTTTTAAATCATCCTTGAAACAGTCGCAGAGTTGGTTCCAGACATCGCGCCACTCCTGCATGCGGGTGAAGGAGAGGAAGTTGGATTTGCAGAACTTGCGCAGCGCGTTGCGTGACTTGCCTGAGGCGTCGGGGCAGGCGTTCCAAATTTTGAGCAGCGTGAGGAAATCGGACTCGGGGGCAGCGAAGGCTTTGTGCGCGGCGTTGGCGAGTTCGCGTTTTTCTTCGGGGCGCTCGCGTGGATCGGGGATGCTGAGGCCGGCGGCGATGATGAGCAGCTCGGGCAAGGCTTTTTCAACGCGCGCTTGAAGCAGCATGCGGCCGAGCGTGGGATCGAGCGGCAGGCGGGCGAGTTCACGGCCCAGCGGCGTGAGCTCGTGCGTTTCGTTGAGCGAGCCGAGTTCGTGCAGCAGGTCGTAACCGGCGCGGATGGAGGCGCTGACGGGCGGATTGATGAAGGGGAAGTCCTCGATCTCGCCGAGCTTGAAGGCCTTCATGCGCAGGATGACCTCGGCGAGGTTCGCGCGTTGGATTTCCGGCATGGTGAAGCGGTCGCGCTTCTCAAAATCCTCCTGCGAGTAAAGTCGGATGCAGATACCGTCCTGCACTCGGCCTGCGCGGCCTGCGCGTTGATTGGCGCTGCTTTGTGAGACAGCCTCGACGGGCAAACGCTTCGTGCGTGTGCGTGGATTGTAGCGGCTGATGCGGGCGAGGCCGGTATCGACGACGTAGCGGATGCGCGGGATGGTGATGGAGGTCTCCGCGACGTTGGTGGCAATGACGACGCGGCGTTTGCGGCCCGGTGAGAAGATGCGCTGCTGCTCGGCGGAGGCCATGCGGCCGTAGAGCGCGAGCACTTCGAAGCCTGCGCCGAGACGGCCATCGAGCAGATCGCGCGTGTCGCGGATGTCGCGCTCGGTGGGCATGAAAACGAGCACATCGCCGTCATCGGTCTCGATGAGTGCATTTTCGACAGCGGAGACAGCACCGTCGATGAAGCCGAAATCGTCTTCCTCGGTGACGAGCGGCGCGTAGCGGATCTCGACGGGATAAAGCCGCCCAGAGACCTCAATGATCGGCGCACGACCGAATGCGGCCGAAAAGGCCTCCGTGTCGATCGTTGCGGAGGTGACGATGAGTTTGAGATCGGGCCTTTTTTTGAGCAAACCGACGAGATAACCGAGCAGGAAGTCGATGTTCAAAGAGCGCTCGTGCGCTTCATCGAGAATGAGCACGGAATAGGCCCTCAGCATCGGATCGCTCTGGATCTCGGCCAGCAGGATGCCGTCCGTCATGAACTTGATGCGCGTGTCGCGGTTGGTGTCGTCGCTGAAACGCATCTTGCAGCCCACTTCGCGGCCCCAAGGCACATTCAGCTCCTCCGCGACGCGTTTCGACACGCTCATGGCCGCGACACGCCGTGGCTGCGTGCAGCCGATCTGGCCCGTAGGCGCAGTCGCCTGACTGCGGGAGGCGGTGATATTAGAGAGAGCGCCATCCACGTTCTGGCGAACGTGGCTACTGAGGGCTTCGAGGCACATCTTCGGCAGCTGCGTCGTTTTGCCAGAGCCTGTTTCACCGGCGAGGATCACGACCTGATTCTGTCGAATGGCCGCGATGATTTCCTCACGACGCGGCGTGATGGGGAGATCGGGCGGATAACTGATTTGAGGCATGGGGCGGAGCGGGCGCGGAGGGTAGGCGGAAAATGGCGAATGACGAATTCCGAATGACGAAAGAGGGCTCTTGCGGCAGTCTGGTGGGACTCATCGCTATGAACGCTTTTGCTTTACGATTCGCTATCGCCTGCTGTTTGGTGCTCGGTTTAAACGGAGCGGATCTTCCAACCATCAAGCCTGGCTCGGAGGAGTGGCGCTCGCTTTATGAGCCTGCATTCGAACAGCCGACGGAACTCGACGCGAACTCGGAGTTGCGCAAAAGCTTGTTCAACTTGATCCGTCCCAGAGCGGAAAAAATCGCCAAGCAGCCGGTCAAATTCCAAGGTCATCTGCGGGTGTATCGCAACTGGGCTTTTTTCACTGGCAGCTCGATCGATGCCAATGGCAAGGCCGTGGAGTATCCTGAACTCGGCAACAGCGATACGGTCGCGCTTTGGCTGCGAACGCTGGATGGTTGGAAGCTGGTCGATTTTGCCGCAGGACACAGCGATGCCTTTTTCATCATCTGGCCGAAGCAATATGGGATGCCATCGGAGTTGCTAAAGTGACAGATTAGCCGTGTTGGAAAACTGGCTTGGTTCGTTGTTCACGCTTCAGCGTGGGCCCAGCATCCCGTCACGCTGAAGCGTGAACAACATACTCCAAGCATGCATGCCGAAGCATCCCTCCTGGGTTTTCAAACACCGCCTAGATCGACCGCGGCATTTCGCCGCGTGGCGAGAACATGATGTTCTGCTGCGGCACTTTGGCTCCGGCTTTGATCCAGGTGCGCAGCGTTTCGATTTCTGCTTTGCGGATCGCATGACCCGTCGGCGGCATGGCACCGGGGATGGTGTCTGGGAAAGTGACAACTTGGAAGAAGCGGCTCATTTCTGGTTTGCCGGGGACGATCCAGTGCTTGCCGATGAGTTTTGACAGCGCGTGCGTGTCGTTGATCGGCGGCATGGTGGAGAGACGGTTGTCGCCGTGGCAGTGGACGCAGTTGGTTTCGAGAACGGTACTCACTGCGACGAAAGCTTGGACTTCAACGGGAGTGGTCGGTGTGGTGCTGCAACTGGTGAGCAGCGTGGTCAAAACGGCGGCGGCGAGAATGGATGGCTTCATGACGCAGCATGCCTGCATTTCGTGATCGTGAAATCAGAATGCTTGTGCGCGGATTGGCTCACTCCTCGCCCTTGAAGTAGTCTGCCTCGACCGTCTCGAAGACCTTGCGCTGCGGTTTGACCATCCATTTGCCGGAATCGGGGTAGTGGATGACATCGGCCTGCGGCTGGTCGGCGATGACAATGTAGGTGAGGTCTTCGGAACCGGTGTTGATGAGCTGATGCGCCTCGCCGGGCGGGAAAACGAGATAGTCGCCGGCTTGGATCGCCTCTTTGCCCTTGGGCGTGCGCACCTTGCCGCTGCCGCTGAGGATGTAATAGGCCTCCCACTGGGCGGAGTGCTCGTGGAGCGGGAAATTGATCTTTCCAGCCGGGATGCGGTGGATTTCGAGGTCGAAGGGGTGCCCGCCACCCCAGGTGCCGATGTTCTTTTGGCCGCCAGCCGCCTGCGAGACACTGCGGCGCTGGATGCCATACTTGCCTTTGGGGGAGTTTTGCGTGGTCCAGGGGAGGTCTTCGGTGTGGGTGCGGGTCATGGCCGGAGGTTGTAGCACGCTGCGGGCGATTTTGCGTTTGGTAGGAAAGTTTTTTCGAAGGAAAGGCATCCGCCGCTTGCCAAGGGGGCGTTTCCAATACACTTAGAATCATTCTAATTCTAAATTGCCATGCCCCCCTCTACCCCACGCTCTCCTGCCAAAGCCTCCGGCTTGGACTGCCGTCTCGCCGTGCTGGGTGCTGACGTGCGCCTGACGCCTCACCGTCGCGAGGTCTTCGATGTCCTCGCCGCCTCCACCGACCACCCGACGGCTTACGACATCCTCGATCGCGTCAAATCCCGTTCCCCGCACATCTCACTGGCGACCGTTTACAACTGCCTGGAGCACCTCACCAGCCACGGCCTCATCAAGCTCGTCCACCTCGAGCGTGGCCAGTCCCGCTACTGCGCCAACCTCCACGAGCACGTCCATTTTCACTGCGAGACCTGCGGTAAAGTCATCGACGCACACCCCGCTGCTGACTTCGACCCTGCCGCTTTCTGGAACCTTCCCAAAGGCACCAAAGTCACCCACACCGACCTCGCCATCCACGGCACCTGCTCCACCTGCGCGGCTAAATCATAACCCCCCTTTCTCCCCACATGTCCCTCGAAATCAAAAACCTCCACGCCCAGATTCCCGGCCGCGAAATCCTCAAACGCCTGAACCTCACGATCAACCCCGGTGAAGTCCACGCCATCATGGGCCCGAACGGCTCCGGCAAGAGCACGCTGAGCAAAGTCCTCTGCGGCCACAGCGATTACGAAGTCACTAGCGGTGAAGTCTTGCTCGACGGGCAAAACATCCTCGACATGGCCGTCGATGCCCGCAGCCGCGCTGGTTTGTTTCTCGCCTTCCAATACCCGCACGAAATCCCCGGCGTCAGCAACGCCAATTTCCTCCGCGCTTCCTTGAAAGCACGCCTGCCCAAGGGCGAGGACATCGACGCCGTGAAGTTCTACAAACAGCTCTACGCACGCATGGACCAGCTCGAGATGGACCGCAGTTTCACCAGCCGAAGCGTCAATGAAGGCTTCTCCGGCGGCGAAAAGAAGCGCAATGAAATCCTCCAGCTCATGATGCTGGAGCCCAAATACGCCATCCTCGACGAAACCGACTCCGGTCTCGACATCGACGCCCTCAAGATCGTCTCCCGTGGCGTGAACGCCATGCGCAGCGAGAACCGTGGCTTCCTCGTCATCACGCATTACCAGCGCCTGCTGAACTACATCCAGCCCGACATCGTTCACGTCCTCAAAGACGGCCGCATCGTCAAAACCGGCGGCAAGGAGCTCTCCCTCGAACTCGAAGAAAAAGGCTACGACTGGGTCCACGAGGAGCCGCTCGCAGCGGCTGCATAATTTAACATTGAAACGCCATGCCCGTCGTCTCCAGATTCTACGGTATCGTCATCAAGATGTTCTTCTCAGAGCATGTCGGCGTCTATGCCATCGACTCGCTGGAAATGCTAGAAGGCGATCTGCCACCATGCGCCCATCGCCTCGTGCGTGAATGGGCGGAGATTAACAAGACGCAGCTTCGCGCCATGTGGGACGCCAAGGACTTCAACTCTCTGCCAGGACTCAACTGAATCATGAACAACTGGCCCGATTATCCTCGAATCGCCTCGGTCGTAGCTCTCAGCGGCTTCCGTCTTCGGGTCATTTTCGTAAATGGCCAGACTCGTCTTTACGATTTCACCACGAAGTCTGGCCTGCCCGCCACCGAACTGCTCCGCGACGAAGCACTTTTCAAAACCGCGCACGTCGATGTCGGCGGTTATGGCATCGTCTGGAATGACGATCTCGACATCGCCGAATCCGAACTCTGGCTTAACGGCCAGCCTGTCAATGAAATGTCCGATGAACTCGCGTCGGTCCGCTGAGCGCCCCAACTTGAATCTTTAAAACCTGAAACCCGCCAAACTTTAACATCATGGTCACCGCCCCAGAACCCGTCGATAACGACATCTCCGACATCAAGGCCGACAACACCGGCAACTTCACCTTCCCTGAGCGCAACAAGTTCGACTCCGGCTTCGGCATCACTTCAAAGACCATCGACTACATCAGCGATGTGAAGGGTGATCCCGACTGGATTCGTGAGTTCCGTCACAAGGCGCTCAAGGTCTTCCTCGACAAGCCCATGCCGACGCATTGGGCCACGAAGGACCTCGAAAACATCCACTTCGACGAATTCCGCTACTACCTCAGCGACGGTCAGAAGCCCAAGCGTTCTTGGGACGACGTGCCCGAGGACGTGAAGAAGACTTTCGATCGCCTCGGAATCCCCGAACAGGAACGCAAATTCCTCGCCGGTGTCGAAGCGCAGTACGACAGCGAAGCTGCCTATTCGAACATCAAAGCCGCCGTCGCCGAGCAGGGCGTCATTTTTGTGAACAGCAGCGAAGGCCTCAAAGAGCACCCCGAGATCTTTAAAAAATGGTTCGGCAAAGTCATCCCGACTGGCGACAACAAATTCTCCGCGCTCAACAGCGCCGTGTTCAGCGGCGGCAGTTTCATTTACGTCCCGCCCGGTGTGAAGGTGAAGCATCCGCTCCAGGCCTACTTCCGCATCAACAGCGAGCAGTTTGGCCAGTTCGAGCGCACGCTCATCATCGCCGACGAAGGCGCCGAAGTGATGTACATGGAAGGCTGCACCGCGCCCAAGTTTGAAACCGCCACGCTGCACAGCGCCGTCGTCGAACTCGTCGCCATGAAAGGCGCGAAGATCCAATACGTCACCGTGCAGAACTGGAGCAGCAATGTCTTCAACCTCGTCACCAAGCGCGGCATCGCGCATGAAGACGCCGTCGTGAAATGGATCGACTGCAACATCGGCAGCCGCCTCACCATGAAATACCCCGGCGTCATCATGAAGGGCAAACGCGCCCGTGGTGAAGTCATCAGCATCGCTTTGGCCAACACCGGCCAGCATCAGGACACCGGTGCCAAGATGGTCCACGCCGCCGATGACACCACCAGCAACGTCATCAGCAAATCCATCTCCATCGGCGAAGGTCGCGCCACGTATCGCGGTCTCGTGCATATTCCGAAGCACCTCAAAGGCTGCAAAAACAACACCGAGTGCGACGCCCTGCTCATCAACACGAACAGCCGCACTGACACCTACCCTGCCATCAGCGTCCGTGGGAATCAGCATTCCACCCAGCACGAAGCCAGCGTCAGCCAGGTCAGCGCCGATCAAATCTTCTATCTCATGCAGCGCGGCCTCAGCGAAGCAGAAGCGATGAGCTTGTCGGTGAACGGCTTCATCAACGACCTCGCCAAGGAATTCCCGATGGAATACAGCGTCGAACTGAAGCGCCTCATCGACCTCGAAATGGAAGGGAGTGTTGGATGATGCATATACTGGCTAAAACCGACTCCATTCTCGAAGCCGGCTTGGGAATCCTCGTGGCGGTTCTCCCGCTGTTGTTCGTCGGCACCTTTTTTTTGTGGGTCATTCGATTGGTCATGACTTTGCGCGAGAGGCTGGATGCCATCGAAGACAAGCTCGAACTCGTGCTCATGCATCTTGAGCAGGCCAAGACTCCATCCACATCCAAAACAGAAGGCTCTAAACCCAGCGAATGAATCACAAATGATTCATCATCCCAATAACGCCATTGCTCGCACGCATGCCCACTCTCGCTTTAGCTCCCCAGACCTCCTCCATGCCCTCCGAAGTCGCTCCAGTCACCGCGCCACCTGCCGGACTCGAAATCATCGCTCCTGCTCGCGAAAAATCCGCCGCGCCCGCTTGGTTCCTCGAAAAATCCGCTGCCGCATGGTCGCAATTCCAAGCTCTGCCAGTCCCCGGCCTCAAGGACGAAGCCTGGCGCTATTCCAACGCCAAAAAGATTGCGCTGAGCACCTATCAGCCAGCCGCAGCCGCCAATGAGCACCTTGAAGCCGAAGCCGTTGCCGCATCGTCAGGCTTGGCCGAAACCGCTGCACGCTTTGTCTTCGTCAACGACCGCCTCGTCGTCGCCGAAACCGCCAAACTGCCCGCTGGCGTGATCTGCCTGCCATTTGAAGAAGCGCTGCATTCCCAAGCCGCACTCCTCAATCAACATTTCATGCAGCGAGAGATGACCCTCGGCTCCGCCAAGTTCGCCGCGCTGCATCTCGCCCACGTCCGTGCCGGACTCGTCATTCTCGTGCCCAAAGGCATCGCCATCGAGCAGCCGATTGAAGTCTTCCATTGGATTGCTGCTGAGCACGCCGCCATCTTCCCGCACACGCTCATCGTCACCGAGGACAACGCCGACGTCACCGTCGTCGATCACTACCGCACCTGGAAAGCCGAGACTGGCCTCAGCCTCGCCGTTGCCGATCTCGTCGCTGGCAAAGGCAGCCGCATCCGCTACATCGCCTGTCAGGAGCTGGGCGACAAAGCACAGGCCATGCATCTCTCCAGCACGGTCACCGCCCGGGATGCGCAGGTGAAAAACTTCCAGGTCCAGCTTGGCGCCGAGTTCAGCCGCAGCGAAAGCGTCAGCGATCTCCTCGGCGAAGGCTCGCACAGCGACATGCTTAGCGTCGCACTACCTACCGGAGATCAAATCGTCGATCAGCGCACGCTGCAAAACCACAAGGCTCCACACGCCACCAGCGATCTGCTCTACAAAAACGCCCTCTACGGCAAATCGCGCTCCATTTTTAGCGGCCTCATCACCGTCGATAAAGAAGCGCACTTCACCGACGCCTACCAGACCTGCCGCAATCTCCTCAACAGCGACGAAGCCGAGGCCACCAGCCTCCCCGGCCTCGAAATCAACGCCGATCAGGTCAAATGCAGCCACGGCGCCACCAGCGGCCCCATCAGCGACGAAGAACTCTTCTACCTCAAAGCCCGCGGCATCACCGATGGCGAAAGCCGCAAGCTCATCGTCGAAGGCTTCCTCGCCGACGCCCTCGCCAAACTCGGCAACGGCCCCATCGCCGACATGGTCGTCTCCCGCATCCACGAGAAGCTGATCCTGGCCGTTTGACGGAGCGCGAGTATGGCGAAGCCTACTCGCCACTTCATCACCCAGCGTTCCCGTCATCTTCACACAGTCCACCAACTGGCCAAAAGGCTGCTTTTTGAAGCAGCGACACATCAGGAAAGTTAGGCGAGTAGAATACTCGCGCTCCGCCTCACGCCAGGGCTGGAATCACGCCCACGGAGAGATCCACAGGACAATCTTTGAAGCTCGGCGTCAGACGCGTCCACATCTGCTTCACCGCTTCGGCCAGCAGTTGGACATCACCACGAGCATCGTGACGCTTCACTCCTTCGCTGGAAAGCCCCAGGCGGCTTAGCACCGCGTCCAGGCCATGACCACCTTTGCCACCCCAGATTTTGCGTGAGAACGACCGCGAATCCAACGCGCTGGTCTCGCGCACGGGAATGCCGTGGCGCATGCAGTTCTCGGCGATGAAGCGCATGTCAAAGCGCAGGCCGTTGTGCGCGATCAGCGTCGCATTTTGACCCACGAAGCGGGAGAACTGCATCAAAACGTCCACTGGAGACGGCGCATCCGCGACTTGAGCCTGCGTGATCCCCGTCAGCTTTGTGATGAACGATGGGATGTGGTTCTCCGGCCGCACATAGCTGTCAAAATACTCGCCTGCATCCCAACGCCCGTGCTGCACCTTCATCGCCGCGATCTGGATGATCTCATGCTGGGAGGGTAACAGGCCGGTCGTTTCGAGGTCGAAGATGATGAGGTTCATGAATGAGGTGGAACCCGCCATCGCGTCCCACCCCTTCGTTGCTTCCATCACCCGTCAAATGCAAGGCATTAAACGTGAACGCGCGGCACCCGCGCGTTGATGTTCGTCAGCACCTCATACGGAATGGTGCCTGCCCAATCAGCGACATCTTGTGCTGTGATCGAGTCGCCGATGAGGATGACTTCATCGCCATTGTAAGCCGTGCCCCATTCGAGATTCACCATGAACTGGTCCATGCACACGCGGCCCGCGATGGGATGCCTCTGACCGCGAATAATGACCTGGCCGCGATTCGAGAGCGCCCGGAAATACCCATCGCCATAGCCCACCGGTACGGTGACGACGCGCACCGGATGATCGCTGGCCCAAGTGCCGCCATAGCTCACCGCACTCCCCGGCTGCACGACTTTGAAAAACACCACCTGCGACTTCCAGCTCAGCGCTGGCTTTACCACGACGGTTTGCTTCGTTTCACGCGATGGATACACGCCGTAGAGCATGATCCCTGGCCGCACGAGATCGAGATGGCTTTCAGGAAGCTGCAAAATGCCGCCGGAGTTCGCGATGTGCCGCTGCGGTGGCTGCAGGCCGCGTTTCGGATAAAACTCGAGCACCTCGAGGAATCGCGCGAGTTGCTCTCGTGCTCCCGCAAGGTCCGCCGCGTCCGAGCTGGCGAAGTGCGAGTAAATCCCGGCCACCTCGACGTTCGCAAAGCCCAAACTGGCCTCCAGCAGCTTCTCCGCGCTGTACCAATGCACGCCGATGCGTTCCATGCCCGTGTCGATCTTCAGGTGAACGCGTGCTTTCACCTTCGCCGCTGCCGCCGCCTCATCAATCTGCCGCAGCTTGTCGATGGACGATGCCGTCATCATCAAATCGTTCGCAATGAACTGCGGGATCTGCCGCGTCGCCACACCACCGAAAACCAGAATCGGTACTGCGACGCCTGCCTGACGCAACACGACCGCTTCTTCGAGCAAAGCGACTCCAAAGCACGTCGCTCCATGTTTCACGAGATGTTGTGCCACCTCCACGATGCCATGCCCATACGCATTCGCCTTCACCACTGGCATCACTGCCGCAATACCGACATGCGCCCGGATCGCGTCAAAATTCTGCGCGATGGCGCCGAGGTTCACCTCGGCATGGGTTGGGCGGATGGCGTCCATTTCAGGATTCATGGAGCGCTGACGACACGTCGGCAAGTGTTGTGTGATCCACTTCATTCGAAATGGCGCAGCGCCTTTGGACTGCGGCTGCGCCAGCTGCCGCTTTCGAGGGTTAGGCGGCCTTCGCACGCTCTCGCAGCTTGCGAAAAGCGGTGGCTTCACTCCTCTGGAGTTCCGCAACCGCACTCCACATCAGCCCAGGATCGCTTTCAACTTCGCTGACACATCAGCAAACGCTTCATCACTCAATGCCGGCGTCGCCACAGCGGCCAGCGGCAATCCTTCCTGCGGCAGCGTGATCCAGGAGCGGCAGCCGCCGTAGCTCTTCGCATATGGGAAGTGCCAGCGTTGCGGGAGCTTGTAAGCGCGCACAAGGGCCACATGCAGGCAGCTTTCGTCGTCGTAAATGAAGCGTTCCTTCACCACGTCCTCGTTCCAGATGTGCAGCGGGGCCAGCGCGGCTACTTTGTCCCAGTCGGTGACTTTCCAGACCTGCTCCAGCGTCGCGCAGCCGTCGATATCGACGGTTTGGCGCTCTTCTTCGGGGGGGAAGGCCCGCTGCGTGTTTTCGGGCGCCCAGTTCAGTTTATCGGCCTGAGTGTGGAACCAGGTCGGGAACAGGAAGAATTCGTGATGCTTCCACTCAAAGCCGCCACGGCCTTCATGGATGCCGCCTTTGCGTAAAATGATGCTAAGCTTGCCCTGTGCGAGGGCATCGCAGACGAAGGACCATTCTTTGAATCCGGTGGGGGCGGTGAGATTTGGCATCGCTGCGGATACTACGCGGTGAGAGGAGCCGCAAGTGCTGGCACCGCACGGAAAGTGCGGCATGCTGCGCCGCGTTTGATTTTACCCATGGCCTCGCCTTTCAATCCCACCGGCGCATGCTCGCCCATTTGCCGACGCCAACTGCTTACGGCAGGCGGATTGGGCATGTTTGGGCTGACGATGCCGCGTTTTTTGCGCGGAGCGGAGGCGCAAGGCATCGAGAAGCTCGTGGCGCGGGCGAAGTCGGTGATCTTTTGCTTTCAGTGGGGCGGACCGAGCCATCTGGAGACCTTTGACATGAAACCGGATGCGCCGGAGGGCATTCGTGGCTTTCACAAGCCGATGAAGTCGAGCGCGGACGGCATCTGGATCAACGAGAAGCTGCCGAAGACAGCGAAGGTGATGGACAAGGTCACGCTGATCCGCTCGATGCATCACACGATGAAAAATCACAACAGTGCGGGCTACTATGCGCTGAGCGGCCATGCGCCGCCGAGTGATGACCAGCGGCTCAAGGACTCGCCGGACCTGTTCCCGGCTTATTCGTCGGTGGTGGATGCGTTGGCTCCGCTGAAGGGTGAAATCCCCACTGCGGCGACCTTCCCTTACATCGTGGGCGATGGCAGCGTGACGCCGGGGCAGCGTGCGAGCTTCATCGGCAAAGAGCATGACCCCTTCATTGTGCTGCGAGATCCAAACGCGCC
>JAYVIO010000017.1:0-6393 GCA_043770175.1 Verrucomicrobiales bacterium | reverse complement strand
GACCGTGAGAAGCTCCAGGAGCGCCTCGCCAAGCTCGCCGGCGGTGTGGCCGTCATCAACGTCGGTGCTGCCACCGAAACCGAGATGAAGGAAAAGAAAGCCCGCGTCGAAGACGCCCTGCACGCCACCCGTGCGGCCGTTGAAGAAGGCATCGTCCCTGGGGGCGGTGTTGCTCTGATCCGTGCGCAGGCCTCCATCGGTGACCTCGGTCTCGTCGGTGACGAAAAGACCGGCGCTGAAATCGTCGCTCGTGCCATCGAAGCCCCTCTCCGTCAGCTTGCCGCGAATGCAGGCGTCGAAGGCGCCCTCATCGTTGCCGAAGTCAAGAAAGGCAAAGGCAACCACGGCTACAACGTCGCCACCGCCAAGTATGAAGACCTCATCAAGGCCGGCGTCGTCGATCCAGCCAAGGTGACCCGCAGCGCTCTCCAGAACGCCGCCTCCATCTCCGGCCTCCTCCTCACCACCGAATGTCTCATCGCCGACATTCCGAAGGAAGAAGCCGCTGACGCCGGCCATGCCCACGACCACGGCGGCATGATGTAATGCCTTTTGACCGCGCTGTGACCCAACCCGCAGCGCGAATCAAAACCCAAAACCCCACGCGGCCCGGAAGCAATTCCGGGCCGTTTTTTGTGGGGCGCACGCGTCTCGCGTGTCGTTTTTCGCGTCCCCGCAGAAAACCGTCCCCAAGCATACGAATGCTTCATCGACCGCCAAAGGGGCAGCCATGTCCTCGAACGCTATTCAGCGAGACGCTGAATGCAGCACGCGAGACGCGTGCGCTCCATCACCGATCCGCCACCGGATCCTTGCCCACAAAAATCCCCAGCACCGCACCGCCGATGATCCACGCGATCACATGATCCGCGATGTTCACAATGGTGTCTCGCGCAGGCTGCTCCATCCAGATCCACATCGGCAGATCACTCGTCAGCCCCGCAAACAAGCCAGCGGCGGCCACAAAAGCGATGCGCGCCGGATAAAACAACGCCGCCTGGCTCAGCAGTGCCGCGATCAACAACGCGCAGATCAATGTGCGCACAAAACTCAGGATCATGTTCGTCCCCATGCTGATCTCACCTTTGCCTGGACGAATGATCGCATAGACATAAGGGCCGTCCTGCATCGCCTTGGCCTGCTTCTCCTCGTGCGCCTTTTTCTCTTCAACAGTCGCCATTTTCGAGGCCGGTTCCATCGACGGCAGCATGTAAATGCCATGCCCTGAGGTGACGTTCGCCTTGATCACTTCCGAGACGGATGACTCATCACGAAACTCACGAAAGCCGTTCTCATGCCAGCCGATGGCCGTCCACGACACCGCCTCCCACGCGAAGACGGCGATGGCGGTGAGAAATGCTCCGAGAATGATTCTGCCCATGAATGTTAGTAACGGTGGCGCTCTAAACGGCAAGCAGGCTTTCTGCCAAATCCGTCACAATAAGGCCCCTCTTCAGTCAGCACACCGGTGTCAGCAGCGCATTCCCGGTAAAATGCGCCGCAAGGTTCTCCACCACCAACCGCGCCATCTCAGCACGCGTTTCATGCGTGCCGCTGCCCAGATGCGGCAGCAGCACTGCATTTTCACACTGCATCAACGCCTGCGGCACCTGTGGCTCGTTTTCAAACACATCCAGCCCCGCACCACGAATCGAGCCGCTTTGCAAAGCCGCGATCAACGCCGTTTCATCGACGACCGAACCTCGTGCGATGTTGATCAGCGTTCCCTTGGCTCCCAGCGCCTCCAAAACCGCCGCGTTGATGAGATGCTTCGTCGCCGCACCGCCGGGACAGGCCACGATCAAAAAATCCACCGCTCGCGCCAGTTCGATAAGTGACTCAAAAAACTCCCAGCTAGCCTCCTGCCGCGTGCGTCCGTGGTACGCGATGCACATCCCATGCGCCTCGAGTCGATGTGCAATCGCCTTGCCGATGCGCCCCAGCCCCACGATGCCCGCCAGCTTGCCTCGCAGCGCATGCGCCAGCGGAAAGGCCCCCTGCGTCCACGATCCAGCATGCAAAAAGCGATTCGCCGCGATCAACCGCCGGCTCGTCATCAACACCAGCGCACTCGCCGTGTCCGCCACGTCTTCCGTGAGCACGTCGGGCGTATTCGTCACGCGAATCCCGTTCGCACGGCACCAATCCACCGGCACACCGTCGTAACCCACGCCAAACACGCTGATGATCTGGAGTTTCGGCAGCCGCTCCAGCAACGCCACCGGTGACACACTGCCGCCCGCCATCACGATGCCGCGAATCTGTGCGCCCACCTCCGCCAGCAGTGCGGCTTTATCTGACGCATGAAAATAATCATGACACACATGCGCTGCACGCAGCGGCTCCAGCAAAAAATCTGGCAACGGGGCAAGAACGAGAACCGGATTCTTTTCCATGACGTGTTATGAGCGCGATCTTTTCCAGTCCTGCGGCGGCACCAGACGCACACCCTCCGGCCATTTTGCGCCTTGTTGAATCCAATCGTGAATCAACTGTTCATTCTCGCGTTCCAGCCGTTCCGGCGTCGGTGGCATCGCCACCGGGTTGTTGTGGCCCAGCAGCAGCACTTTGTAGAGCAGGCTTCGCTGCGGCGCGCCCGGCACGATCACTGGCCCGCTGCGCCCGCCTTTCATCGCCAGCTCTTTCGTTTCCAGATTCAAACCGGCAAAAACATAACGGCTGTGATGACACTCCAGACAGCGCGACTCCAGAATCGGCTTCACGTCGCTCACAAAGTCCACCGGCTCGTCCTTCAGACGCGTCAGATTCATGCATGCCGTCAGACTGACGCTGGCCATCAAGGTTGCGACAAGGTTGCGTTTCATGCCTTCATCTTCCGCGAAACTCCGCGCATGACAACCAGAACGACGGACACCTCGGTCCTTCGCCCACTCCGCATCACCCTTCACGATTCCGCATCATGTCAGCCACTTGCGCAAAGAACGCTCCGATGACTGCGCCTTCCCCCGGCGGAATCACCACTTCCTGCATCGCCTCCCCCATCAACTTCAGCCAGCGATCCCGCTCCGCCTCACCAATGGAAAATGGCATGTGCCGACCTCGCAGGCGCGGATGTCCCCGCTCCTCGATATATGTTTGCGGCCCGCCAAAGCGATAGACGATGAAATCCGCCAACCGCTTCTCCGCTCCCGCCCAATCGTCTGGCGGATACATCTTTCCAATCACGTCATCCGTCCGCACCCGCCGGTAAAACGCCGTCACCATGCCGCGCAGCTTCGTTTCACCCACCTGGGCGCAGAGAGTCGAGAGTTCATCCATGGTTCAGCATAAACATCCAAGGAAAACAGGAAAGCAGGAGTGTGCTTCCTTCAGAAATTCCTGCCTTCTTCATTAAAAAATCGGCCCCGGCGGGAATTCCGCCGAAAGTTTCGCCTCTCACACGACGGATCATTGACTCATCTGCCAAACTCGTTCGTATCCACACCATGAAAACCGCGCTCACCCTTCTCACCACTTTCCTCATGGCCTCCCTCGCCCCATCCGCCTCCGCTGCTGACGCCCCCGCCGCCAAAACCGAGACCGCTGTCATCGGCGGCGGCTGCTTCTGGTGCGTCGAGGCACAGTACCTCCTCGTCAAAGGCGTCAAAAAAGTCGTCAGCGGCTACGCCGGCGGCAAAACGGAAAATCCTACCTATGAACAGATCTGCGAAGGCGACACCGGCCACGCCGAGGTCATCCAGATCGAGTTCGATCCCGCCATCACCAGTTATAAGGAGATCCTCGAACTGTTCTGGGATGCGCACGATCCCACCAGCGTCACCAAGGAAGACATGGTCAAGCACGGCAAGCTCATGCCCAAAGGCACCGCTTATCAAGGCAACGACTACGGCACCCAGTATCGATCCGCCATCTACTACACCACCGAGGAGCAGCATAAGATCGCCGAAGCCTCCAAAACCGAAGCCCAGAAGAAGTGGAAAGACCCCATCGCCACCGAGATAGCCCCGCTCAAGAAATTCTACCCCGCCGAGGACTACCATCAGAACTTCCAGGCCCGCAATCCCGAGCAAGGCTACGTCCGCGCCGTCGTCACGCCAAAGACTGAGAAGTTCAAGCACACCCTCGAAGAAAAGGGCAAGATCAAGCCTGAGGCGAAGTAACGCGCGAAGTGGCCCGCACACGGAGTGTGCCGCATCCGAGAACTCGTTCCAAGGCGGAGGCAACCCCTCCGCCTTTCTTCTTGCCACATCTGGCGTGATCTGGCGGAATGGTGAGCATGAGCGGCTCACCTATCCTTCCCCGTGTCGGCATCGTTTTGTTTTGCGCTGTTCTTGCCTCAAGCCTCGCCACCCTGCTTCATGCTTTGCGCATCACCGGCAACCCCCACCAGCGCTGGCTCCTCGAACAACTCCCGCAATGGGAGCATGATGGACTCCTTACCGCCGACGCGGCACGCACCTTGCGCGAGCGGCATGTGGCGGATGCCTCGCGGCCGTCCTGGTTGCATTCAACAAGTGCCAGGTACTCGAAGCCAGCGACTTCGAGTCCTAGAGCCAAACCGCCCGCACCTGAGAACAGTTCTATCGAACGCAAGGCATACCTGTTCCCACGAGTTGGATTCTTTTCGCTCTGGGCCTCAAATTCGGTCAGGCTCATCCGTCGTTCGCAATCCTTGCGTTCGCTGTCATCCCACCTTTGGTGCGCGCCTTAACTTTGAACTAAAAGACACATCATGGGCGCACAATGGAAACAGAAATGGCGGGAAATGGCCGCGGACCAGAAGGGGAAGATCACGGGGAAGCTGGTGCGGGAAATTCAGGTGGCGGCGAAGCTGGGCGGGCCACATCCTGAGTACAATGCACGGCTGGCGGCGGCGGTGGCGATCGCGAAGAAACAGAGCGTGACGCGGGACACCATTGAGCGGGCGATTGCGAAGGGCTCGGGCACGGGGCCGGATGCGGTGCAGTATGAGACGACGACGTATGAGGGCTTCACGCCGCACCGGGTGCCGGTGATCGTGGAATGCCTGACGGACAACAACAACCGCACGTCCTCAGACATCAAGGTGCTGTTCCGCGCAGGCAGCATGGGCAAGGTGGCGTGGATGTTTGATCACTGCGGCCTGATCGAGGCGCATCATGCGGACAAGTCGCTCGATATCGAAGTCGCGGCGCTGGAAGCCGAGGCGGACAATGTGGAGCCGATGGAGATCGAGGATGAAGAAGTGGTGGGACACCTCGGGGCGCGGTTTTTCTGTCAGATGACGAGTCTGGATGCGGTGACGAAGGCGCTGAAGGCGGCGGGCTGGCAGGTGACGACTTCGGAGATGAGTTACCAGCCGAAGGAGTTCCCGGAGCTGTCGGATGCGCAACGCGAGGAGGTGACGGAGTTTTTGCAGACGCTGGATGCGCATGATGATGTGCATCGGGTGTATGCGGCGCTGAAATAATGACGAATGACGAAATCAGAATGACGAATGAATGTCGAAGTCCGAATGACGAGCACGGGCGGGGTCTGCTCGTAAGGCGTGAGTTTGGTTGTTCGTCATTGATGCGCTTCGCTTCCCTTCGGGCTGCCTGCGGCAGTCTGTCTCGCTCCGCTCGGCTCGCCATTCGTCATTCCTCATTTTTGCTCCTGCTCGCGATGCTGATGCTGTGCGGCTGCGGGAAGAAGAAAACGCCAACGAAGGCGCAAGCGGTAACGCCCATCGTGGTGAAGCCGACGTTGATGACGGAGGCGGCGAAGCTGGGGCTGGCGGGGCGGGTGGCGGGAGATGTGGAGTTTTGTGTGAGCAGCGTCCAGTTGAAGCGGCATGCGGAGGCGTTGAAGGCGTCGAACTGGTGGAGGCAGATGATGGCGCTGGTGGATGACAGGACACCAGCGGCGAGCGAAGCGATGAATGTGGTGGTGGACGAGATGTTCCTCGCGTTTGGCAAGGAGAGCGTGAAGAGCATCGCGTTGCTGCGGCAGTTGAACGATCTTTACAACGAGACGGCGTATCGCGGGATGATGAGCGGCGGTGTGCTGGCGGGTTTGGGGACGAGTTTTGATGCGAAGAGGCTGATGGAGGCGGCGCTGCATGATCCGGAGGTACTGGAGGCGTTGATTTTGCTGTTGGAGCGATTTGAGATGCCGCCGGTGATGATCGGCGTGGCATCGCCGGAGCCGGAGAAGGTGTTGAAGCTGGCGAGTGATCAACTGCATCTGTCGGAGTGGCTGGGGGATGCGCCGCAATCGCGCATCGTGACGACGCAGGGGGAGAAGATCACGGTGAATGAGATCGCGATGGACACGGTTTTGACGGTGGAGCGGCGACGCGAGTGGATGGCGGCATTGATGAAAGCGATGCCGGAGATCACGCCCGAGATGAAGGACCGGATCGCACGCGGGCTTGATGTCTTGGCGCGGAAGAAGTGGGTGCTGGCGCTGGGC
>JAYVIO010000016.1:0-2417 GCA_043770175.1 Verrucomicrobiales bacterium | reverse complement strand
GGAGAAAATCTTCCTTGCCGACGATCTCCTTCGCCTTTGCCCCCAGGTTCCGGCGGCAAACGGCGACATTGCGGCTGGTGATGTCACGCGGCCCCATCTCCACTCGAAGCGGCACGCCTTTCTTGATCCACTCCCAGTTCTTTGCGCCGCCTTGCAGGTCGCGCTTGTCCACGTGAACCCGCAGCGCCTCACCGCCGAAGACTTGAGTGCGCAGTGTCTGCGCGAGAGCCTCGCAGGCGGCGATCACCTCCGCGCGCGTGTCGGGCTTCGGCGTGATCGGAAGAATCACGATCTGATGCGGCGCCATGCGTGGCGGCACGATGACGCCGTCGTCATCTCCGTGCGCCATGATGAGCGTGCCGATGAGGCGCGTGCTCACGCCCCAGCTCGTCGTCCAGGCATGCTGCCGCTGGTTGTCGCGGCCGAGGAACTGAATGCCCGATGCCTTCGCAAAATTTTGTCCGAGGAAGTGTGACGTGCCTGCCTGGATGGCTTTGCGATCCTGCACCATTGCCTCGACGGTGAACGTGTTCACCGCGCCGGGGAAACGCTCGCGCTCGGTTTTCTCGCCGGGAATGGCCGGAATCGCGAGGTGATTGCGCAGGAAATCGGCATACACGCGGTGCATCGTCCGCGCCTCCTCCATGGCCTCCTCAGCGGTCTCGTGCGCGGTGTGGCCTTCCTGCCAGAGGAACTCAGCCGTGCGCAAGAAGAGGCGCGGCCGCATCTCCCAGCGCATCACGTTGGCCCACTGATTGATGAGCAACGGCAGATCACGATAACTCTCCACCCAGCGAGCAAAGGCCGCGCCGATGATCGTCTCGCTGGTCGGGCGGATGACGAGAGGCTCCGTAAGCTCGCCCGTGGGAATCATCTTCGTCGTGCCGTCCGGCTGCTTCTGCGACTCAAGCCGGTGATGCGTCACGACCGCGCATTCGGTGGCAAAACCCTCCGCGTGCTGCGCTTCCTTTTCCAGATAGCTCAGCGGGATGAGGAGCGGGAAGTAGGCGTTCACATGCCCGGTTTCCTTGAACTTCACGTCGAGCTGCCGCTGAATGTTCTCCCACAGCCCATAGCCCCAAGGCTTGATCACCATGCAGCCGCGCACTTCAGAATTCTCCGCCATGTCGGCGGCGCGGACGACCTGTTGATACCATTCTGGGAAATCTTGCGCGCGGGTTGGTGTGATGGCGGTAGTGGGCTGGGTCATGGGGCCGCCAACGTAGAGGAAATACCCCCATGGTCAAATCACGCCACTGTTCCAATCTTGTCAGCCGCCAGCACACCCGCTAGATCGGAGGCAAGGGTCTCGTTAACAGCGTCCACTGCGGGTTGTCATCCCGCACAAGTTCCAAACACAGAAACCAAAACATGAAAAATAAAATCATCCTCCTCACACTTGTCACCGCGATGAGCGGAATCGGCGACGCCTTCGCCGCCGAGCCGCCAACTTTCAAGAGCGCCGACAAAAACGCTGACGGCAAGCTCTCGGCCAGCGAGTTCGCCTCAGCCGACGCCGGCCGGAAAGGAGACGAGAATACCGCGCAAATGTTCGCCAAGATCGATTCGGATGGCGACAAGTTCATCTCGCCCATCGAGTTCGCCCCCTATCGTGTGCGTCGCGGCGACACCACCAAAAAGCCTGAGAAAAAGAAAAAGAAGGAGAAGGACGCCAAGTAAGGTTTCCGCAGCAGCGCGGCTCGAGTGATCAACAAAAACCCCGGCTCTCTCGCGAGGGCCGGGGTTTCGTTTTTGATCGTTTGCCGCCGATTGCGGGGCGGCGACGCCGGGTCACCCGTTACACGACCGGGACGTTGTTGCGTCCGGGAATCGAGATCGGATACCAGCCATCGGCATCGGGCTTCACCGGTGCCTCGGTCTCCCAGGTGACGATCGGCGGCATGTGCTGCACTTTTGAATTCAGCGCCTGATCCCAGGTGATTTCCTGGCCCGAGTAGGTGGCCATGCGGCCCAGGATGGCGGTCATCGTGCTCTCGGCACCGTAATAGGCGTTGTTGACCGGTTTGTTCTCGCGGATCGCTGCCTGGAGTACGTCGTGCTCGGTCTGGTAAGGATCGGGATCACCGCTGGCGCGGCGCTGGCCCTTCTTCTCGCCAGCATCGCCAGCAGCCTCGCGCGCGGGGCGGTAGCGCCAGATGGTTTCGCCTTTGTGATCCTTCGCCTCGCACTGGCCGCTGTTTTTGAGGTAGAGCTTGCCCTTCGTGCCGGTGAACTCCTCGCGCACCGGAGAGAAAGTCTTCTCCTGATGGCGGCACTGGCTGTTCACGCGGACGCCGTTTGCATAAGTGAACTCCACGTAATGATGGTCATAGATCTGGCCCCACTTCTTGTCCACGCGCTGCTGTCTGCCGCCCATGCCTTGCGCCACCTCGGGATGGCCGCCGATGAACCAGTTG
>JAYVIO010000015.1:0-6407 GCA_043770175.1 Verrucomicrobiales bacterium | reverse complement strand
GGCCTTGCCGATGCCGGTGACGCTGCCGGTGATGAGGATGACTTTGTTTTCGAGGCGGGACATGTTCAGGATTCAGTAAAGGGACCGGCGTTTTGTTTTGCGAGAGTTTCGCGGACATGTTGGCCATTCAGCGTGGCAACGGCGACTTTTTCTTTCAAACTTATCGCCGCAGCGCAACCGGCCGCTTCACCGAGCGCCATGGCCGTTACCGTGACGCGGGTGGAAGCATGGGCGCCACGCGTGGCGGAGTGGCAGCGCCCGGCGACGAGCAGATTTGCGATCTGCTGCGGCACTAGCGAGCGATAGGGGATGTCGTAGGGCGCAGGCTGCACTTTCTTCGGATCAAAGTCATTCGCGCTGCCCACAACGGTCTTGTTCGGGTGCAGATCGAGATACCAGCAACCGGTGGCGATGGCGTCGTCAAAGCGGCGGCCGTTCATGATGTCGGCCTCGTTTAGCACATGCTGGCCGATGAGACGGCGCGACTCGCGCACGCCGATCCACGGATAAGCCTCGAGAAAATAGGAATCGGCAAAGGCGGGGATGTCGCGCTTCCATGCGCGGTGCATTGCCAGCGCGTCGGCACGACCCTGCATCTCGGCGCGGCTGAGATCGGCGGCATCGGTGGGATTCGCCGGAACGCGCACGCCGTGGATGTAGATCTCGTCGTTCGCATACATGAACATCACTCCTGGACCATAGAAATGCGGCAGTTCGCCACGCTCCTGCGCTTTGACGAGCGCCTCGCGGCAGAGCTTGCTGATGTCTTTGACCTTCTGCACATGACCGATGCGGAAATGCAGCGTCAGGGGCTGCACCTCGGGACTTTGCTCGGTTGGCGCACCAGCGCGGGCGGCCACATCGGCATCACCCGTGCAGTCGATCACGACTTTGGGACGGATGCGGACGAGGCCATCTTTGTTCGCGATGACGACGGCGGTGATGCGGCCATTTTCGGACTCGGCATCGCAGACGAAGGAGTTGAACAGCACCGTCAATTTGTCGCCACAGGCCTGCAATTCACGATCCAGCAGCACTTTGAACTCGAAGGTGTTTGGAATCGTCGGGTTGTGTGGTGTAATCTCGCGCGCATCCGCTTTGCACACGCCTGTTTTCGCCAGCAGTTCCAGCGCAATGCTGCGCACGACGACGCGATGCGTCTTGATGTCGGCGATGCCGTCGAAATAGGGCAGGCCGACGCTGGTGATGATGCCGCCTGCAAAGGGCGCTTTCTCCACGAGCAGCGTCTTCGCGCCATTGCGAGCCGAACTCAAGGCTGCCGCCGTTCCAGCACAACCGCCGCCGCAAACCAGCACGTCTGTCTCGGTCTCGCGCATCGGCGCTTTGGAGATCACTTGATCCGCCGCGAGGACACTGCCGCCCATCGCTGCTGCGGCAGAGGCCTTGACGAAGGCGCGTCGCGTGTGGTTTTCGTGGTTGCTGGCATGCATGATCTCAGCATAACCAAGTCGCCGCGACTTTCGCCACGACAAAGTGTGTGCGAAATGCGCCACACTGTCCTCTGGTGGGTTCCTGCGAATGAAACAGCCACTGCCCGCGTTTATGGCTCCTCTGCTGATGCCGCGTTTACTCCATCGTTTTTTGCTGCTCTGGTTTGCCCTTCAGGCAATCGGCCGGGCCGCAGCGCCGAGCGTGGATGAAGGCCGGAAGCACTGGGCGTTTCAGCCGCTGACGAATTCGACGCCGCCGACGGTAAAAAATGCGTCGTGGCCGCGCAATGACATTGACCGCTTCATTCTAGCGAAGCTGGAGGCGGCGGGATTGCAGCCGTCGGCCGAGGCAGATCGTGCGACGTTGATCCGGCGCGTATCACTAGACCTGACCGGCCTGCTGCCGATACCGGAGGAGGTGGAGGCGTTTGTGCAGGATGAATCGCCGCGTGCGTATGAGGCGCTGATTGATCGCCTGCTTGCCAGCAGGCACTACGGCGAGCGCTGGGGCCGCCACTGGCTGGATCTGGCGCGTTACGCGGACACGAGCGGCTTTCACAATGATCTGGACCGGCCGTATGCGTGGAAATATCGCGACTACGTCATCCGCAGCTTTAACGAGGACAAACCGTATGCGCGTTTTGTGCTGGAGCAGTTCGCGGGTGATGAAGTCGATGGCGCGGACGAGCAGTCGATCATCGCCACCGGTTTCTGCCGCAACGGCCCAAGCAACGACGACAACATGGGCAAGAACGCCGAGGCGCTGGCGCAATATCGTGTAGATCAACTCGACGACGTAATTGCCACTACCGGCAGCGTGTTTCTGGGGCTCACGATCGGCTGCGCCCGCTGCCATGACCATAAAACCGAGCCGCTGCTGGCGCGTGACTATTACAGCCTGATGGCCGTCTTCAACGGCACCGAACGCCTCGGACTGCCGAAAGGCGCGAAGGACAAGAACGACAAGGATGTCGCCGAAAAGAAAGACATGATGGCCTTGATCGAAACGAAGCCCGACGTGCCTGCCACGCATGTGCTGATGCGTGGTCTGGCGGCGAATCGTGCCGAGGAAGTAAGACCCGCAGTGCCAGTGGTGTTGACGCGACAGCCGCTGCCGTTTCCGAAATCACAAGGCACCACCTCCCTGCGCCGCCGCACCTACGCGGAGTGGATCGTCTCGCCGCAGAATCCGCTGACCTGGCGTGTGATGGTGAACCGCGTGTGGCAGCATCATTTCGGCGCGGGCATTGTGGCATCGCCGAGCAACTTCGGTGTCTCCGGCATGAAACCGACGCACCCCGAACTGCTCGACTGGCTCGCCGCGCAGTTTCTCGCGAATGACGGTCGATTGATGCCACTGCACAAACTCATGCTCATGTCCGCGACGTATCGGCAAGGAGGCGGAGAGCCAAGGGCAGAGGGCGTAGAGATGAGCGCCCAGGACCCTGAGCTCTTTGCTTTTCGCTCTTCGCTGTTTGGCCTCAGAGCCAAGCAACGCATGGAGGCGGAAGTCATTCGCGACTGCATCCTCGCCGCGAGTGGCAAGCTCAACCCGAAGGCAGGCGGTCCCGGCTTCAAGCCGCGCATCCGTGCCGATCTGCTCGACGCCAGTCAGCGCAACAAGTGGCCGGTGATCGAAAGCGAAACCGCCGAGCACTGGCGGCGCAGTGTTTACATCTACGTGAAGCGCCAGTTGCTGATGCCAGGCATGGAGTTGTTCGATGCGCCAACCACGACCGACAGTTGCGCCCTGCGCATGCAGAGCACCGTGCCCACGCAGGCGCTCGTGCTCATGAACGACGAGTTCGTCGAGGATCAGGCCGGCTTTCTCGCACAACGGGCGAAGGCCGAAGCCGGCGGCGCCTTGCCAGCGATCATTGAGCGTCTCTTCATGCTCACGCTTTCGCACAGGCCGCCCGCGTCACGTCTCCAGCAGGCGCTCGAGTTTGTGCAGTCGCGTCAGCAATCCAGCGACGAAACCACCGCGCTGCGCGATCTCTCCCACGTGCTGCTCAACAGCAGCGAGTTTGTTTACATCGAATGATGCACCCCCTCACACGCCGCCAGATTCTACAGCAGGCCGGAGCCGGATTCGGCGGGCTGGCGCTGCAGTCGTTGCTGGGTGCGGACGGCTTGCTCGGCAGCACGAATCCGCTCGCGCCACGCGCGCCGCATTTCGCACCGAAGGCGAAGTCGGTGATCTTCCTCTTCATGTATGGCGGGCCGTCACATGTGGATCTCTTCGATCCGAAACCCGCGCTGGCGAAGTATCACGGCCTGCCGATCCCGGTGTGGAAAACGGAAGACGCCTTCATGGGCGGCAAGACGAAGAACCTGGCGATGCAGAGCCCTTACAAGTTCGCCAAGCACGGCCAGGCGGGGATCGAAATGGCGGAGGTGTATCCGAATCTCGCGCGTCATGCCGACAGCCTGTGCATGATCCGCAGCATGCACGCGGAGAGCAACAACCACGGCCCCGCGCTCTTCCAGATGAATTCGGGCTTCGTGCAGCCCGGACGTCCCAGCATGGGATCATGGGTGACGTATGGTCTCGGCTCCGAAAGCGACAACCTGCCCGCCTTTGTCGTGCTGCTCGACAAACTCGGCGCACCCGTGAATGGCGCGCTGAACTGGTCGAACGGCTTCATGCCCGCCGCATATCAGGGCGTGCCTTTCCGCAGCAGTGGCGAACCGATTGCCTACCTCACGCCACCGAAAAACGTGAGCGCGAATCAGCAGCGCGCACGACTTGATTTGCTGAAACAATGGAACGCCGAGTATGCCGCCGCGAATCCCGTGGAGACAGCACTCGCGGCGCGATTGAACGCGTATGAGCTGGCCTATCGCATGCAGATGAGCGCCACCGAATGCACCGACCTGAGCCGCGAGCCGGAATGCGTGCGAAAGATGTACGGTCTCGATCACCCGACCACGGCGCATTTTGGCAAGAATTGCCTGCTCGCACGGCGACTCGTCGAGCGCGGCGTGCGTTTCGTGCAGGTTTACAGCGGTGGCAACGAAGGCCCGAAGGCGTGGGACGCGCACGACGACTTGAAACGCAATCACGACCTGCACTGCGCCGAAACCGACGGCCCTATCGCCGCGCTGCTCGATGATTTGAAGATCAGCGGCATGCTCGACAGCACGCTCGTCGTCTGGGGTGGTGAGTTTGGCCGCTCACCCGTCGCCGAGAACGGCAAGGGCCGCGATCATCATCCGAAAGGCTTCACCATGTGGATGGCCGGCGGCGGCATCAAAGGCGGCATGATCCACGGCGCGACCGACGAATTCGGCTACGCCGCCATCGAAAATCGCGTTTCCGTCCCCGACCTCCACGCCACGATTCTGCACCAGCTCGGCCTTGATCACGAACAGCTCACTTACCGCTTCCAGAGCCGCGATTTTCGTCTGACGGATGTGAGTGGGGAGGTGGTGCGGGAGTTGCTGGCGTGAAAAAGTGGCCGACTTTCACCGAAAGTCGTGCACGGCTCGATTTTCGGAGAAAATCGGCCAGCTTCGCACTCATCCATCCAGGTCGAGTTCGCCCTCTTTCCGCAACAGCCGCTTCAGCATGCCTTTGTGATCGCGCATGAAGCCCCGGGTGATCTGGTAATGCTCGGTGTCCTCGTATTTGATACGCTGGATGCCTTCGGGGCCGAATTGATAGATCCAGGCATCTGGGTAGGACATGATGAGCGGCGAGTGCGTGGCGATGATGAACTGGGAAAACTCGTCCACGAGGTCATGCATGCGCACGAGCATCGAGAGCTGCCGCTGCGGCGAGAGCGCGGCTTCGGGTTCGTCAAACAGGTAGATCCCGTGTCCGTCGATGCGCTGGGTGAGCAGATTGAGAAAGGATTCGCCGTGCGACTGGGCGTGGAGGCTCTTGCCGCCGTAAGCCCGCAAGGCACCGCCGCAGAACTCGGTGGCCTCCAGTTCGTCGAGTTCTGTGGCCCAGTTGTAAAAGCTCTCCGCCCGGAGGAAGAAACCGTCCATGGGCCGGTTGCCGGTACGCGCGATGGTCAGCGCAGGCGTGAGTGGCGAGGCATACTGATGCTTGATCATGCTCTCGACACGACTGCCACCCGAGCAGCGGAACCCAAGCTTCTCCGCGATCGCTTCGAGCAGCGTTGATTTGCCTGAACCGTTTTCGCCGACAAAGAACGTCACCTTGGGATGCAGTTCGAGCGATTTGAGACTCTGGATCGCCGGAACCGAAAACGGGTGCGTGTCCCAATCCTCGACCTTCCCGGGATCGAGACTGACCGAATGGAGAAAATGGCGGGTCATGACGAAGACAATAACCGCAAATACTCCAACTGCCTCTCCGGTGGCATTTTGTCCGCATGACACGGCAGAACGCCATCCAGCGGCAGTTCGAGCGCACGACGGATGCTGCGGCGGGCCTCGGCATTGTTTTGATTCAGATACGCCGGGGCGATCTGCGGGCCGAAGCCGAAAGTCGCGAACAGGTCGCCGCTGAAGAGCAGGCGGTGTTTGGCGGAATAGTAGCCGCAGTGACCGTGCGTATGGCCGGGAAGGGCGATGACGCGAAGACCGCCCCAGATCGGAAGTTCGTGACAGTCGTTCATCAGGCGGTCGGGGCGAAAGGATGGCTGGAGCAGCAAACGACGGCCAAGCCATTCGGCGATGCCCGCAACGCGGCCGAGACCGGTGTAGCGCGCCCGGTTTTCGTAGTGCTCAAGATCACCCTCCGGCCCGGCGATCCATGCGCCGTGCTCCTTGGCGAGTGCGGGCGCATGGCGCACGTGATCGAGATGGCCATGCGTGAGCAGGATGCCACGAATGGGAAGCCGGTCCCAGCCGCAGGCAATCAGGGCACGACGCAAAGCGCGTCGTCCGCCGATGAAGCCGGTGTCGATGAGGTAGAGTTCGTCACCATCGCGCAGCACGAAAAACTGCACGATCCATGTGCGGACGACGAGCAAGTCGGGC
>JAYVIO010000014.1:0-6432 GCA_043770175.1 Verrucomicrobiales bacterium | reverse complement strand
TGCTGGAGCCGCTGTATCGCGGCGAAAACGCGTTGGAGCCAGAGCGTGTGAGCGAAAAGCTGCATCAGAACATGTTCTGGCTCGGGCGCGGTGGTTCGATCACGCACGCGATCAGCGGCATCGACATCGCATTGTGGGATTTGCTCGGCAAGGCGACGGGACAGCCGGTCGGTCGTCTGCTCGGTGGTCGGTATCGCGAACGTGTGCAGCCTTATGCCTCGCTGCTCATGGATGAGCCCGAGAAGCTGCGCGATCATCTTCTGAAAGTGAAGGCGCAGGGCTTCCGCGCCTTCAAGATCGGCTGGGGGCCGTTTGGCCGTCGAAATGCCGCCACGGACGAAGCCATCGTCAAAGCCGCGCGTGAAGCGGTGGGCCCGGACAACAAGCTGATGGTCGATGCCGGAGGCAGCGACGCGCATTGGACGAACGGCTACAAGTGGGCGCTCAACACCGCCAAGATGCTCGCCGATTACGACGTGCATTGGTTTGAGGAAGCCCTCACGCCCGACTCGCTCGAAGACTTCGCCAAACTCCGCGAGCACTCACCCGTGCCAATCAGCGGTGGCGAGGTGCTCACGCGCCGCCAGGCCTTCCAGCCCTTTTTGGAGGCGCGTGCCTTCGACATCATCCAGCCCGACGTGACCAAAGTCGGCGGCATCAGCGAAGAGCGCCGCATCGCTTGGATGGCGCAAGAGCATGGTGTGCAATTCATCCCGCACGGCTGGAACACGGCGGTCGGCCTCGCCGCCGATTTGCACTTGGCATCAGCCTTCCCCGGCACCGAGCTGGTCGAGTATTTGACTGGCTCGCCCTTCATCGACGAGATCACTGTCGGCGGCTGGAAGCTCGATGCGGATGGCATGTTGCCGATCCCAACAACACCCGGCCTTGGCCTCGAACTTGATCCCGCAGTGGTGAAGAAATACACGAACGGAGAAAAGTTGCTGAATTGATTCTTTCGTTGTGCCCTGACAGGGCGAAGCTGGTAAACACCGCCATAACCTTTCTAGTAACTTTATGAAGTGAATGGTTGCCTCAGGTCGCGAACTCGTCAGAATGTTCGCTAGCCATGAGTGTTTTACCCCCTGTTGAGGAGGCGCTTTTTCAGGCCGTTTTAAAACGACCTATGGCTCAGCGTAATTCTTACTTAAAGCGGGAGTGCGCCGATGATGATGCCTTGAGGCGTCGTATCGAGGAGCGACTCGCTGCCCGAAATGGCAGTGAAGCATACGAACCAAGGCGTAATAGTGAAGATTCGGATGAGGAGACATTGCATTTAGCTGAGCAGGAAGAGGTGCAGCCCCATGCCCAGATTGACCGTTATAGCCTGCTAAGAGTGATTGGTTCCGGCGGCTTCGGTTGCGTATGGCATGCCGAGCAGAAAGGACCGATCCCGCGGCGGGTGGCGTTGAAGGTGGTGAAGTTGGGAATGGACACACGTGAGGTCATCGCGCAGTTCGAGGCGGAGCGACAACTGCTGGCGTTGATGGATCATCCTTGCATCGCAAAAGTTTACGATGCTGGGGCGACCAAGGATGGGCTGCCTTATTTTGTGATGGAACTGGTGGGAGGGATCCCTATCACGCGATTCTGTGAAGAAAACCGGCTGTCGACCGCGGAGCGACTGAGTCTTTTTATTGAAGTCTGCAAGGCTCTGCAGCATGCCCATCAAAAAGGCGTCAGCCATCGGGACATCAAGCCCAGCAACATTCTTGTGGGCAAGAACGACGGAAAACCTCTGCCGAAGGTGATTGATTTTGGCATTGCCAAGGCCACACGCCCGATTCCGAATGGTGTAAAAGCACATCCCCCGGGCGAGCAGATGATCGGCACGCCGGTTTACATGAGTCCGGAGCAGGCCGCAGGCAACATTGACATCGACACACGTTGCGATGTTTATGCCCTGGGCGTCCTGCTTTATGAATTGCTCACAGGCTGCACTCCTTTCGATCAGAAAAAGCTTCTGGCTGCAGGCGAAAAAGAAATTCGGCGGGTGATTTGCGAGGAAATTCCCCCCAAGCCTTCTGAAACGCTCGCCTTGATGCCGAAGGATGCCGCCGCCAAGCTGGCAGCACGCCAACAAAGCACCCCGCGAATGCTTGCCGCCGCTTTGCATGAGGATTTGGACTGGATCGTGATGAAGGCGATGCAAAAGGACCGCAACCTGCGCTACGAGACAGCGAACGGCCTGGCCATGGATGTGGAGAGGTATCTTATGACCGAGCCCGTGGTGGCGCGCCCGCACAGCAACCTCTACCGCCTGCGAAAACTGGTGAACCGCAACCGGCTGGTTTACACCATGGGCACCTTGGTGGCCGTGGCGCTTCTTATCGGCATTAGTCTCAGCGGCATGCAGGCCTGGCGCATCACGCGGGCGGAGCGCGAGCACAACCGGCTGCGCAGCCTGGCAGAACAAAGCGAACACCGAGCGCATGAAGAAAAAGAGGCGGCCCGGAGATCGCTGGCCAAAGCCCAGATCGCTCTGGCCGACGCCGCCTATCGTGATCAGGATGGTAGCGCCATGCAAACCGCGCTGCTGGCGGTTCCGGTGGAACTGCGCGACTCGAACTGGCATTACCTGATGGAAAAATCAGACACCTCGATGGCCAGCATCCAGGTGCCCGGTGGCGCTGCGGTGGAGCGGGTGCTGCCGCACCCCACCCGGGCGGGCGTGTTCATCACCGTGTCTGCAGACCATTGGGTGTCGATCACCAAACTCGGCAGTGAAACCACCCTGCTGCACTTTCAGCTCAATTTTGAAGACCGCTCCTCACCAGATTTCTGCCTGTCTATTTCGCCAGACGGTGAACGGCTGGCGGCCGCGAAGATCAGCGGCGGCACCGTCATTCATAACCTGAAGGACGGCAGAGTCATCACCCGGTGGGACAGTTCCGGCACCGATGAACTGATCTACAGCCCTGATGGCCGGCGTCTGCTGGAAATCTCGCACAACGGACCTGCCAACATGCGCCTGGCGCTCAACGGAGAAATCCTCTGGACTGCTGCAGGGACGGAAGCATTCCTGCACGCCGTCTTCGACCGCACCGGACGTCAAATCGTCTGCTACAAAGCTACAAGCGGCCAGAGGCTCCAGATCGTCAACGCCTTCAGTGGCAATGTGCTGCGTGAACTGAGCATTCCGCGTACGCGCCTCACGGCGCTCACGATCAGTCCTGACGGCCGTTATGCCTTAACTGGTGATCAGCGGGGCTTTGTGCGTTGTCTGGAACTCAAGACCGGCAACATCCGTTACGAGTTTCGCGCCAACGACCGCGCTGTGTCCTCCCTGGCATATGCGCTCGACGGGAAGCGTTTCGTCACTCTCTCCAACCTTTCAGGCGGACGCCAGTCCATCCAGGTTTGGGATGCTCCCACAGGCATTTTCCTCCAACCACTGCTCAATGCCAGCGGCACCGGCCGGGAACTGTGCGTGCATCCGCTCTCCGGGGAGATCCTTGCCACTGGCCTCACCGCCAAAGCATGGCGGCTCAAAGGCGTGAGTGAAGAATTTCATCTGACAGCACGTGAGTTTGCCAACACCTGCTTCTGGGGTGGTGACAATCTGATCTTCAACCACGGCGTGAGTTCCGGCATTGATTTGATCGACCTTCGAATCGAGAGCGCGCAGAGTCATCCCATCTGGCAGGCGAACGACAAGGCTTCACGCATCGTTTCTGCCAGTGCCAACGGCACGATGGCGGCGGTGGCATCCACCAACAAAACCATCTCCGGCATCCAACTGCTGCGCCGCGACATGGCGCGTGTCGTGGAGGTAAGGCATCTCACGGCGCCCGGCGGACTCACCTTCATGCACTTCAATCCCTTGGGCGACCGCCTGCTCATCCGCGCCTCCAGCGCCTTTTATACGGTTGATACGACGACTGCCCAGAGCACCACCATCAACTGGGAAAAAACATGCGCCATCCGTGAGGCCGAATGGGTGGGCAACTCACCTCGCATCATCGCACTCCTTGCCGCCAAAAAATCGCGCAGCATGCCCGGCTCGGAAGACCGTCTGGTGCTTTACGACGCCGGTTCGGGCGAGAATATACGCTCCGTCGTCAACAACAGCGTCATCAACGCCATCGCCACCTCGGCTGATGGCACTTTGCTCGCCGAAGGCGGCGCCGATCGCATGGTGCGACTGCGTGACACGCAGACGCTGGAAATAAAACAGGAGCTGCGCGCCCATGACGGCCCCATCATGGCCCTCGCCTTCCATCCCACACGCTTCATTCTCGCCACCGCCTCCGAAGACCTCACCATCAAGCTCTGGAATCTCGCTGATGGCAAACTCCTGGAAGAACTCCGCGGACCGGTAGGTCCGCCAAGACAGCTCGTCTTCAGCCCCAACGGCCGCCGCCTCGCCTGCCTCTCTGGTGATCGCGCCATGCGCATCTGGAATCTGGACGCGTTCACCGCCTCAAGGCAGTCGGAGTGAGCGGAGCTGAAGCAGACACCGTGTTGGTGATGGAAGTGACGGCTCTATGATTCGACAAAGCTCCAGCAGCATCGCAGATTTAGATTTGGGCACAGGTCACTGTCACGCCTATGAGTTCTCCGCTCCCGTCTCCAATCCGCTCCCGCTTCCATAGCGTTCGTTTCGCCCGCTGGATTTGGCGTCTTATGTAGCATCGCCGCACGGTCTGGATGTTCGCCGGCCTCGTCTTGCTTACCACGCTATATTGGCAGTGGGAGAACTGGCGCGCATGATGCGGAGAAGACCGCGAACACGGCGCTGATCATGCTCCGCATCAGCGAGGCGCCCGCACACGGCGGCATCATCGGCTGCTTGGTGCCGCTGGCGCTGCATGACCGGACCTTCGAAGCGTTGCACGAGGCATTGTGCCATCCCACATGGACGATAGAGTCGTTGGGCCGTTTGCAGGTGCGGCTGGGACAGTTCGACGATTTCGACCACGGTGAGAAGGCGATGGCATGCGAGATCCTCAGCATGTTCGGCATGCTGGCGCACATTCGCAGCCATGCGGACGCCTTCTCGGATGCATTGCCATTCCCAATATTGGCAGCCTGTCGCAATCGATGGCCGAGACATTGTTTCATCGTCGTTGTCTCATCATCGCGTGTGCATTGGAAAAGCGCCGAATGCAGCACGGTGAGTATCCTGAATCGCTGGAGGCAGTGAAGGATGATTTGAAGTCCTTTCAGATCAACGATCCCGCACGGCCAAAGACTTCTCTTGGCTATCGCCTCGAAGACGATGGCTACCTCATTTGGTCCGCCGGGCCGGATGCAAAGGACGATGACGGCGTGAAGGACAAAGACTGGCTGTGGCGGATGAAGCGCGAGCAGGTCGGGTGTGTGCTGCGTCGGAAGCCGTGGCAACGTTTAGCAGCAACTTCGCAGCACTGCCCGACTGTTTGGACGCGGCAGACCTTGCGCGAGCGCCAGGTGGACGGGCGGGCTGTCGCCACACCTATCCTACGGGATCACTCCTTCGTGATCGTCTCATCGAGATTGAGCAACACGCGGGCGACGAGTGTTTGCGGGGCGAGTTCGCCCGGTTTCTGCTGGTGGCGGTGAAGCAGGTCGAGCAGCACGGCGCTCTCCTTGGTAGTCGGAACGCGGCCGGTGCACAGTTTGAAGCCGTGAGCGATGCGGGAGGCATCATCAGCGCCGCCGTCCTTCCACATGCGCTCGCCGAGGGCTTTGGCGGTTTCCATGCTCATCGTTTCATTGAGCATCATGAGCGCTTGCAGCGGCGTGTTGCTCTTGGATCGGCGGATGCAGGAACATTCGCCGTTCGGCACATCAAAGGTGCTCAAAAACGGATACGGCGTGCTGCGGCGGCGGAAGACATAGACGCTGCGGCGATACTTCTCCGCACCTTCCTCGACCTTCCACGGGAAGGGCGCGTAGCTGGCAGGTTTCTCGAAGAGATGCGCAGGCGCGGGTGGCATGACGGGGCGTCCGCCGACTTCCGGATTGAGCAAGCCGCTCACGGCGAGCTGAATGTCGCGCACCACTTCACCCTCGACTCGGAAACGCGGTCCGCGAGCAAGCAGGCGGTTGTAGGGGTCGCGATCGAGCAATTGTGGCGTGACCTTGCTGGACTGCTGGTAGGTTTCACTCGTCACGATAAGTCTCAGCAGCTGCTTCGTGCTCCAGTTGTGCTCCATGAACTCGACGGCCAGCCAGTCGAGCAATTCTGGATGACTCGGTGGCTGGCCTTGATTGCCAAAATCATTGCTCGTCTTCACCAGACCGACGCCGAAGAATTGCTGCCACAGGCGATTGGCCTGCACGCGCGCGGTCAGCGGATGCTCAGGCGAAAGCAGCCAGTCGGCGAGATCGAGACGTGTGGGGGTGCCCTTCTTGGCGATGGGTGGGAAAACAGCGGGCGTGCCGCGTGTCACCTTCTCTCCCGGCTTGTCATACTGACCGCGTGCCATGATAAAACTCTCACGCTGC
>JAYVIO010000013.1:0-2436 GCA_043770175.1 Verrucomicrobiales bacterium | reverse complement strand
TCGATTCTCGTAGGGGTCGCCACCTTAACTAGGTGGTTGCACAGGGAATGGAGACTCTAAGAGACTTCAAAAGACCTGAAAAGACGGTTTGAACGTCACTCAAACGTCACTCATTTTGCCGGGTGAAACTTCGCCCGCGAACGAACAAAGGTGGCTCGATCTCCTGGCAGATCGATTATGGGATCGTGGATGGGGAGCGCAAGCGGGTGTCGTTTGATGATCGGGCTGAGGCGGAACGGGCGCTGGCAGTGGCGAAGGAATCGAAAAAGAAATTGGGTGCGCTGGGTGTGACGGCTTCGCCCTTGGAGATGGCGGAGTTTCTAGCGGTCAAGGAACGGCTGCGCACCTCGGGCACGTCGATCTTGGAGGCGACAGAGTTTTTCATGCAGCAGGGACTGAAGGTGACGAGACCGATTCTGGTGCCTGCGCTGGTCGAGGATTTTATTTGGAGCCGCATCGAACTCGGACGCGATGGACGGACCATTCAAACCTACCGGCATGTGCTGCGGAGCCTGGCGCGGGCCTTTCCTTTGCGGCATGCGCACGATCTGACGCGGGATGACATCAAGGTTTGGCGTCGCAGCCAGGGATGGGGCGCGACGACGCAGAACAAGGCGGTGGGGCATGTGAGGGGTCTCTTCAAATGGGCACAGGCGGAGAAGCATGCGGGGCATGATCCGTGTGAGGGCGTGGAAGAGGTGACTGTGGTGGCAGAGGAGATCGAGGATCTGCCGCTGAAGGCATGCGAGGCGCTGCTGCACCTGGCGCTGAAAGTGCCGCGCTTCATGCCTTACGTCTGCCTGGGATTGTTCCGGGGCATGCGCCGGGCGGAGCTGGAGAGACTGCGGTTTGAGGAGCTGGACATGGATGAGGAGACGGTCATCGCCGCCGCAAAAAAAGTGAAGACGCGACGGCGGCGCGTAATTGAGATCCCGGAGATCGCCGCACACTGGATCAAGGCAGCCGGGTGGAAGCCGGAGATGATGATCACCGGCCCGGTGGCACCGGCCAATTTGAAGGCGTTGTGGCCGCGTTTCTGGCGGCTGGCGGGCCTGGTGAAGTGGCCGCACAATGGACTGCGGCACACCTTCGCGAGCATGCACTACGCGCTGCATCAGGATGAAGCGGCGCTACAAGCGATCCTGGGGCAGCGGAGCGCGGATGTGCTGCACACAAACTACCGTGCCTTGAAGACGAAACGCGAGGCCTCGACGTTCTGGGCACTGCGCCCGCCGCCGAAGTGGCAGCCAGTGAAGTGGACGCTGCGAGATCCGGTGTTCAAGTTTGTGAGTTAATCAGCGCAACCATCCCTTGCGCGGCTCTGGCGCGAGATCGGCGTGGCAGGTCGGACACAGCGAGCTGGTGTGGGCGACTTCGTTGCCGCAGTGGCCGCAGCTTGAGATGTAACCGTATTTGGCATCGACAAGGCAGGCGACGACGACCAGCACGGCACCGATGATCCAATTCACAAATAGAAAACAGATGATGCCGACGATGCCGAGAACAAGTGATCCGCCACGGCTGCCGCCGGTGCGAACCTTGCGAGTTACGCGATAGGTGTAGATCTGCTCGTCGCTGTGCATGCGCGGAGAATTCACGGTTGCGCGAGCAGCTCCTTGATCCGGCGCAGGCCGTCCTCGGGATTGGCGGCGAGGGTGTCGTCTTTGAGCTTGGTGCCGGTGGAACTGAGCAGGATGTAGCGTGGGCGTTCGGTGTTCATGCCGACGATGTATTTGGCGGCATCCTTGTGGGTGCGTGCGAGCAGGACGATGATGAAGTTTTCTTTGAGGAGCTTCTTGGTTTCCTCCATGTCGGTGAAGTATTTGATCTGGAGGCCCTGATCGTTGTAGTCGCCCTTGGGGTCGTAGATGGCGAGGAAGATGCGTTTGTTCTCTTTCTGTGCGCGTTTGAGGGCGGCGTCTAGATCCCGTCCTGGGACGGTGCCGAAGGCGGCGCGGGCATCGAATTCGGCGGCGGTGAGGGCCGTGGTGAAAAGGGCGAGGAGGAGGCAGAGGAGGGTGGAATGTTTCATAGGAGGCGCATTGAGGAGCGAGATGTGTGGTGCGCAAATAAAAAAGACCGCTCATTGAGCGGCCTGAAATGGGGTGATGTTGGACGGCATCAGCCGTGGGTGCCGTCTTTTTTGCGCGGCGTCTTTTTGGGCGCGATGTGCTGCGGTGGCAACGGCACAGTGCTGGCAGTCACCGGTGGGATGGGCGGTGGCGTGGAAGTGGTGCCTGAAGCGACAGCCGTCACAGGGATGTGGGTGGCTGTTTTTTCTCCCCGCTTGCTGTCGAGGTAGGCGCGGATGGCCTGGGCGAGGATTTTGTCGAAGCCTTCACCGCTCTCACGGGCGAGATCGAGCAGGGCGTGGATTTCTTCCAGCGGCAGCTCAATGGGGAAGCTGCGCAGCATTTTTTCTTCGACCCAATCTGG
>JAYVIO010000012.1:0-6455 GCA_043770175.1 Verrucomicrobiales bacterium | reverse complement strand
ACCATCCGCTGCATCCCGCACGGCGATCAGTTTGCCGAGGCAGGGAAATGTTTCCTCACCGGCAAGCCGAGCACGCGTCGGGTGATCTTTGCGCGGAGCTATTGAGGCGCATGCTCACCGGATGAAGTAGCTCAAGTTCTCCAGTTCCACGGCCAGATCGACGCTGTTCACCACGACGTGCTCCGGCACGTCGAGCACGGTGGGCGAAAAGTTCAGAATTGCCTGAATGCCATACTGAACCAGATCGTTGGTTGCGGACTGGGCATTGTTGGCCGGCACGGTCAGGATGGCCATTTTAACATGATGGCGGCTGATGAAGGTGGCCGCCTCGGACATGTTGAGCACCGGCACCTTGATGTTTGGCAGTTTTCTCGGGTTCAGATCGAACGCTGCAGCGATTTCGAAGCCTTCCTTGCGGAATCCGCCGTAATGCAGCAGCGCCGAGCCGAGATTGCCGACGCCAACGAGGATCACCGGCTGCAGTTTGTTCTGCCCCAGCACATCGCCAATGGTCGTGCTCAAAGCATCCACATTGTAGCCAAGGCCACGCGTGCCGAGCTGCCCGAAGTAGGCCAAGTCTTTGCGCAACTGCGTGGACTTCACTCCGGCGGCCTTCGCCAAGGCGGCGGAGGAGACGGTATCCACCTGATTCTCACGCAGCCGGTGCAGGCAGCGCTGGTAGATCGACAGGCGGTAGATCGACTTGCGGGGGATGTCTATTTTGGTTGGCACTTGTGAAATTTCACCCGGATGTGCCAGAAGTCAATTTCGCCCCAATGACACATGTGTCACCGGCGTGGCCCTTCTTCCGGCGCAGGCGCCTGCCGCACCGGTGCCGCGTCCAGGATACGCTGCCCGGCCGGGAGGTGCAGATGCTCCTCCAGCATCTTCAAATACTCGATCAGGCCCGGCGTGGCTTTCTTGGCATCGTAGAGCCGCTTCAAAATGGCGTAGCCTTTCTGCCACGCGTCAGGATCATTCGACTGTGCATACGCGTAAGCCGCAAATCGCTCCGTGTAATTCAGGCCACCGTTTTGGAACGAGTTCCAATACGCATCGCCTGCATCTTTGAATTGATAGGTTCTCTTAGCATGAATCTCCGCCAGTTTTTCCCATAGACGTGGATTGCGCGGCAGAAAGCGCAACCCCTCCTCCAGGATCGCGATGCCACGCTTCACATGATCATGATAAAGCTGGCCACGCAGCGCTGAATTCAGCTGCTGGTTGTACAGATAGTAGGACGCCGCATTGTAGGCCATGTGCCATGCAGCTTCCTCCCAGTAGCGGGCGTTGCGCGGCTGCAGGCGAGTCACCAGTTTATAAAGGCTGTCCACCTTCGCCCAGTTCACGTACGTGAATTCCACATGCGCACGCAGTTGAAACATGCACGCCGTCAGCCCGCGCAGGCCACCCAGTGATGCCGCAATGCCCGCCTGCCCGAGATCTTCTCCCACGCCGAGACGAATCGGCTCCTGCAGCATTCCCTGTGCCCGCAACTCATGTGTCACATGCTGCTCCAGCGGCAGCTTCACCACGCCAAAGAGCAGCAGCGCCGCCAGCGCCTGGAGTTTTCGATTCATGATGGGAATGGCCGCAAAAAGACGCAAAGATTTTTAAAAATTAGAGTTCTGCCAGAGTCTCGGAGAGGGCGTACTTCTTGATGTAAAATCGGCTGGCACCGAAGTTCAGCAGCAGGCCGTGTTCCTGTCTTGAACTTCTCATGTAACCTAGGATTTGCGCCACATGCTCGCCCACGACTGCACGCACGGCTTTAAGTTCTAAGATAAGGAGGTCATCCACTACCAGATCGGCAAAAAAATCTCCGAGCACGGTGCCATCCTCGTCTCTGACTTGCAGAGGCTTCTGTTGTTCTACTTTGTGTCCCAGCTTGCGCAGGCGGTTTGCCAGGGCGTTTTCATAAATTTTCTCCAGATGCCCCGGTCCATGATAACGATGCACCGCAAACGCAGTCTCTCTCACGACATCGCAAAGCTCAAACACTGGATCCTTTCTTGTCTGGTCCATAATTAGTTTTTTTTCGTTTTTGTGTCTTTTTGCGGCTATCAAATTCATAGCTCCTTCTCCGCGAACACCAGATGGGTGATGAACAAATACACCGTCACATAGATCGCCGCGATGCTGGTCATGTTGAGCACTGCTGCCCACGGCACGATCTCGCCGTTCACCACGCTGTCCACGATGTCAAACTGTGCCAGATCCGGGCAGATCGCTGCCAGCAGCAGTGCTGCCGCGCGGCCAGTTATGCCGGAGAGATTCGGCGTGAAGAAAAACTCGCGGATCAACGCTTCGCCGTGACCGATGATCGTGACGCAGAACGTGATGACGATGGTGAACAGAGTTGAACTCGCGATGCTAGACAGCAGCAGCGCCACGGTGGTCACCACCGTGGCCTTCAAAAAAATCGCCCACACCGCCCAGTGCAGATTCCACGTCAGACCCTGCCGTGCCACGATTTCACGCATTTGCGTCACCGCTTCCGCCGAATCCATTTTCTCCATGCGCAGATGGTCAACGGCTTCATCAAACAGCAGCGACTGGCGCATCCAAAGAATCAGGCTCAAAACCGCATCCATCACGATCAAGCCGCCGCCGATCAGCATCAGCACGCCAATGAGTTTGCCGAGCAGGTAATCGAAGCGCGGCACGGGTTTCGAGAGAATCGTATAGAGCGTGCGATCCTCCATGTCCTTCGGCAGCAGCAAGGCCGTCGAAACAACGCCAATCACGATGCTGAAAATTTGCAACGCACCCAGCGTGACGCTTTTCAACAAGCTGAGCTGCTGCTCGGGATTGATGACGGAGAACGCAAAACCCGCGCCAACCGCCAGCAGGCAGAACAGCACAAGAAACGCGAGAATCTTCATGCGGATGAGCTGCGTCACCGTTGCCATCGCCATGGTCCAGACGCGCTGCGGTGAAAAGCGCACCTTGGGCGTCTTTGTGGCAGCAGAACTGGTCGTGGCGTCGCTCATGATTTTTTCGCTTCGTTCGTGGCTTCGAGGAACAGGCGTTCCAGTGTTGTGCGCGGATGACCGCTGCGCAGCAGGTGTGTATCACCGCCGGCGGCCTTCACCAGTGTATCAATTTGCGCGAGCAGGGCAGGGGAGGCGTTCTCGATGACCATCTCGGTTTGATTTTCCACCGCGATCAAATCCTCCAGCCGTCCCTCCCGCACCATGCGGCCATGTGCCATGATGCCCACGCGGTCGCACACCTCCTGCATCTGCTCCAGCAGATGCGATGTGACGAGCACCGTGATGCCACGCGAGCGGAACTCGATGATCAGATCACGAATTTTCCGCGAACCCGCCGGATCAACGCCTGCCGTCGGTTCATCGAGCACCAGCAGGCGCGGCTCATGAATCAAAGCCTGCGCGAGTCCGAGCCGTTGCAGCATGCCTTTGGAATAACCGCCCACGCGACGTGTTGCGGCGTCTTCGAGGCCGGTCAGCGCCAGCATCTCGGAGGCACGTTCCTTCAGTTTCGCACCACGCATGCCGCACAGGCTGCCGTAGAAGTGCAGGGTTTCACGGCCGGTGAGGTGCTTATAGAAATACGGGTTCTCCGGCAGAAAGCCGACATCGCTGCGGCTGGCCACTTCGGTGCTTGGGATGCCGAAAATGCTCGTGTCGCCCTCGGTCGGCTTCAGTAGGCCCAGGATGACCTTCATCGTCGTCGATTTGCCCGAGCCATTCGGGCCGATGAGGCCATAAACCTCCCCCGCTTTCACCGTGAGCGACAAATCATGCACCGCACGAAACGCTCCTTTCACCAAGGTGCTTTTGAAAACCTTGGTCAGGTGGTTGACGGAAACGGCGGGCGTGTCGGGCATGGTGGTTAATCAACGCACGATGCTGAATCCGCGCAAGCCTGTCTCGGCAGGCACTACCTTCATTTCACGTTCCTTGATGTGTGATCCCAGGCTGCTCTGCTGGATGTCTTCGAGAAAAGCATCCAGTTCATCGGCCTCAGACGCCTGCGCCATGAGATGCACGCGGCCATCGGGCAGGTTTTTGACCCAGCCGGTCACATCGAAGCCGGAAGCGATCCGCTTCGTGCTGTAACGAAAACCCACGCCTTGGACGTGGCCTTTATATAAAACTTGTTTGGCGGTCATCATTTCATCAAAAGCTTCAACGCGGCGCGTACTTGCTCGCTCGCCACATCAATCAACACCACGCCTGCATCACTGCGATTGCGCAGCAGGCTCACAAAGCGGCCTTGGGCGGTGAATTCGGCTTCGCCCTTCGTCTCATAGCGTTGTTTGAGCGAGTTCAGCATCGCCTTGTAAAACGCATCGGCGGAAGATTTGTCCATGAACAGCGTCTGCCATGCCGCGTGATCGCGTTTTGCGCCGCCATCCGCCGCCCAGGCGAGAAAACGATCTGCCACAAGACCGCGAGTGCCTTCACCGGCGGCTTCATCTTCGTTGTATGTGCGCAGCGCCGTCGCGCAGACAAATTTGCCAAGGCGGTCGTCGAGAAACGGCAGCGCACCATTGAGCTTCACGTTATCCAGCTTGATCTCCACCGGCGCAGGCCGTTCGGGGTTGAGATACAACTCGGGTTCAATCACTTCTGCCGTGCTGATCGGCGGACGGCTGTAGGCGGCGTTGAGCTGCGCGAAATTTCCCGCGCTGTGCAGCGTCTGCGCAAAATCAAAGCCGCGGCTGAACGGGAATAGCGCCATCTCACGGAGAAAAGCCGGTAGCGGCACCTGGTTCAGCGGATGATCCGGGTCTTCGGACGGCAGATCGTCCTTCGGAGCCGATGCCGGGTTTTGCAGCGAGTGCAGGAAGCGCGTGAGCCCTGCATCGCCCGAAATCAATGACTCACGTGCCAGCCGCATGTCCGTCGTCAGCGGTCCGTGCTGAGGTTGAAACAACGTGCTGCCGTACTCGCGCAGCAACTGGCCAAAGGCGATGCCCATCGGCTCGTTCGAGGTCACTGACGGGCCGGAGGCCGTCGAAGGATCAATCGTGAGCATCGTCTCCGACTCCGCGTCATACCAGCCGCCGAGTTGGCGTGCCAGCAGCGCCGCCCGCAGCGGCAGCGGATCAATCGCCTCGGGAATCCAGCCCAGCGCCGCAAAGCCGCGTGCGAGCTTCTTCGCCTCATCATTCGGCTGCTGCTGTTTCAACCACACGAGGATCGTCTTTTCGACCTCCTCCTGGCTCACCGTGGTCGTCACCATCGGCAGCGCGTGCAGCTTGCGCATCTTCATCATCTCCAAACCCATGCCGACAAAGTCCGGGGCCACGCCATCGTCCTTCATGTCGATCTTCGGCACGTTTTTCATGCCCAGCGTGCCGAGCTTTTGCAGCATCTGCGCATTCTCATCCTTCAGCGCATCATTCTGGCCTTGCAGGTACTCGATCTGCCCTTGCAGCAGCACGATCTGCTTCTGTAAATCTTCCGCGCTGCCGTTGGTCACGTTGATGACATTGATAGGCGTCGCTGTCGTCAATACTGGTTTTTCTGGCTTCGCACCCGACAGAAAAAACGCCACGCCTCCTCCCAGGGCCAGGAGAATGACCAGCAATGCGGCGGGGTTGAGCTTCATGCATCACTCATAGAACAGCCCGCCGATCATCTCCAGTTTTCTCGTTGGACGTGGTCAATTTCGCGCCACCATGCCGCATGCAGCACTGGCGCTTTGGTTCCCACGACCTCGATCTCACGGATCGCGGCCTCATCATGGGCATCGTCAATGTCACGCCCGACAGCTTTTCCGACGGTGGCCGCTACCTCGACACCGGCCGCGCCGTCGAGCATGCGCTCGCCTTGATCGCCGAAGGAGCCGACATCCTCGACATCGGCGGCGAATCCACCCGCCCCGGCGCTGAACCGGTGGAGGAAGCCGAAGAACTCCGCCGCGTGCTACCCGTCATCCGTGCTGTGCGTTCTCAAACGCAGACGCTCATCTCCATCGACACCATGAAGGCCGCCGTCGCCCGTGCCGCGCTCGATGCCGGGGCCGACATCATCAACGATGTCACCGGCCTGCGTGGCGATGCCGCCATGCTGCGTGTCGCCGCCGCATCCAGTGCCGGCATCGTCGTCATGCACATGACCGGCACGCCGCAGACCATGCAGTCGAATCCGCACTACGACGACGTTGTCACCGAAGTGCGCTCGTGGTTTGAAAGCCGTCTGCACCTGCTCGAAAACGCAGGCGTCGCCCCCGAGCGCGTCGTGCTCGACCCTGGTTTCGGCTTTGGCAAGACCCTGGAGCACAACCTCGCCCTCATGCGCGAACTGCCGCAGCTTTCCGTTTCAGACCGACCGCTTCTCGTCGGCGTCTCGCGCAAATCCATGATCGCCAAAGTGCTTCATTCCGATGCCATGGAAGACCGCTTCTGGCCCACCATCGCCCTCAGCGCCTACGCCCGCGAACACGGCGCCCGCATCGTGCGTGTGCATGACGTGAAGCCG
>JAYVIO010000011.1:0-19366 GCA_043770175.1 Verrucomicrobiales bacterium | reverse complement strand
ACAAAAACCCGTTGAGGTTAAACAGAGCCAAAGCAAACTCGCTAAGCGGCTGCTCCTTCAGAAACAGCCGCGAGCGTCTCTCTTCATCCGCCGTCGGCAATCGTCCCAGCGTCCCGCGAAACGCGAGTTCGACAATCCGCTGTGGATCGCCCGCCGCTTCGCGTTCCAACCGCAATGCAAACGAGCGAGCCAGATCGTTCGCCAGCGCGCCGTTGAGCAGTTCCAGCGATTGCGGCGCGTGAGTGCTCGATTCGCGCCGCGAGCAACTCGCCTGCAATGTCGGAGCGTCGAGATTCTCAAAAAACGGCAGACGCAAATTCCGTTTCGCGATGAGGTAGATCGAACGCCGATCGTGTTCGCTGACGCTCGGCGTGACCTTCCACTGCGAGGGTTTGTAGAGAAGCTGAATCATTTCCGGATCGACCGGGACGATCACGCTCGGCCCGCCCGACGTGACGTTGATCCGCCCCGACACCGCCAGCATCGCATCGCGAGCTTCCTCAGCGGAGAGGCGACGGCGATTGAACCGAGTCAGCAAGCGGTTCTCCGGATCGTTACGCTGCGTCTCGGCGGCAATCGGCGAGCGGCTCGACTGCCGATACGTGTTGCTGAGCACCATCAAGCGATGCAACGGTTTCAACCGCCAGCCGTTTTCGATCAACGAGGCCGCCAGCCAGTCGAGCAATTCCGGATGACTCGGCGGCGTGCCCTGCGTGCCCAAGTCTTCGGCAGTCTCGACCAAACCGGTGCCAAAGACAGTCTGCCACACGCGGTTCACATAAGCGCGTGCCGCAGTGGGCGATTGTTTGTCCACCAACCATTTGGCAAAGGTCAGACGGCTGCCATCGGCGTTTTTCGGCAGCGGATTGAGCACGGCGGGCACGCCGGTGGTGACGCGATCACCGGGTTTGGTGAAATCACCGCGCTTGAGCAGCGCGGTCATGCGCGGCTGATCGCGTGCATCGAGCACAAGCGTGGTGGTGCCTTCGGGATGTTGCTTCCAGGCGGCTTCGATTTCGTCATTGATGGGTTTCCACTCGGGGACGGCGGTGCGGAAAGCAGTGAACTCGGGTTTCTTGCCGTAGAGCGGGTCGGCCTCCGCATTCGCGGCATCGGTGCTGCTGATGCGATAGCGGCCGAGGTTCATGGTTTGCAGGTCATCACTGTTCCAGCCGCCGTGCTTCATGCTGAGGCCGACGGTGAGTTCGGCGTCTGGTTTCACCTCGACGGGTTTCTCCAGCACGAAAACGGCATTGCGTGGCACGTTGCGGCGTCCGGGGCCGGCATTGATGCCCCAGGCAGTTGTGTCGTTGCCGTCGATGGCGTAGCTCACTGGTCCAGTGACGCGTTTGTCTTTCGTGGCGTCTTGATCGCGGGCAAAAGGCGCGAGCGGCGTGTTTTCCACCTCGCCAAAGTCAGCGCTGGCTTTGACGAACTTCAGCTTCGTCATCTTGCCGTCGATCTTCATTTCCACATTGAACTCGGTGAGGGCAGCGGTGCCTTTCTGCGAACGTCCGGGACCGTAGGCGGGCAGATTGGGGTCGTTCATGAGTTCGAGCCGGAAAGCGCTGATGGTTTGCGGTGCGTCGATCTTCACGATGAATTTCACCTCGGACTTCGTCGGCGCGTAGCCTTGTGCAAGGATGCTGCCATCCGGCTGACGCAGGGCTTTCTCGCCGCCGGAGGGGTCGTCTTCAAAACTGAGCGTGCGCCACTGCGGCTGTGCGGCCTTGATGCCTGCGGACCACGCATTCATGCGCTGCTGCCAGTCGGGATGATCGTGTTTGAGCTTCGTCTCGAGTTCGATGACACGCTGGAGGATTTGGGAGCGCTGCATCTGCTCGCTGGTGGTGTACACGACGCGCCAGGGTTCGTTGTCGTTGTTGAGGAAGGCGAACATGCGGTAGTACTCTTCCTGCGTGATGGGGTCGTACTTGTGGTTGTGACACTGCGTGCAGCCGATGGTGAGACCGAGAATGCTTTTGCCGATGGTATCCATGCGGTCGAACATGGCCTCCATGCGGAACTGCTCGGGATCGACGCCGCCTTCCTCGTTGATCATCGTGTTGCGGAGAAAACCGGTGGCCACGATTTGATCCTGCGTGGCCTTGGGAAGCTGGTCGCCGGCGATCTGCTGGATGATGAACTGGTCGTAAGGCAGGTCACGGTTGAAGGCGCTGATGACCCAGTCGCGGTAGAACCAGATGAAGCGCATGGGATCCTTTTCGTAGCCGTTGCTGTCGGCGTAATGCGCCACGTCGAGCCAGTGGCGGCCCCAGCGCTCGCCGAAATGGGGTGAGTTGAGCAGTTTGCCCGACAAGTCTGACAAGTCCGACTTGTCGGACGGATCAGGCGGCAGCCCCACGAGATCGAGATACAAACGACGACGCAGCGTTTCCGGCGTGGCTTTCGGCGAAGGTTTGAGCCCTTCTTTTTCCAGACGCTCACAAATGAACGCATCGATGGGGTGCTTCGCGTTCGCAGGCACCATGGGCTTCACGGGCGGCTTGAAGGCCCAGTGATCCGTTTTCTTGTCGATATTCGCACTGGCGCTGTCGGGCCACACGGCGCCAGCGTCGATCCACGCCTTGAGTTTGGCGATTTCATCCGTTGTGAGCGGATCGCCTTTGCGCGGCATGCGCATCTTGGGATTCGTGCCGAGCACGGCGTGTATCAGGCGGCTGTCATCCGCCTTGCCAGGAATGATGGCGATGCCGAAGTCGCCACCTTTGAGCGCGGTGGGCTTATGATCGAGCCGAAACGCAGCCTCCTGCTTGTGCGGGCCGTGGCACTGATAGCAGTGCTCACTGAAAATTGGCTGGATGTCCTGGACGAAATCGACGGCGGCCGCTGCAAGCGTCGTGAGCAGGAATAAGAGTAGGACGGCGTTGGTTTTCACGGCATGAGCTTATACGCAGTGTGAGCAGGCGAAATCAGCGCCTGCAACATGGACGATCCCTGCACTTTATCCGTCCACGATTAAGGTGACACTTGGCATGGGCGGTTGCACCACTTTCGTTTCCCAGATCACTTTCTTTTGCTCGTTCAAGACCTTGACGCTGAAATTATTCAAGTTGCCGACATACTTTGCGTCCGTGCGGTTCCAGATAACGATGCTGTTTAGGCTTACCTCGGCAGGCAGATCAAGCTGCCACCAAGGGTCGTTGGTTTTGCTCTTGGTATGAGAGACGCTTTGGTGGTCCATCAAGCCATCCGTGCTGCCGTCAATGGCACGTTCCGGTACGCCGCCCCATTCCTCGCTGCTCTGGGTGGCCGTGCCTTGCTGCGCAAGGTTCACTTTGCCGCTGAAAACCTGGACTTCGGCCAGATTGATGATGTTTCTCCCCTGCATCTCAATGCGCACATAACGCCCTGCAAGACCGGCGCCAGCCGGCGCTTTTTGCGCAGGTGACGAAACCGTGCCACCGGCCTTTTTCACTGCGGCCGGTCGTTGGGATGAGGCGGTTTCAGTTCCGCCTTGGATCATGGGCCAAAGGAAAAAACCTGCGAGTCCCAGCGCCGCGGCGTTCAACAGCACCATGGCCAGAATGCGGCCGACCGAACGCTGCTTTACCACTGGAGCCGTCGCATTCGCAACCCCGTTGGTCGCAAGGGATTTTCTCGCATCTTGCGGTGTTCCTGGAGCGGCTTTCGCCACGATGGGTTTCGGCTTCGGCGCTTGCGGATGCGAGGTGGCGGCCAGCGGAGTCGTTTGCGTGCCAGGTGCCATCGCCGGGGCCTGCTGCGGCATGTAAGTGAAGCCCGTGTGCATCCCCATCATCAGCACGTCGAGCGCCTGCGCCACCGACTGCGGACGTTGCTGCGGCTCCATGTTAAGCAGCCATGTGAGCCAGTCGCGCAGGGGTTGGTCCAGGTCTGGCCGCACATGGCTTAGCACGTGGTTGGTATTGAAGGCCCGCCAGTCGGTCATGATTTCCTCCACGGTATCGCCCTGCGCGGGCGCGGTGTTCGTCGCGATGTAGAACAAACTCGCGGCGGCGGTGAACAGATCGCTTTGCGTCGTGGGCCTGCCTCCCGTGTGCAGTTCCGGCGCACGAAACCACATCGTCTCTGGCGGATGCGCCGTGCGTGCCAGCGACAGACCCCAGTCCTGCGCCTGGAGAAACAAGCCGCCACCGGGATGATCGGCGATGATGAGATTGCTCGGCTTCGGATCACCATGTGGCTGGTGCAAATGCTCGCCGACGAGCAGCGCATGCATGAACTGCACCGCGAGCGCGCGCACGTCCGCAGGTGCGGGTTGGCGCTCGGCGGCGAAGGTCCGGGCGTTCACTCCCGGCATGAAGTCATAGACCAGTGCAAACTCATCCTCCGTGGGCAGCAGCGTGATGAGCCCGGCAATCTGCGGATGACGCACCTGCATGAGCAAAGGCGCCAGGAGCTGCAGCTTCTCACGATCCAATGGGAACGCGGTCTCATTTTCCTGCAACAGCACTTTGAGCAGCACTTTGCGTCCGGTTGCCGTTTCGATGCCACGATACACCTTCGCAGCCGGGCCTGCGGCGAGGAGTTTTTCAGGCTGGAAGGCGTCCGCGTACATTATTCAGTGCAATTAACCGCAGCATGACAAAAACTCCACCCTCAGCGCAAGAGAAGATTGGCGCACTTGCACGCTGGCACTTCCGCCGCACAGTCGCGGCATGTTGAAACTTGGACTCATCGGTTGCGGAAAAATGGGCGGCGCACTGTTGCGCGGCGTGGAAGAGGCGCTTGGCAAAACCAGCCTGCAGGTGGCGCTCAGTGATGTGGTGCCAGAGGCGGTGAACTCGCTCAGGAAATGCCTTTCGTGCAAATCCATCACGGGTACGCCTGCTGAAGTGGCTGCGGCATCGGATGTGATCATCCTCGCGGTGAAACCCGGCGACATGCGGGCGCTGTGTGAAACGCTTGCCGGGGTCAAAGGCAGCCGCCTTTATCTCAGCATCGCCGCCGGCATCTCGCTGACGAATCTCGAAGCGTGGCTCGGTGGCAGACAGCGTGTGATCCGCAGCATGCCCAACACGCCCGCACTCGTCGGCATCGGTGCCGCAGCGTTCGCCCGTGGCAGCAAAGCCACCGCAAAAGACGCCGCGCTTGCCACAAAAATCCTCGGTGCCGTCGGCATGGCGGATGAAGTCGCCGAAAAACTGCTCGATGCCGTCACCGGTCTCTCTGGCAGCGGCCCGGCCTACATTTACACCGTGATCGAAGCGCTGGCCGATGGCGGCGTGCTCATGGGCCTGCCACGTGCCACGGCATTGCGTCTAGCGGCACAAACCGTCGCCGGCGCCGCCGAGATGGTGCTCGACACCGGCAAACATCCCGCCGCCTTGCGTGATGAAGTCACCAGTCCCGGTGGCACGACGATTGCGGCCCTCGAGAAGTTGGAGCAGCACGGCTTACGCAACGCCCTGATCCAAGCCGTGCGTGCAGCGACGGAAAAGAGCAAGGCGCTCGGGGCTTAAGTCAAAACGTCGGCTTGAAGTAGCCGATGTAGCCCATCACAGCACCAATCACTGCCGCGATCAACACCACCATCGGCGCGGCGATCACCCGACGTTTGGCAAGCACCGGCAGGAAGCCAAGCACGAGCCACAGGGCAATTTTCACTATCACCCAGTGCTGGGTGTAGAGCGACGGCGCACCTTCAGGCAGTCCTTTGGCCATCTTCGCCAGCATGCCGAATCCGGACACGAGGCTGATGACCAGACCGATGCCATGCCACATCATCGCGCGCTTGGCTCCTTCGCTGGAAAGCAGGCCGCCGAAGCCGATGAACACGAGAATCAGACCGATGAGATGAAGGAAGTGGTAGGTTTGAAGGGACATGGCCGCATCCATGCCCAGAACAGGAACTTCCACAAGTGCGAGGATCAGGCCATGACATAACTCCGCAGGCCATGAAACCCGGTTCCATCATGCTCCCATCAAGGCTGGGCATGAATTCAGGCTTTTCGTTCACGGATGGCTGTGATTAATGGCGGGATGTCTTCCTCTCCGTCCGCAGCTTCTGACTCGCCCACCTTCATGCGCCGCGCCTGGCTGATCGTGGGGCTGCTGTTTCCAGTAGCGCTGCTGAACTACCTGGACCGGCAGATGATCGCCTCGATGAAGGTGTCCGTGATGGGCGACATCAAGGACATCGGCAGCGAGGAAAACTGGGGGCACATGCTGGCGTCCTTCAAGTGGGTGTATGCCATCTTCAGTCCCATCGGCGGCTACATCGCCGACCGTTTCAGCCGCAAGCTCACGATCTGCGGCAGTCTGTTCGTCTGGTCGCTCATCACTTGGCTGACCGGACATGTCGGCAGCTTCAACGAGCTGTACTGGGCACGCACGGCGATGGGCATCAGTGAGGCATTCTACATTCCGGCGGCGCTGGCCCTGATCGCGGACTACCACACCGGCGGCACGCGGTCGCGGGCGGTGGGGGTGCATCAGATGGGTATTTACTGCGGCGTGATGGTCGGTGGCTTCGCCGGCTTCGTCGCCGATGCGCCGACGCTCGGCTGGCGCTCCATGTTCGACTTCACCGGGCTGGCGGGAATCCTCTACGCCATTCCGCTGCTGCTCCTGCTACGTGACGCGCCGCGTCAAACCAGCCTGGACAGCTCCGGTGCCGTTTCCGCGAAGCCATCCGTCGGCACCGCGATCACCGAGCTGCTGACGAACCGCAACTTCATCCTGCTCGTGCTGTATTTCACGCTCCCCGCCCTCGCCGCATGGGTGGTGCGCGATTGGATGCCTGCGATCTTGCAAAAAGCCTTCAACATCAGCCAGGGCAAGGCCGGCGTGTCTGCCGCGCTCTACTGGCAGGGCGCGGCGCTGCTCTCCGCGATTCTCGGTGGCTGGCTGGCCGACCGCTGGATGCGGCGCAGCGCACGCGGCCGCATCTACGTCAGCGCGCTCGGCATGATGCTCATCGTCCCGGCGATGTTCGGCGTGGGCAACGCCCCCGCATTGAACTCGTTCGCGCTCGCCATCGCGTCGTTGATCTTGTTTGGCATCGGCTGGGGGTTCTTTGACTGCAACAACATGCCGATCCTCAGCCAGCTCGTGCGGCCCGAGCTGCGCGCCACCGGCTACGGCATCATGAACTTCGTCAGCATGATGTGCGGCGGTGTCGCCGACTGGGGCTTCGGCGTGATGACCGACCGCCATGTGCCGCTGAACCTGATCTTCGGCGTCTTCGCCCTCATCTGCGTGGTTTCGCTGATGATCGTGCTGATGATCAGGCCAAAGAGGGAAGGTTAAGCGTTATGGGGCGCAAAGTTATGCGGGATGCACATAACCAGTAACTTCTAACGCATCACTCTTCCCCGATAACAGCACCTCACCCGCCGCAGATCTTGCACGGCGTCCCTTCCCCGGCCTGGCAGGGCTTGGCGGCATTGTAATATCGGCAGCCGGCATTGTGGCGGATGCCGGAGGCACTCAGGCTCTTGCCAGCTCCTGGTCCAGGACCTGGTCCGGCGCCCGCGCCCGCGCCTGGTCCGCCACCACCCGGCGGTTGGCTGGTGGCGGCAGTGGCAGGAGGAGTTTTCGCGATCTCACGAGTGGAAACCACCAGGACACAGGATTTGCGCAGCAGGTCGGCGGCGCTCTGTTTGTCGCTGCCGAAGCTGCCGCGTTTCAACTCCGGCACGCCGGGCAGCCGTTTGCCCTTGCCGCTGTCGCCGAGCAATTGCTCCAAAATTTCACTGCGATGGCATTCGGTGATGCCACGCGGTTCAGGCGGGCTGCTGGACGCTTTGGAAGATGACGAGCCCTTCCCCACGCTGCGCGTCTCCGGCGCAAAAAACACCCCCAGCACCTCCATGCGATCGCTCAGCACAAAGCCGCCCACCGCATCCGGCACCAGCGGCGCATCGTGTTGAAACCGCGTGGTGTCGATGAGACGGCCCACGATCCCGGTCGTCAGCGTCACCGGCTCGAAGGCCTTGCGCGTCGAGTTCAGCGTGAGCGATGCCACCAAGATGCCCTGCCCGAACACCGCCTCCTCACGCGCGATGAATGCGCCCGCCGGCACCACGACGGCGGTGCATTGCAGCACGGCCAGGCCGCGTTTGCTGTCCAGTTTGACGACGTTCGCCGGCACGTCCTTCCCCTCATGATGAAGCGCCACGGGATGCTTGCCTTCGGCAAACGCGGCATCGGTGATGAAATACCCTTTCCCAATCGGCAGGCCCAGACCGCGCACCACGACCTTTTCCATCAGCGGCTCCACGATCAGCGGCGCCTGCTTCGCCGGATCACCACCGCTCGCGGTCTGGATCAGCAGCGCCGTGTTCACCGCCTCATCGAGCGTCAGACTGTAGGCGCTGATCAGCGAGGTCGTGCCATCCAGCGCCTGGTAGGTGCGGGTGCCCGCATGGTACAGCGTCTGCGCCAGCACCTTCGAGCCGCGCTCCACCGTGAGTTCGCCGCCGGGCAGCACCAGAAACGAGGCGCCCGAAGCCATCCACAGGCCCTTTTGCGTCGGTAGCTCGTTCACCACGCGGCAGAGGAGGCCCTCCGGCAGCATCTGGTTCACCTCAAAATTCAACGGCCTGGCATTCACCGCCGCCGCCAGCGTCACCTGTGCCTGCTGCGCGAACTGCTGGTCCTCTTTGGCAAACGCACTGACCGGATAGGACGCCACCTTGCCGTCCTTGGCCTTCAGCAGCAGTTTTCCTTCCTGCAATCCCGCAAACTGCGCCTCCACCGTGCGCGCACCGTCCGTGCTGCGCCATTCACGCGCCGGAGCAGATGCGCCCGACATGACAACGACGAGCAAAAGATTCCGCCAGTTCATGGCGGCGAGAGTAGGTGCGATCCCACGCTGAGCAACTGCCTATTGCGGCCTGCCGCCTCGGCTTAGTTCCTCAAACGCATCACCGAAGGCCGCAGCGAGCGCCTGCCAGTCCGCCGCCATCGTCTCCCAGCCGCCGCTGATGCGCACCACACGGCGCAGCTCCTCCGCGCTCGCTCCGAGCGCCGTGACGACGACCGATGATCCCTCTTTGCCCGAACTGCACGCCGAACCCGTCGAGATGCTGAAGCCACGCCGCGACAGCCGCGTGAGCCACTTCAAGTTGTCGTGCTCCGGCATCACCATGAGCACCGTGTTCCACAGCCGGGGTGCGGATGCGCTGATCACACGCAAGTTTTCAAAGCGTTCGCGCATCGCTGTGATGAAATCATCACGCAACTGTGTCTGCACCTGTTCAACCTCATCAAGCCGAGGCGTGATTGCCTCCAAAGCCGTCACCATCGCCTCGATTGTCGGATAGTTTTCTGTCCCAGCACGGCGGCCGTTTTCCTGCGGCCCGCCGCGGATGAATTGAAGTCGCGAATCCTCCGCCGGCAGCACCAGAAAGCCGCAGCCCTTGGTCCCGCCGAATTTGTGAGCGCTACCGGTGATGAAATCGCATTCGCCGAGGTTGGTGGCATCAAGTTTGCCGATCCACTGCGCTGCATCCGTGTGAAACAGCACGTCATGCTCGCGACAGATCGCCGCAATCTCACGCCAGGGCTGCAACGCGCCGCTCTCGTTGTTCGCGGCCATCACGGAGACCAGCGCAGGCCGTTTCGCTTCGATCACTTGCTTTACCGCCTCTGGTTCCACGACACCATTCGCATTCACCGGCAGCTCCCATGCCTTGCACGCCATGCGCACGCTCGGATGCTCAATGGCGGAGATTGCCACACGTTCAAAGGACGCCAGCAACGCGTTGTTCGACTCCGTCGCACCCGAGGTGAACACGATGCGCTCCGCTTCAGCCCCTAACAACGTGCCGAGCCGTTCCCGCGCAGACTCAAGCTGCTGGCTGGCGATGCCTGCATCGCGATACAAGCTCGAAGGATTGTGCCAGTGCTTCTCGCTCGCCCGCAGCCACGCCTCGCGTGCAGCGAGATGCAGCGGCGTGGTGGCGTTGTGATCAAAGTAGCCGTTCATGCGAGAGACTTGAAACGCGAGCGCAGCGGGATGTGCAGCAGCATCAAAATAAGTGCCCCGCCGATGAACGGCAGCCAGGCATCGCCGACGCCATTCGAGTTCAAGCCGTTCACCAATCCCAGCACCCCCACGCCTTCGCTGAGCGCAAAAATCACGACGTGCCCGGCAAGAAAACGCCCCCGGCTGGCCGGATCATCCACACTCTGCGTTCCGTCAATGAATCCGCCTAGCAGCAGCCTGCGCAGGAAAAAACTCAGCGCGGCAGCACAGCCGGCCACCAGCGCAAAAATGTTCGTCAGCGATGCCTGGGCCGCTTTTGCAGGCGCGAATGTGATGGCGCTCAGCATCACCGCATAAGCGATGAGAGCGAAGCACAGCGCCGCCCAGATGATGAAAACAACAGGTTGGATCGGTTTCATGATTGAAGCGTGAGTCGTTGCGGATGCGTATAAACATTCATCGTTTCGCCCCGCAGGAAGCCAACGAGCGTTTGATTCGCCTCCTGCGCGAATTCGACGGCGAGACTGCTCGGCGCGGAGATCGCAGCGAGCAACGGAATGCCCGCAGCGAGAGCCTTCTGAATGATCTCAAACGACACACGACCGCTGACGAGCAGAATGTGGCGGTTCAGCGGCAGCAGATCACGCTGCAAGGCGTAGCCGAGAATCTTGTCGAGCGCGTTGTGACGGCCCACGTCCTCGCGCAGGACGATCAAATTGCCTTCGAGATCAAAAATGCCGCTCGCATGCAGACCGCCGGTTTTGGAGAAGGTTTCCTGCGCAGCACGCAGCTTGTCCGGCAAACTCGCGATCAAGGCCGGTGATACCTGCCAGTCGCCTTTCACAGCGGGGAATTGTTGGAAGACGCTCTCAATGCTCGTCTTGCCACACAAGCCGCAGCTTGAGGCGCTGAACACATGACGCGTGAGCGAATCCCAGTTCACCACGGCACCGCCGAGCAGCACATCGACGATGTTGCCCTTGTTGTTGCCGGTGCTGGGGCATTGCGAGATTTCCAAAATGTCGCGTGGACGCTGCACCACGCCTTCGCTGACAAGGAATCCAGCGGCGAGTTCTTCATCGTGGCCCGGTGTGCGCATCACCACGGCCACGGAGCGGCCTTCAACGCGGATTTCGAGCGGCTCCTCGCGTGCGGTGACGTCATTGACTTCGTTTTGCGCTCCTGAAACGTCCACTTTGCGCACGCGAACTTCAGCGATGGCTGGATTGTCAGCTTTCATCACGAAGCCTCCATGAAATCCGCCGGCAGCACGCCTGCAGGCACACGGCGCGGCTCCGCGATCAAGCGCACCATCTTGTCGAAGACATCGCGGCCACGAATGATCTCGATCTCAACGCGCATGAAGTAGAACGGAATGTCGGCGACGGGCAGTTTGGGGAAGCGCACGTAATCCTTCTCCGTCGTGACCATGCAATGCACGTCACGCCGCACACAGCGCTCGACGAACTGCTTCAGCTCCGGGCCGTGGAAGCGGTGGTGGTCGGCGAAGCGGGCGATGACTTCCACCTTGGCGCCGAGTCGGCGCAGACCGTTTTCAAAGCTCTCCGGCACGGCGATGCCTGACAACGCACCGACAAATTTGCCTTTCAGACCGTCGATGGGCAGATGCTCGCCGGTGTGAATGTCTTCAAAGTGCATCGCCCGATGGCGGCACTCGATGATCTCGGCGGCGCGATTGTAGCGACGGATTTGCGCGATGATGTCCTCGCTGTCGCCGTCGGATTTCGTGATAAAGATGTAGCTCGCGCGGCGCAGACTGCGCGGTGGCTCGCGCAGCGTGCCTCGCGGCAAAAGAAAACCGTTGTTGCCGAAGGGGGCGGTCTTGTCGATCAGCACGATGTCATGGCGATGCTTGAGCCGGAGATATTGCAGGCCGTCATCCAGCACCAGTACATCGGCGCCGAAGCGCTGGATCGCATGTGCACCGGCTTTCACGCGATTTTTGTCCACCACGACCGGGATGCCGGGGCAGTTCTTCGCCAGCATGAAGGGTTCATCGCCAGCATTGTGCGAGTCGAGCAGGACTTTCTCGCCATCGGAAACGATGCGTGGCAGCGGCTCAGGTGGTTTTGGAATCAAGCCGAAGCGCGCGGCCATTTTTTTCGAGAACGGCACCTTTCTCTGTCGCTTGCTTTTATACCCACGGCTCAGGATGCACACGCGGCGACCATGCTCTTGCAACGCCTTCGCCAGCATCTCGACGACCGGCGTTTTCCCGGTGCCGCCAACAGTGAGATTGCCGACGCTGATGACCGGCACGCCGAGATGATGATCATGAATGTAGCGATGGCGGTACAAATAGAGCCGCGTCCTGACCACCGCCGAATAAACACCCGACAGCCCGCGAAACACGACCCGCAGCATGGACGCGCGAATCCCGCGACGGTTGTTGATCACGACGTCGATGATGAAATTCTCCAAGTCTTCCAGACTATCTCTCACGGCGCGGCATTGGAGGCGGGGAAGTGTGCCGCGTCAACGAAGACGCCTTGCTGTTTGCGGCGGGGTTTCGCGGCCTGAGTGCATGGAATGCAGCGATCGCTCATGTTTTTGCCGTCCGTTTTCTTTTGGGAGCACTTGGTTTCGAGCCGGGTGTTTTCAGCAGACGTTTGGCCCGTTGAGTCATCCAGTTGATGTCGTCCGTGCGCAAAAATGCGACGTACAAGACCATCATGGAAAGGAGAAACATCAGCAGGTTGTATGAAGTCACAAAGATGCCGAGGTGGAACAGGAAACCGGTAAGCATGCCGGCCCGGTGCCAGCGCCGACTGATAAGCATCAACGGCAAAGCCGCCTCCACGATGAGAATGAGGTAGGTCAGCCCACGCAGGGACAGGTCGAAATCAACCAGCCAAACTGCCGGCCAGCGCGCGTTATGTGACAGCAGGTAGTAACCCATGAATTCGCCGCTCAACCAGAACTTGCTGTCGAGCCTTTCGAGAACGGTCTGCCAGTAAATGACCAGTAGTTGGAACCGCATTAAGGTGAGGCCGTAGTTTCTGGCTGCGGGCGCTTTCTCACCCGGCTTCTCCATAGACCAGACGGCTGGCAATGGGGAGAGGAGCACCAGGAATGAGACACATCTTAACACCTCGTCCCAGCCGCACATCCCTGTTAGGCCACGGGTTGTGTACGACACATGCCAGACATAGATCAGCAATGCGGCCAGTCGCTGCATCTTTCCCACCAGCAGCATGATCATGGCCGCACCGGCGGCGAGCATGACGATGGAGACAGACGTGTCGTCGCGGCACCAGTCAAACACCGTCAAATAGGGCCAGAGATAGGTCTGACGCGTGATCTCTTGATCAATCATGCCGGCATCAGTCAGGAGGCAGTGCCGTTCGGGCCAGAGCAGGATTAGATTCATCAGCGCGGCCACGGCGAATGCAATCCTGACGCAGGCATAGATCCGACCGTCCGCAGGAGCCAGCAGCAGGCGCTCCAGGAGTTGACGGATATCGGCTGTCGTCTGCTGCATGCTCAAAGTCGGGGGGGGCCTGAAGTGGCTGGGACAAAGTCACGAAGTTTGAACGGCCCCATGGTGGTCGTTTTTTTGACAGCGATCTCCCGCAGTTTGCGCACGCCGAGCAGGCTTCGAGTATACCAGGCCTCGCACTCAAGCTGGACGCTGGCGTCTGGCAAATAATCCCCGGTTTTTAACAACTCCTTGGCGACCCTCCTCATATAAGGCTCCCTCTGGTCGCTGCGTTCATTTCGCAGCAAGACATGTGAGACTCAGTTCGCGTAGCGTGCGTGCTCCGGATGGGGGTAGGGAAGCAGTCCCGGGATCCTCATCCCCACCCGCCGGGCCGGGGCTCCTGGATTTTTAACGATAAGGCTCACCTCGAGGCGGTGAACATTGGGAATGGTATGAAACATGGACCAGTTCTGCAGGCAGGTCGTGATAGACTCATACGTTTGGGTAAACTTGCTAACGCCGATGGTTTCGGACCAACCTCGCGGCAAAATGGAGACCGCCAAAAAAATCAAATGGAGTGCTCCGAAGAACAGAACGCATCTGTCCTGAAATTTATGTGGGCAGGAGGGCATTGAATCTGCCCAAGAAGAACGCTGACGAGGTGGCGCATCAAGCAGCATCTTTGACCTCGATGCAACGCACGCGTTACGAGCCGCTCCAGTGACCCGCCGAAGTAAGGCGGTTTTCTTTTTCCGCCAGCGCCAGGATCGTTTGGAAATGCGGGCTTTTGCTCTCGCGATGCACCACGCTGGTCTCGATTTTTTTGAAGCCCGCCCCGCCGAGCATGTCGTGCAGGTCGCTTTCAGAAAAACCAAGCCATACGTCCGCATAAAGGTCGCGCGCCTTTTCAAACTGATGCTTCAGCAGGTCCAGCACGACAATGCGGCCGCCGGGCTTCAAGATCGTGAACGCGGCCTTCAACGCCTTTTCCGGATTCTGCGCATGATGCAACGCCTGGCTCAAAAAGACGAGATCCACGTTCAACGGCGGGATTGGCGGCTGCTCAATGTCACCCAGGCGATATTCGAGGTTCGTGAAGCCATGCTTCAACGCCAGTTCCGAGCCGTAGGCGACCATCTTCTCGCTGTTATCGACGGCGATGACTTTCTTCGCCCGCTGCGCGAGCAACTGTGAAAGCGTTCCCTCCCCTGCCCCCAGATCCGCAATGATCAGCGGTGGCATGAGCTTGAGCAAGGTTTCGCCGAGGCCTTTCCAGGAACGTCCTGGGATGTAGTGGCGGCCAAATTTTCCCGCCAGTGCATCGAAATAAGCCTGTGCTGTCTGCGCCCGCTTCCGCAACACCACCTTGAGCGCCTCGTTGTCCTTCACCACCTCGCGCAGTTCGCCTCCGGCGGCCTCAATCAGCGCCAGGAAGTGCTGGTGTGCCTCGCGGTCGTTGGTGCTGGGCTCATCCAGTTGGTAAAGCCGGTTCTTGCCGCTGCGGCGATCGTTCACCAAACCGGCGGCCTTCAGCTTCGCGAGCTGGGCCGAAATGTTGGACTGCGGGAGCGACAGCACCTCCTGCAACTCCGCCACGCTCAGTTCCTCCTGCTTTAGCAGCAGCAGGAGCCGCACCCGCGTCGGGTCAGCGATAAGGCTCAGAGATTTGAGAATGGAGGCCAATGTAAAGCCATCGTATCAACGCATCATGATTCATCAATGCCGGAGTTTTGAGCCGTTTCACAGCTTCGAAGCCGCCCAGATGCCCGCTTTCTTCTGCTGCGCCTGCCGCCGCAGCGCTTGCAGCTCCATCGCATACTCGTCCGCCGTCCGTGCATCCGCAGGCAGAGTGGTCGTGACACCCGCCAGCCGTGCATAGCCCTGCTGCACCAGCAGATCGGCCAAATACACCGGTTTGCCAGGACTGATCTCCACCAAGATCAGCGCATAAAAGCGGCTGCGATCCGGCACCTCTTCCCAGCGCGTCATCACGGTGAACGCATGTTCCTTGAGCAGTTGCGTCACGTATTGCGCCGCCTTCACGCCTTCATCCACGATGCGTTGGCTGGTGACACCAAAATAGCGTCCCTGCTCCTGCACCCGCTGCGGGTGCGTCCACGAGGCGTCCAGCGCATCCACGAAGTAGAGCACGAAGATGTGCTCATCCTCCGTGTCACTCACCTTGATGCGCAGTGTGTCCGCCTCGTTCGTGCGGCTCTCAATGAGGCGCGCCTTGGGGTACACTTTGAATTCCGGCAGCGGCGCACGGCCTGCGTCACTCGTGGTCTGCCCCGGCACCACCTGGGCCACCGGAATCGGCAGCGCCGCCAGCGGCACCGGCCGGCTCTCCTTCAGCAGAATCGCCGCCAGCACGATGATCAGCACCAGCACGCAGGTGATGGCGAGATTGAGCAAGGTGTCACGCAGAGGCATTTCGGAGGCGAAGGAAGTTGGCGCGCACTGTCCAGTGATCGCGGGCAGGCTCAAGCCGCAAGTGACACAAAGGTCACGGGCGACCATGCAGGATCGTTTTTCAGTCAGGATGAAAGAAACCGCGACTCAAATCGCGATTGGTATGACCTCCTACCAATTCTCAATGACTCTCTCCCCGCTCAAATCCGCCCCGTCGCTTGTCGATCAGGTCTGTTCGCGCCTCGCGCGCCAATTGCGCGACGAAGTTGAGTCTGGCGATGGCAGGCTACCGCCAGAACGTCTCATGGCTGAGCGCCTTGGGGTGAGCCGCACTGTTCTTCGCGAGGCCACCAAACGCCTCGAACTGCAAGGCCTGCTCGAAATTCGGCACGGCAGCGGCATTCGAGCCGTGAATCGACTGCACAAGCCTTTGAGCGGCTCTTTGTCGTTGCTGCTGCCCGAATTAGCCGAGCGTTTACGCCAATTGAGCGAAGCCCGCGCTGCCATCGAACCCGAAATCGCCCGCCAAGCCGCGCTCAAAGCCAAAACTTCCGATGTGAAGCAGCTCCGCAGCATTCATGAGCGCCTGCTGGCCGCCGAAACTCATGATGAAGCCGTTGAAGCCGATATCGACTTCCACCGCACGCTCGCCCGCATCGCTGGGAACGAGATTTTGAAGCTTTTGCTCGAATCCCTCGCCGATCTCGGTCGCGAAAGCCGCCGCGTGACCATTGGCAACGTCGGCCGGCAACGTGCCATTGATCATCACACGGCCATTTTGACTGCCGTTGCTGCTCATGATGCTCCCTCTGCTGCCAAAGCGATGAAACATCACATGGACGAGGCTGCCCTCGATCTCGCCGCGAAAATGAAGACCAAACGATGAAAACCACGATCTTCCTCTTTCTCACGGCTTTCGCCTCCGCCGTCGATTTCGACCGTGACATCCGTCCCGTCTTCGAAAAACGCTGCATTGAATGCCACGGCGAGAAAAAACAAAAGGGCGAGCTGCGGCTGGATGCGAAGCCTTATGCACTCAAGGGCGGGCATGATGGGCCGGTGCTGGTGGCGGGAGATGTGGCGAAGAGTCCTCTGTTTCAGCGAATCATTTCCACGAATGGCGATGAGCGGATGCCGCCGAAAGGAGACCCGCTTTCCGCTGCGCAAATCGAGCTGGTGAAGGCGTGGATCGAGGCGGGAGCTGTGTGGCCGGAGAATGCGGCGGACAAAGCGGCGGCGGTGGACAAGCGGTTGCAGCATTGGTCGGTGCAGCCGGTGAAGGCGGACTTCGGCAAGACGGTTTCGATTGATGGTTTCATCGAGGCCTCGCTCTCAGCGAAAGGATTGGCCATGTCGCCGGAGGCGGATCGTCGCACGCTCATCCGGAGGCTGTCGTTTGATCTCGTGGGGCTGCCGCCAACGCCGGAGCGGGTGAAGCGGTTTGTCGAAGATACGAGCCCGCGTGCGTACGAAGCATTGATCGATGAGTTGCTCGCGTCGCCGCGCTACGGCGAGCGCTGGGCGCGGCACTGGCTGGACATTGCGCACTATGCGGACACGCACGGCTTTGAGCGGGATCAGTTGCGGCCGAATGCGTGGCGTTATCGCGATTACGTCATCGAGTCGCTGAATGCGGACAAGCCTTATCACGAGTTTCTGCGTGAGCAGATCGCAGGCGACGTCGTTCGTCCCGACGACCAGAAGGCCGTCATCGCGACTGGTTTTCTCGCGGCGGGACCGTGGGATTTTGTCGGTCATGTCGAGACGAAGAGCGACATGCTCAGGCGCGCAGCTCGAGCGGGCGACCTAGATGACATGGTCACGCAGGTCATCACGTCCACAATGGGCATCACGATCAATTGCGCTCGTTGTCACGATCACAAACTCGATCCCATCACGCAGCAGGAGTATTTCAGTCTGTGGTCGGTCTTTGCGGGTGTGAAGCGGGGCGAACGCGAAGTCAGCGCGGCGGAATCCAAGCGGCTCGCCGCTGAGAAATCCCGCATCGACAAGGCGCTCGCCCGAGCGCGTGCGCAGATTGCCAAGCTCGCTGGTGAAGGTCTCGAACTCGCCACACTCATTCCAAAGGATTCCGGCATCGACCTGCGCAACGGCTCTGTCACGAAGGACAAGCTCGGCTACCATCGCGACCTGATGACGAACCGTCTTCAAAAGGTGGAGAACGTGCCTGGGGTGAAGTGGGTCTTCGTGGCCGATGGCAAAGGCACCGTCACCGTGGACGCCAAACAAGAAGTGAAGGGTGTTCCCGCCACCACCGGCCACTTTTGGGACACCATCGCAAACCGCCCGTTGAATGCGCAGCGCAGCACGAAGCTGGGTGACATCGACTTCGCCGCCAAAGGCCACACGATGCTCGCCATGCACGCGAACAGCGGCATCACCTTTGACCTCGTGAAGCTGCGTGAGCTAAGCGGCCACGCCGCCATGCGACTCAACGGTCTCGTCGGCTTTGGAGCGTCCAAAGAAGCCGCCGCGAGCCGCGCTGACTTCACCGTCTTCGTCGATGCTGCGTTGAAGTTCCAAAAGCTCAAGCTGCGTAAAGATGAGACCGCCGTAATCGACATCGAAGTGCCCGCGTCGGCGAAGACGCTCACGCTCATCGCCACTGATGGCGGCGATGGCATCGGTAACGATCTCCTCTTTATCGGCGATCCAAAGCTCGTGCCCGAAGTCGCCGAAAGCCGCCTCACAGAGGCCGAAGCAGTTGAATTGAAGAGACTCCGTGCTGTGGCGCAGAAGGTCGAAGGCGACCTCAAAGCTCTGCCTGAGTCTGCCAAAGTGTATGCCGTTGTCTCGGAAGAAAAACCGCCCGTCATCAAAGTGCAGCGCCGCGGCAATCCCGAAGACGAAGGTGCGGAAGTCGTGCCCACCGCTTTCGCTTGGGCAAAGCATGCCCCTGTCGCTCTCGGCGACAACACCACGCCGGAAGGGCAGCGCCGCCGTGCTCTTGCCGAGTGGATTACGCATCCCGACAATCCGCTCACGCGCCGCGTGCTGGTGAATCGGCTTTGGCATCATCACTTCGGCCAGGGACTTGTCACCACGCCAAGCGACTTCGGTCTCGGTGGCGACAAGCCCTCGCATCCCGAATTGCTCGACTGGCTCGCGGACGAATTTTTGAAAAGCGGCTGGTCGGTGAAGCACATGCATAAGCTCATCGTCATGAGTCACACTTACCGCCAAAGATCAGTCGCAGCAGACCCATCCGTCCTATTATCAGACGCGTCAAACCGCCTCCTCTCCCACCAAAACCCGCGCCGTCTCGATGCCGAGTCATTGCATGACGCTGTATTGGCTGTCAGCGGCACGCTCAATTCCGAGATGGGCGGCCCGGGCTATCGCGACTTCAACTACACCGAAGCCTACGCGCCCATCTACGACTACATCACGCCGGACAAACCGGAACTTTGGCGGCGCAGCATCTACCGCTTCATCGTGCGCACCACGCCGCACCAGTTCATGTCCACGCTCGATTGTCCGGACCCGGCCAATCTCACGCCCGCCCGCGTGAACACGACCACCGCCTTGCAGGCGCTCACGCTCAGCAACAACGA
>JAYVIO010000010.1:0-6492 GCA_043770175.1 Verrucomicrobiales bacterium | reverse complement strand
GCGGCGACAACTTCCAGCGCTGTTTCAGCGGCACCTCCGCACGTCTCGCGGATGACGGACGCTTCATCATCACCGTCCCGAATCCGATTCATCAGTTGTGGATCGAGAGCAATCACACCGCCGCCGTCGCTGATGCCGTGGCCGAGATCACCGGTGTGCCTGCGGTCATCGAGTTTCACGTTGCCACCGAACCCTTGCCCGTTGCCGCATCGTTCGCGCCACTGCCGGAACTCAAGGCCGCGCGCGTCAATGCCACCGACACGGCACCGATTCGTTTCTTTAGCGAGGCCGGTTTGAATGCGAAGTTCAACTTTGACAGCTACGTCATCGGCACCAACAGCAGTTATTCCGTCGCGGTCGCCCGTGCAGTCGCTGAAAAACCCGGACGCATCTACAATCCGCTGTTCTTCTACGGCCCTACCGGCCTCGGCAAGACGCATCTCATGCAGGCCATCGGCCAGGAGGTCCTGGCGCGCAAGCCACGCGCCAATGTGCGCTACGTCACCTCCGAGCAGTTCACGAACGAGTTCGTGGACGCCATCAAAAAGCAGACCTTCAGCCAGTTCCGTCAAAAATTCCGCAAACTCGACGTCCTGCTCATCGACGATGTGCATTTCTTCGAGGGCAAGGACAGTACGCAGGAGGAATTCTTCCACACCTTTAACGAGCTGTTCAACAACGCGAAGCAGATCGTGCTCGCCAGCGACCGGCCACCGAGCGAGATCAAAAATCTCGAAAGCCGCCTCGTTTCACGCTTTGAATGGGGCCTCGCCACGCAGATTCAAGTGCCGGACTTTGAAACACGCATCGCCATCCTGCGCCGCAAGCAGAGCGACTTCAATGTCTCACTCGACTCCTGGATTCTCGACTTCATGGCGCAGCACATCCGTGCCAACGTGCGCAAGCTCGAAGGCGCGCTCATGCGTGTCGCCGCCCACGTCTCGCTCGAAGGCGCCGTCGCCACGGAATCCGCCCTCGCCACCCTGCTGCATGACGTGATCGACGAAGATAAATCGAAGACCGTCACCGTGGATCGCATTCAGCGCATCATCGCCACGCACTATGATCTTCGCGTCAGCGACCTCACCGGTCCGCGGCGGCCCAAAAACATCGCCGAAGCCCGTCAGGTGGCGATGTACCTCACGCGCACGCTCACCAAGCTGCCGCTCGTTCAGATTGGTGATGAATTCGGCGGTCGCGACCACGGCACGGTGATTCACGCCTGCAAGGTCGTCACGAACAACCTCAACGCTTCCAACGACTTCAAGCGCACGCTTGATTCCCTGGCCGGAAAAATCCGCGAAGGTTGATTTGGGTCAGCTTTGTTGGGTGTGGCGCTTGTGCAGCGTTGCATAATCCTTCTGCTGCGCGAGGGTACCCGTCATTGCATGTTACGCGCGGTAGGCTCTCACACCCTTTCCATCGTCCATGAACTGGGCGACTTCGCCCTGTTCACCGGGCGCAGTTTTCGTTCTGCCATCGGCTCCAGACGCCTGTGGCGGCGGATTGTCCGCGCTGGCTTTGAGCAGGGTGTGCGCTGTTTGCCGGTGATCCTGATTGTGGGTCTCTTCACCGGGTTGGTGCTCGGTTTGCAGGGTTATTATGTACTCAATCGCTTTGGTTCGGAGAGTTTGCTCGGCACACTGGTTTCACTCAGCCTGGTGCGTGAGCTGGGGCCGGTGCTGGCCGCGTTGATGCTGGTGGGGCAGGCGGGTTCCGCGCTGGCCGCCGAACTCGGCATCCAGCGCAACACGGAGCAGATCGCCGCACTGGAGACGATGGGCGTGAGCAGTCATGCCTATCTTGTGACACCGCGCTTGCTCGCGGCACTGGTGGTGTACCCGATGCAGACCGCGCTGTTCATCACCGTCGGGCTGTGGGGGGGCAACTTGTCCGGTTCGCTGCTGCTGGGACTGGAGCCGGGCGTTTACTGGTCATCGGTGGAGCGGGCCATCGAATCACAGGATGTGCGGGAGTGTTTCACGAAGGCCGCCACTTTTGGACTGCTGACCATCGCCTTGTGCGCTTATCACGGTTTCAATGCGCATCGTTGCCGTTCGGCCACCGGAGCACGTGCAGTCAGCGCTTCCACCACGCGTGCGGTGGTGCAGTCGAGCATCATCGTGCTGGCGGCTGATTACGTCATCACATCCTTCCTGGTCTGAGCATGGGTGCCGACACACACAATCTGCTGCTGCACATCGAGGGCCTGCACAAGCGCTTCGACGACAACGTCGTGCTCGACGGTGCGAGCCTCGACGTGCCGCGTGGCAGCCTCGTCACCGTGCTGGGCCGCAGCGGTGCGGGAAAATCCGTGCTGCTGAAGTGTCTGGCCGACGTGATTCGCCCGGATGCAGGGAGCATCCATTTTGAGGGTCGTCCGCTCAACATGGATGATGTCGCCACCCGTGCCGAGTTCCGCCGCCGTTGCAGTTTCCTGTTTCAAAGCAACGCGTTGTTCGATTCGCTGACCGCGCTGGAAAATGTGGCGCTGCCGCTGGAGCAGACCACCGATCTCTCCGACCAGGAGATTCGTGAACGCAGTCTGGAGGCGCTGCGCCAGCTCGAACTCGACGTGCATCAGGACCGTTACCCCAGCCAGCTTTCCGGCGGCATGCAGAAACGTTTGGCCCTGGCGCGGGCGATTGTGACGCGGCCCGAACTTGTGCTGTTCGACGAGCCCACCGCCGGACTCGACCCGCTGCGGCGCAATGCGGTCTTTGCCATGATCGCCAAATATCAGCGGCAGTTCGGCTTCACGGCGCTGGTCGTCACGCATGACCTCACGGAGGCGCTGATCGCCAGTGACCGCGTGGCGCTGCTTGACAAGGGGCGCATGTGCTTTGAAGGCACCTCGGCTGAATTTTCCGCCTCCACCCACCCGGTGGTGTGCGATTTTCGCGACAGCGCGGACGCACTTGGCAGCGCTCTTGCTGCCATTCGTCGCGGCGAAGCCCTCCACTCCGAAGACTCATGAAACAAACCAAGCTGGAACTTTTCGTTGGCGCCTTTGTGCTCCTGGGCATTGCCGCCGTCGCCTATCTGACCGTCAAACTCGGCTCTGGATCGTTGATCGGTGGTGAGACCTATGTGATCGAGGCCCGTTTTGCCAATGCCGGCGGGCTCAATGCCGGCAGCAGCGTGCTGGTGGCCGGTGTGCCAGTGGGTCGTGTCGAAGGCATCCGCGTGGATAACACCGATTACAGCGCCATGGTTACGCTGCGTGTACTCGCCGGCCTGCGGCTGCCGACGGACACCATGGCATCGATCAAAACCACGGGTCTCATCGGCGACAAATATGTGGCGCTCGCTCCTGGAGCGGACGAAACTTATCTTGAAACCGGCGCACGCATCACCATGACTGAATCCTCCGTCGATCTTGAGTCCTTGATTGGGAAGATGGCCTTTGGTAGTGTTGAAAAAAGCAAAGACGAAAAAGCACCCGCACCATGACCCTCCGCTCGCTCCTCACCCTCCTCATGGTCGCGTCGCCGCTGGCCGTATCCGCCCAACTCGCCGAGGCGCAGACGCGTCTCAAGCAGGCCGTCAATGAAGTGCTCGCCGTTGCCGACCGCTCCACGCGCGGCACCCTGGCCGAGAGCCTGCGGCCGGTGCTGCAGAAGCATGTGAGCTTTGCCACCATGACCAAACGCGCCGTCGGTCCCGGCTGGCGGGGCTTTACGCCCGCCCAGCAGTTGCAGGCCACGCAGTTGTTCACGACGCTGATCATCCGCACCTACAGCAACAAATTCACGCCCGGCGAGCATCCGGTCATCGCCTATCAGAATCCGGTGTCGCCCGCCGCCAGTCGTGTCGATGTCCCCACCAGCATGGTGTACCAGGGCAGTCGCTACAGCGTCACCTACCGCATGGAGCAGGTGGGGGGATGGAAAATCGCCGATGTCGTGATCGAAGGGGTCAGCCTCATCGCCAATTACCGCAGTCAACTCGATGCCCAGTTTAAAAAAGGTGGCGCAACCGCCGTCATAAGCTCTCTTACGCAATCCGTCTCCCGCCCCCAATGAAATCCAACGCACTCACACACCTCCTGTTGCTGGCAGTGGCTCCGCTGCTGACCGACTGCTCCACCGCCTCGAAATCCGCCGCCGCACCGGCGTCTCCCGCCGCCTCGGTTGCTGTGGCTGGCAAGGGCAAGGCCGCCGCCAAGGCTGCCAAGACCGCTGCGGCTGAGGTGGATGATTACGCTGAGGTGAAAGTCTCCGACCCGCTCGAGCGCGTCAACCGCGGCATGTTCTGGGTCAATGACCAGCTTTACACCTTCATCTTCCGCCCGATCTCGAAGGGCTATGAGATCCTCATGCCCAAACCCGTGCGCAAGGGCATCGACAACGCCTTTGAAAACGTCAAGTTCCCCGTCCGCTTCGTGAACTGCGCCCTGCAGGGCAAGTTCAAGCGTGCTGGTCAGGAGACCGGCAAGTTCGTCGTCAACACCGTCGGCGGCGTCGGCGGCATCTTCCGCACTGCGGAAAAGATTCCCGCGCTCGCCAACGTGCCGGAGGAAGACACCGCCCAGACCTTAGCCACCTGGGGCATCGGCCACGGCCCCTACATCGTCCTCCCCTTGCTCGGCCCCAGCAGCGTGCGTGACACCGTCGGTCTCGTCGGCGACTACGCCCTCAATCCCGTCAACTGGCCCTACCTCTACTGGTATGGCGACCGCTCCAAGCATGACTGGACCAGCGTCCCGCCCGCTGCCAACACGCTGCGCTCCCTGCCAGCCCAATTGGAAATCTACGACACCGCCACCAAGGACGCCGTCGATCCCTACCTCTCCGCCCGTAGTTCCTACCTCCAGAACCGCGCCGAAGCCGCGAAGAAGTAACGTTCAAGGTTGGCCACCGCGAAAGCGCATGGGTTCGGGGCAGGGCAGGGTCTCCTCGTCCTCCCTGTCTGCTTCCATCTTTTGGCAATGGAATTTCGGGCAGAGGAATGTGTCAGATACAAATTCCCCTGCCCAGCCATTCTCCTGCCATACTCAGGAAGTTATTCTGGAGAAACCGAACTTCGCTGCGCTGAAGTGTGGAGGAGGGAGTAACTTTCGCCGGCAAAAAAATGCGCGGCAAAAAGATTGGGAAACACCGGTTTCCATTTTTTACCGCCCATCTTTTTGCCGGCCAGTTAGTCAGGAGAGGCCGAGCGGCAGAGAACGCAGAGCCTCTTGGGCAGAGGAATGATTGGCAAGGGGTAGCTATTCAGGTCTGGCAGGTTTTGGAGTGCGGTTGCGAAGTGAGGAACGAACGCAGCTACCGCTTTGCGCAGGCCGGGCAGGCCACGAACATCACGAGACGCTCGAAAGCGGCAGCTTTACCCTTTCAGGGTGCCGCAGCCGCACTCCAAAAGCGCGGCAAGCACCTGCATCACCCCTGGGTGCTGAATAGTTACGGCAAGGGAATGTCCCAAACTTGCGATGACCCGTCATCGTTTAGGGAACTGATGAATAAAGCCACATCGCAGAGCTTGGAATGCCGCAGAGGCTTGATTCAGTAGGGCATTCTCTGCGGCGTCAGTGTCTCTGCGGTGTAAATCAGTATTTCCTCAGGGAATGTTGCCGGGGGTGGAGACGGCTTCATCGAGCTTCAGAGCCCATTTGATGCCGGCGAGGATCATTTCCTGGTAGGTCTGGGCGATTTCGGGGCTGTTTTTGCGGTCCTTGGTGCCTTCTTTCCAGGTGGGGTCCCAGACGTCTTCGCGATGGCCGAGGGAGTTGTAATAGACCCGGCCGGCACCGAATTCCTTGCACCAGGAGACGGGGTAGTAGCGCTTGGACTCGGCTTCCTTCTTTTTCTCTTCGTCGTTCATCTGCGCGAGGTTCGGATGGGAGTTGAGGCCGAGGAGGCCGTGGACCTTGGTCTTGTCGAAGCTTTTGATGATGTAGATCTCATCGAAGACTTTCCAGCCCATGGGGACGGCCTTGGTGATGATGTGGGCGGGCGAGTGGAGGATGGGCTGGATTTCGACCTGGGATTTGTGGGTTTCAAACTCGCCGCCGAGCATGTCGATGTAGCCACGGAAGGGATGGTAGGTGTCGGAACCGGAGTGCATCGCGATGAAGGCCTTGCCGCCTTCGATGAGCTTGATGAAGCCGTCGCGGTCAGGGAAGAGGAGGTCGCCGGTGGTGTTGGCGAAGATGAAGCCGTCGTAGCCTTTGATTTTGTCGAGGGCCATCTTGTCGGCCATGTAGGCTTTGATTTTGTCGCCCCAGGTTTTGTTGTCCTCGTTGAATTTGGCGAGGGCGGTGCTGTAGGCGTCCTGCTTGGCCTTGAAGGAGTCGTCGGATTCTTTATCGCCCTTTACCGGCGGCTTGCCGGGGTTCCTGGGCTGGCCTTCGGGCTGGTGGACGTAATCGACGGTGAAGGCACCGGATTTGGCGCCGAGTTCGGCGAGGACTTTTTCAGCCGTCTCGATGGAGGAGTGGCGGAAACCAGTGGTGACGGTGACGACGAGAAGCTTTTTCGGCTCCGCAAAGGCGGA
>JAYVIO010000009.1:0-19473 GCA_043770175.1 Verrucomicrobiales bacterium | reverse complement strand
CCGATGCCATGGAAGACCGCTTCTGGCCCACCATCGCCCTCAGCGCCTACGCCCGCGAACACGGCGCCCGCATCGTGCGTGTGCATGACGTGAAGCCGAACCGCGAAGCGCTGCGGATGATGGAGGCGATATTGGGCGCGGTCTGAGAGTTGCCAAGCATGGATGCATGAGCATACTTCCGGCATGAAGACTGTTTCCGCTGCCAAGTTTTACGCCGACACTGCTTTAGTCGATGATTTGTCTCAGGGAGACAAGCTCGTCGTCACTTCGAGAGGAAAGGCCAAATTTGTCGTCACCAAAGGCAATCGGCCACGCATGACGCGAGAACTCGCGGAGCAACGCTCGGTGGGTGATGCCAGCGGTCCCAAGTTTGATTCGCTCAAGGTTATTCAAAGCCTCAAGAAATGACCGTCTTTGCCGATTCGTCGTGGTGGGTGCCTTTCAAATGTCGTCGAGACCTGCGGCATGCAAAGGCGCTCGGGCTTTTCGATCAGCTATTGGACTTTGACCTGATTTGGACGCCATGGCATCGGGTGGAAGTGTTCAACACCATTCGTCAGATCACGCGTTTTGAGCCGGGCAATTTGTCCGTGGCCGAAGCCAGGCAAACAATCCGCCTGTTGGAGCATGAGGTCCGGCTTGGCTATTATCTGCACTATGAGTTTGACTGGCGTGATGCCGTTCGCTCCGCCAACGAGATCAGCGCTGACATTGGCTTCACGCAGCGTGTGCGCTCGATGGACTTGTTCCATGTCGCTGTAGCTCTGGAGGCTGACGCGGATGTGTTCGTTTCTTTCGACGAAGATCAGTTAAAGGCCGCTGAGGCTGCGGGATTGCGTATTTTCAATCCAGCCTCCAGCAAAAAAATGAAGTGACACCCGAGTGATTGTAGAGGTCGGTCTCACGCGCCGAAATGCGGAATCCCCAGCTTCTTCGCCAGACGCTTCGGCCTGCGCATCGCTTCTTCCATGCGCTGGGCTTCTTCCTCGCCGCGTAGGTCTTTGCAGTCGGGATGCGCTTCCGGTGCGTCGATGAGGCCGAGTTGATGGAGCACATGCGCCGTGCTGTGCTTGTAAGGCGAGGCGCTCATGCGGTCGTCGAGGCGGAAGACGAGGTCTTCGAAGGATTGGAAGGCTTCGAAGAGCTTATAGACGCGGGTGTCGAAGCGGCCGGTGCCGGTTTTGAATTGCTTGTCGGCCACGCTGTCGAGCAGCCACATGTCGCGGGCGGCGCAGATCAGCGGGCAGGCGCTGACGCCCGCGCCGATGAGCAGCGGCAGGCCGAGCTTGATGGCGGTGGCGATGCCGTAGTCGTCGCCGCTGTGCGGGGAGAAGGGCAGATTCAGGCCTTTGCACATCGCGGCCCAGTAATGGAAGTGCGGCTCATCGAGCGTGCTGACCTTGCCGCCGACATAGGTTGGATGCATGGCGATCTCATGGAACAACCACGGATCAAACGGCGTCGCCCACGGCACGAAAGACGGCTCCAGCGCATGCGCGATGCCGGGGCGGATCAAATGCTCGGCGATTTGAAAGTAGGCATCGCGTCGTGGCTCGTTTTCCAGCGTGTTGAGCAGCTTGCTGGTCATGATCATCATCTCGCAGTTGTCGTGTTCCTGCGCGATGTCGAGCAGCGGCCAGTAGCGCTCCGCTTTGAACGCGGTGTCATTCTCCGCACCGCGTGCGGTCACGCCGGCGATGAAGCGCTGCTCCGGAAATTCGGCGCGGAAACGCTTCAGCACCTCGGCGTAGAGTTCGTTGCTGAGATCGAAGATGTAACCGGTGTCCGCATTGAGCACGAAGACCATCTCCACGCCGTAATGCTCGGCGCATTGCTGCATCCAGCGCACGCTTTTGTTGAAGCCGTCCCAGTCAGGCTGCTGGTCCTTGAACGGCAGCAGCGTGGCAACGCAGAGCCGCGCCTTCGTGGTGTGATCGACGAGTTCCTCCTCGCTCGTGTAGGCCCAGATCGTTTCGTTCCAGGCGGTGGACGGTTTGAGGTCGGCGGGATTGGCAATGAGGGCGCGGATGTCAGGCATGCCGCATGTAGAGCATGACTGGATCACGGGGCCAAGACGAATTCCGAATGCCTGACATCGAAAATTCTGATCAACGAATGATCTTCAGTGTCCCCGCTGCTCCTGAAGGCCAGTTCGCGCCTTCTTTGACCCACTTCGTGAGGATGGCGTATTCGTCTTGCGTCAGTCGTTCGCCCACGGCGGGCATGACACTGACGTTTTGATGCGCGGAATTCACATTCGCGATAAGCAGGCTGTTCTCAGGATGCCCAGGTACGATGTAAGCGCCCAGCGCTCCCGAGCGCATCGCCTCCTTGCGGTTCTCCAGGCTCATGTGGCCTTTGAGAGCCTTGCGGTTGTGACACATCACGCATTTGCGCTCCAGCACCGGCTTCACATGCGCCACGAAATCAACGGGGCTGGTTCTCGCCGCCTTGATCGCTTCCTTGCTCAGCACATTCTCGCCCATCGGCTTCGTATCGGGATCAGGTGGCGTGGCGCAGGCGGCGAGGAAGACGCAGAGCAGAAGGGCGGCTGAAGATGATTTCATAAGCCGACTCAACAACGAATGATGCTGCATGCAATGCGCCAGTGTCCTCATTTCTTGAACGCCTTCTCGGCCTTCACGCCCTTGCCCTCGTTTTGCAGCTTTTCGGACCACGCGGCTTTGTTGTCGTCGTTGAGGTCGGTGAATCTGCTCTTCACATTGAAAAGGTAGTCGTCTTTGCTCAGTGGTTTGCCTGCGGCGGGAGCGGCGGGTTGCAGCGCAGGGGTGCCGTTCGTTGGCATTGGCACGGGCGTGCGCACCGAGACCTGCGGTAGCATCAGGCTGCCGGCGCTGCGATGAATGGCGTAACGATTCTCACCGAGCTTCACGACGACGGTCGCATGACCGTGGATGCCGCTGGCGCTGAAGGCACCGCGTGGATCGGTGCGGCCTTTCTGCGGCTGGGCGTTGCCGCTGCTGTCGTAAGCTCCGATGTCGGCGTCGGCGACGTAGGCGTTGCGGACGGTATCGCGCAACTGCACGCGGATGCCGCCATTCGTGGCGTCCTCATTGACCTCCAAATCAAGCGTGCTGAGCAACACGAGGCCGCTGGTCATCTGCGAATCGCCACGGCAGATCACGAGATACGCGCCTTCGTCTTTGAGCGGCAGTTCGATGCTGCGTTTCTTCCAGGCGTAATCGAGGCCGTCGCCCAGCGGCACTTTCATCTCGGCCTGCGGCGTGATGCCGGAGAGGTTCACACTGCTGACGCTGCTCAGATCCTTCTGGCGCTCCTGCAGCTTCATCAAATCGACGCGGTAGATGAGCAGCGCGGCCTCCTTCACGTTGCGGTGATCGAGTTCGACCTTCACCGGCTGTCCCGGCTTCACGCGCGTGGCATGCGGCAGCTTCACACCTTTTTCCTGGAGCACAGCGATCGACTCGCGGGCATCATCGAACTCGTCCTTCACCTTTTCATACCAGCGGATCGCCTCGGCGGCCTTGCCTTGGGCGTGATGAATCTGTGCGGTGATGTAGCGGGCGTTCGGCGCGTCCTCGCTCGTGCCAGCGGCCACCGGAGCGGCGGCGGCGAGCGCCTCGGGGAACTGATACTGCCAGAAGCGGCCCAGCGCGGTCATGTAATGGAAGTTGTTCAGAAAACTGCTCTTCGTGAACGTGCTCGCAGCATTGCCGGCGGTGGTGACGACGCTGGCATAGTCCTTGAGATCAAAGAACACATTCGCGAGGCTGAACGCGGCATCATCAGCGAGATCGTCCTTCGCATGCAGCGTCACCAACTGCCGCAGCAAATCGCGACTGCGCTCCAGGAGCTGGTTTTTCGACCACTTCGCCGCGCCGGGCCGCAGCGGCACACTGGTGGGACTCGCCGCCATTTCTTGAAAACGCTGTGCCAGACTGAAGGCGGCGAGCAAACCGTCAGCACCATCGGGATACTCCATCCACAGGTTGGTTTGATGCTCGGCGCTGCCGGGAAAATCACCGGCAGTTTCGAGCGCGGCGCTCACACCCGCGTCGCTGACGAAGCTGCTGTCCATCGTGGCGCGATACACCAGCCAGGCGCGTTCAAACTCGCCGATCTGGCGATACGCGGCGGCCACCTTCAAAATTTTGTCGAAGGGAATGACAATGTCGGGATGGCGTTCGCTCAGCGCCTCGAACAGCTCCACCACCTGCCGCGCGTCCGTTTTCTCGCGTGTGGTATGAATCCACAGCAGCATGCGGGCGATGTCACGCTCATTGGATTTCAATCCGGCCTCGTTGCGCACTGCTTCGAGGTGCGGCAGGGCGGCATCCAGGGCGTTTTCATCGAAGAGCAGTTTCGCCAGCACCAGGTGCTCATAACCATTCATCACATACGGATCAGGGGAGGGCTTGTTCGGCTCCAAAATGGTCAGCTTGCCTTCCGGTCCGGCATTGAAGCGAGTCGGGCGGCAGGCGTCGCGCACGCGGGTGTGTGGAATGTGATAAGTGCCTGGATGCAGGGCGATGAGATCATAGCTGATGTCTGTCATGACCTCCGTGGGGAAATGGCGTGGGATGAACCACAGCCGTAGCATGCCGGGCAGTTGCTCCACGCGGGCCGCACCACCCACCAGCGAATCTGGGACGTACATGCAGCCGCCGGGCAACGGCTCATCAATGATGACGTAGCCGTTTTGCACCTGCTTCGGCGGGCCCAGCTCCAGATTCACCCGGATGCGCTGCCCATGTGCTGCAATGCGGACTGGAGAGCTTCCCGGTGCATCAATCGGCACATCATGATGCCGCAGATTCTCATGGAACCACGAACGCCGCACCACCGAGGGCAAATCAGCGACGCGCGCGGCTTTCACATCGATCGCCTTCTCGTTGATGAAGGTCGTGAGCACGATGGGCGTGCCCTTGTTGTCCTTCCAGCTCAGGCCGAGATGAATCTTGCCGTCCGCGCCCGGTTTGGGTGTTGGGATTTGAATCGTCTCACCCGAGCCGACGTTCCGCGTTTCGCCATTCAGGGTCAGCTTCAATTCCTGCGCTTCGGGCGTTTGATGCATGCCCGTGCTGATGAAATGCTCAGCCAACGCCGCCGCCCATAGCCCCTGTAAGGCCGATTGCGCGCCCAGATCGACGCCAAGCTGCTGCAGCAGTGCCTCCGCTGCTTTCTTGGCCAAAGCAGAGCCGGGTTGGGTTGTCGCTGCCGCGTAAAGCACGATGGCGGCGGTGTCATTGTCACTGCTGAGCCGTGAGGTGGTCTTGCTGCCGACCCATGTCGGCTTTGCTTCGAGCGCCTTGAGCAGTTCCTTCGCCTCATCGACACGATTCATGCGCTGGAACGCAGCTGCCAGCCACGCGAGCGCCGGATCGTTCAGTTTCGCCCGGTCGCGATACATGCGGTTCGCCACCGAAAAGTCCGCCTCATTCACACAGGCCAGCGCATGCAGGATGATTGCGGCCTTGTCCGGCTCGTCCGGTGGAATGATCGCCAGCGCTTTCTTCAAATAGGCGGAGGCTGCTTTTAGCGTGGCCTCTTCGACTTCAAACCCGAGCGCCTTTGCCTCCACCAGCGCCCAAAGCGCAAGACTGGTCACGACGCTGTCATGCTGCCACTTCACATCCTGCCACGTCCAGCCGCCGTCGCGCTGGGTGATCTGAAGCTCGGAGATCAGAAGACGCATTTGTTCTTCGTTCGATGCTTTGCCAGCACGAGCGGCGGAAACGTGCTGCAACAAGCGACTGGCGGCCGTTTGCGACACGGACGGCATGCTTTGCAGCAAGGCGAGTGGTGAAGCGAGCACGGACACTTGCAGGCGTTGAGCTGGAGCCGCTGCGATCAATGCTTCGCCCGAAGCGGCGAGGAGATTCGCGGCATGAGTGAAGTGTGTTTCGCCGACAGGCGGCACGCTGAAATTCGCCGACAAGTAAATCACTCCTTTGGCGGTCTTGGCGGAGGCAGTGGCGATGCTTAGACCCGGCGACGCCGGCGCAGTGACCGGGTCAAAGACAACTTCAACGGTGCCGCTCGGCTTCAGGGTCGCGCCGCGCTTTTGTGCGCTGGTGGCTTCGAACGCAGCCTCCGCAGTCGTTTCACCTGCGGGCGCACCGTGGAGCAACATGCGCGGCGTGAAGCTGTCGCCGGGATGCAAAGCTGACGGCGTGCGGATTTCAGCCATGAAATCCGCCTTGGTGATCAACTCCTTCTCCGCCTGTCCCACATTCGTTGCGATGGTGCAGCCACGGCTCGACAAACGCCATGCACCACCGACGCCGGGTGAGGTCACGCTTACCTTCACCTTGCCAGAGGCATCGGTGACGAGCGGGCAATGCCACTGCGCGTCGGATGCGAACGGTTTGCCGCCAGATGAGCGGCCATCGGCGGTTTGGAACAATCTGCCGATCATGGGAATGTCGTTAAGTCGCCCCAGTCGGGTCACGGGTTCGTTCAAATCGACATAGCGATCACGGGTTGCAAAAGAGGTCGGTGTGGTGGGCGTGTTCACGGCCCATCCGCCGCCGCTGATGGCGCCGGAAAAATTCAGAGTGTTCATCGTTCCACTGCCATTCGTCACCAGCACGCCACCACTGCCCAAGGCCACGGTTTGCCCGAGTTGCGGCAGTTGCGGCGGATCAAACTCGGCGGGGTAGGTGAAATCTCGCTGCACAAGCATTCGCGCACGTTGCTGATTGTAGGCTGCCTGATTGTTCCAAGCACCGCGTTCGCGTCCCTCCATCTCGCGCAGACGTTCGATATGTGACGGCGTGGTGTTCGTGCTAGCGATGACGTTGCCGGATTCGTCCTTGGTGAGTACTTGGGAAGCGGCACGGTGCTCAAATCCCGCGTTGCTGCCGGTGCGCAGGCTGGCGGCGTGGCGCAGGCTGCCGTGGAAGAAGTCTTCGATGTTTTCGCTGTCGTCCGGGTATTGCGCGAAGAGCGCGGCGCTGGCGAGCGCGAGGCTGAGTTCGGCGGCGACAGGCTTGCCATTCGCGTCGGTGGTGGTGAGCGTGATCTCGGTCGCTTCGCCAGGTTTCACGGGCTGGGCGGGTGTTTGAATCTCGATCTTCAGCGGTCGGCTCACCGTGAAGCCACGGCGGGCGCTGTGGAGCTTGTCGCCGTCGAGGCAGGCGATGCTGACCTCAAAGTGCGGCCAGTGTGCGGCGGCGATGGTGACGGGCAGGTCGTTGTGACCGGGTGCGAGCTTGAGGATGCGATGCTCGATCATCTCTTCGCCTGCGAGCGTGACGAGCGCGAGCGGCGCGGTGATGCGGCTGTGCGCATCAACCTTGAGCGCGGCTCCTTCGTTGACCTCGTCATCGTCGCTGAACAGGCGCAGCTTCGTCGTGTCCTCGGGGCCGGAGGCTTGCACGCTGGTGGTGATCTCGACGGCGTTGCCGCGAGCGTCGGCGGCCTGCGCGTGAAGCTGGTGCTGCACGGCGGATTGCAGCACGACGGTGGAGCTGCCGAGGCCGGTGGTGGCATCGGTTTCGATGACAAACTCAGCGATGCGCGCCGGTGCGCTGGCATTCGGAATGTAAACGAGGCCGGGCAGGCCGGAGAGCACGGGATTCGCCGGTTGTGTGTCGAGGCGCGAGAGCGTGACCTTCACCGATGTCGCAGCCGGTTTGCCGCGATGATCGAGAGCCTTCACACGAATGAGCGCCGGCTCGTCCGTGAGCGCGGGGGCTGGCACGCGGTCCCACACGAGCTGCATACCGGTGCTCAAGATGGCGACGGTGTGCGGCACATGGCGGCTGCGTGCGGGCAGCTCGGCGTTGAAAGACACAAAGCCGCCGGGTTGAAACGCGGTGGTCTCCTGCGTGAAGCTGAAGACGCCCTTCGCGTCGGTTTTGCCTTCGAGGAGTCGTCCATCCGGCATGCGCAGACGCACCGGCTCTTCCGCGAGTGGCGAACCCCAAGAATAACTCACGCGCAGCGTGCCTTCGATGCGGTCACCACGAAAAACGGCCTCCGGTTTGGTTTCGATGACAGCGCTGAGCTCCTCAATCTCAAACTCCTTCACCTCAAACCACGCGTTGTGCGATTCATCGCCCTCCAAGGCCTTCGCGGTGATGCGATAGCTGCCCACGGGCGTGCTGGCGGGCAGAGGGACACTGTGCGTGAAGGTGCCGAAGTCGCCGAGCTTTGACTTCATGCGGCGCAGCACGCGTCCGCCGTCGTCGGTGATGCTGATGTTGTATTCACGGCCCACGGGCACGCTGTAAGCGCCGTCCTGCACATCGCGGATGATGCCGCGGAAGTGAACCGCATCGCCAGCACGGTAGGCGGACTTGTCGGTGTAAAGGAAGCCGCGTCGTGACAGCGCCACGTCTTCACGATCCGTGCTGCCGCCGGTGATTTCCTGCGTCATGCCGCGCAGATTGAGCCGCTGGATCGCCACACCGGCCCCGGTGAGCACATGCACGCAAAGATCGGCGGCCTCGCGGATCATTTCGCCGCGCAGGCGAAACACGCCGTCCTTCGCCGTGCGGCCCTGGCCGATGATTTCCTTGCCGTTGCTGATCAACACCTCCGCATCGGCCACGGCGGTGCCTTTGACGCGATCCTGCACAAACACGAGCGCCTCCTTCCACGCGGACTGCACGATCAAGTCGATGTCGCTGCGGATGACAATGGTGCTGGCCTGCCAGTCCTCGCCTTCAACGCGGATGAGGCACACGCCGGGTTTCGCAGCTTCAAACGGCACATCAATGGCCTGCTCAATCGGTTTGAGCCGCGTGTAGCCCGCCACGGCCACTTCCCAGGTTTTGTCCGGCTGGATCAAATCAATGTCGAGCGAGCCGATGCCTGACTCGCCATCCAGGCGATGACGGCTGCGGAAAAAATCTTCGAGGTTCAGCGTGTAACGCGAGATTTTGAGCTTCTCGATGTTGCGCACGTTCACGCGTACCTGCGCGGCTTCGTTCGTGCGGAAGGTGCGCGGCGTGCGCAGCGCTAGCGAGCGCTGAGGCATCATGGCGGCGCGTTCGGCGGCCAGTTGCTTCCAGCCGCCCCAATTGAGACGCTGAAACGTGTTCAACGCGTCCTCATGCCGGTCCAGATGCTCTGCCTGAATCACGCCGGTGCGATACAATGCGAGCGAGGCCTCCTCGCTCTGGGGATGCTTGATGATGAGCCGCGCCCATTCAGTGATGGCGCTCTCAAGCAGCGGCTTCGCGCCCGCTTTGGTCTTCAATGCCGCCGCGTAATGCCACTGGCCGTTAAGGAACAGCAACTGCGCGCAGCGTGCGTCGAGCGGATGTGCGGCGATGAAGGCATCGAAGCGTTTCGTGGCCTCGTCGCGGTTGTCCGCTGCCACGGCTTCGAGGCAGAGCTGAAACTCCGCTTCGACGATCCTTGCCTGCGCCTGCTGCCAGAGACCGCCATCAGGATGTTTGGCGATGTAGCCACGCCATTGCTCGATGGCCTGCGGATAACGCCGTGCGGCAAAGTGCAGCGCACCGATCTGGAAGAATGCCATCTGCCGCCAGGACTCCAGACGCTCCGCCGGTGTGCGTTTGTCCATCTCGTTCGCAGCGGGCTCGGGCCAGTCGGCACGATCGTAGAGCGCCTTGCAGGCTTCGATAGCCTCATCTGGTTTGTTTTGAGCAATGAGTGCCTGCACCAGCGTCATCGCCGCCTCGGCGGATCGCGCATGGGCCGGATACGCTTTCAAAAAGGCCCGCAGTGCCGCGACATGCTTCACGGGGTCGCCTGTACTGAGTGGGAAGCTTTGTATCGTGCCCTGCTGCACGTCTTCGCGGGCTTGCGCGATCTGCGGCGGATCAAACTCACGGTAAGCAGATGCGCCATGACTGCGGCACAGCAGCCACTCCAACTCACCGATGTCCGGCTTCATGCCTAAGGCGGGCGGTTTGGCCTGCCAGAGCTTCAGCATGTCCTCGGCGTAAACGCGGGCGGCATCACTGGCACCGTTGACGAGCAGGTTCTCGATGAGCATCGCCCGCACTTCCCAGCGCCGCGCACCGGTTTCCTTGGCGGGAGTCTTCGGCGGTGTGCTGCCGGTGAGGCCGCGCCAGTCGGGATCGAACTCGCGCAGATACGCATCGCACGCGGCGGGGAACTCCTGGTGCTTCAAGATGCGCCGGATGATCGCCGCCGATTGAAATAGCAGGTTCTCACGCAACGTGGGCCCCGTTTCGAGTTCGAGCGCCTTGCGGTACAGCGCGAGCGCTTTCGCGTGGGCATCACCGCTCACGCTTTGGCCTGGCACGGCCGGTTTGGTGATCTCCTGTGCGAGGGTGACGAGCGCTGCGGCCAGGGTTTCTTTGCGCGCCGTCGCAAACAGCCGCGTGGCCTCCGCGCTGTAGATAGCCTCGGCCTCTTGATGCCGTTTCAGCTCGGCGAGGCACTGCGCTTTGAGAAAAAGTGCTTTCCGCTGCCACGCATGACCGGCGGGCACTGCATCACAGTCGGTGATGGCACGGTCGTGCATTTTGGACTCGGCCCAGGCGACAGCGCGCAGGTAGTGCGCGTAGCCGACGTCCTTTTCAGCGTTGATGGCCGCGTCCGTGAGCTTGACGGCGGCCTCGGCATAACGCTGCTGTTGCAGCAGCAGGCTGGCGTCTTCGACTGGGCCGGCATGGAGTGTTTGAGCGAGCGCGAACGCGAGAATGAGGATGGTGTGGTTGTTCATGATGCCTCCGGATGAATGAGGCATTATGCGCATCTTGTATTGCGCATGGCAAGGCGCATGCAGTAGAACCTGTCAATTTACGAACCGTTTACAGACACACCAACTTCCCATGAACCGCCGCCACTTCATCCATTCAGCCGCCGCACTGCCATTCATCTCTGCCATCGCGGCGGAAAAGCCGAAGCGACTCGTTTTGCGCTCGTCGTGGCAGACGGTGAACATCGGTGACATCGCGCACACGCCGGGCGTGCTGGCGCTGTTGGAAAAACATCTGCCGGAGGTCGAGGTGCGGCTGTGGCCGAGCAATCTGGACAACGGTGTGGCCGAAATGCTCGCGGCACGTTTCCCGAAGGTGAAAGTGATCCGGGGTGAGGAAGTGAAGAAGGCCTTCGAGGAGTGCGATTTTCTGCTGCATGGCTCCGGGCCGTCGTTGGTCGCGCAGGCGGACGTGGTGAAGTGGTCGCAGGCCACGGGCAAGCCTTACGGCGTGTATGGCATCACGTTCTCGGGTCAGCAGTCGTCCAAAGACAAGTCCAAGCCAGCGCCGAAGACCATTGATGTGCTCAGCGGCGCGAAGTTTGCCTATTTCCGCGATTCGGTGTCGCTCGAACTGGCGAAGAAGATGGGCTGCACCTGCCCGCTGATGGAGTTCGGACCCGATGGCGCTTTCGCCGTCGATTTGAAAGACGACGCGAAGGCAGAAGCATTCCTGAAGGCGCACGGGCTGGAGGAGGGCAAGTTCCTCTGCTGCATTCCACGCATGCGCAACACGCCCTACTGGACGCTGCCGGAGAAGAAGGCGGCCATGGACGAAAAAAAGCACGCTCGTAACGAGGCGATGAAGGAACACGACGGCAAACCGCTGCTGGATGCGATCGTGAGTGTGATCAAGAACACCGATCTCAAAATCCTGCTCTGCCCCGAAGACAAAACGCAGATGAAGATCGGCAAAGAGATGCTCTACGACAAACTGCCCGAGGACGTGAAGTCACGCGTGGTGTGGCGCGAGAACTACTGGCTCACCGACGAAGCGATCAGCACCTACCGCCGCAGCGCCGGCTTGTTCGGCCACGAGATGCACAGTCCGATCATGTGCATCGGCAACGGCATCCCGGCCATTGTGTGCCGCTGGGCCGAACAGACGAGCAAGGGCTACATGTGGCGCGACATCGGCCTGAACGAGTGGCTCTTCGACCTCGACAAGGAGGACGAACTCGCCCGCGTGGCCGACACGGTGCTGGCGATGGCGAAAGATCCCGCTGGATCGAAGGCGAAGGCCGCGAAGGCGCGTGAGTTCGTGATGGGAAAATTTGCTGCAAGCATGGCCGTGGTGAAAACGCATCTCCCGGCGTGACATTGCCAAGGCCTTTCTGATACAGTCATTGCTAATTCCAGCAACGGCTGTTCCCAACCATGAAGCCTGCCATCTTCCTCGCCATCGCCAGCACAGGCTCGCTCGCCGTTTTTGCTGATGATAGCGCGGTGTTCTTTGAGGCGAAGATCCGTCCGGTGCTGGTCAAGCACTGCTACGAATGCCACTCCGCCGAGTCCGGCAAATCGAAGGGGGGATTGATGCTCGACACGAAAATAAGCATTCGCACCGGCGGAGACACCGGACCTGCCGTGGTGCCGGGTGATCCAGCGAAGAGCCTGCTGCTCAGCGCGATCAAGCACAGCGATCCCGATCTCGAAATGCCGCCAAAGAAGCCACAGTTGCCGAAAGCGGTCATCGCGGACTTTGAAACGTGGATCAAAGCGGGCGCGGCTGATCCGCGTGAGTCAGCGGTGAAGGTCGCGGAGCGTCCGCCAGTGGATGTGGAATCGGGGCGGAAGTTTTGGAGCTATCAACGACCTGTGCAGGCCGCAGGGAGCGTGGATGCGTTTGTTCAGGCGAAGCTGAAGGAGAACAGCCTGTCTCCCGCGCCGGAAGCGGAGCCGGTGCTGCTGCTGCGCAGATTGTACTTTGATCTAGTCGGCCTGCCGCCGACACCGGAGGAGGTGCAGAAGTTTTTGTCGGACAAGTCCGACTCGTCTGACATGTCCGACCGACTGGAGAAAGTGGTGGACGAGCTGCTGCGCAGTCCGCGCTTTGGCGAGCGGTGGGGCCGTCACTGGCTGGATGTGGCACGCTTCGCGGAATCGAACGGGCGTGAGTCGAACCTGACCTTTCCGCATGCGTGGCGCTATCGTGATTACGTCATTGATGCGGTGAATGCGGATGTGCCGTTTGATCGTTTCATCACCGAGCAGATCGCGGGTGATCTTTTGCCGGCGAAGGATGAAGCGGAACGCGCACGCCTGCTCATCGCGACGGGCTTCCTCGCCTTCGGGCCGAAAGGACTCAATGAGATGAATCAGGCACAGTTTGCGGCGGACGTGGCCGATGAGCAGCTCGACACGGTCACACGCGCGGTGATGGCCAGTTCCGTAGCCTGCGCCCGCTGTCACGATCACAAGACCGAGCCGTTCAGTATGGAGGACTACTACGCGCTGGCGGGCATTTTCAAGAGCACGCAGACGTTTTACGGCAACTGGATCGACTCCGAGAACAACAATCACGGCCATCTCATCCGCTTGCCGGAGTTGCCGGAGCAGGTGACTCCGAATAAATCAATGACGCCGGAGAGTGTGAAGCAGCTCAAGAACGATCTGGCAAAGCTGAACCAGGAAGAAAAGGATGCGCAGGAATACGCCATCAAGGCCAGGCTGGAGGGGCGTGACATCAGCGGTGAATACCACAAAATGCTCACGAACGCGATCCGCATTCTGTGGACGCGGGGCGGCATTGAGGGCCAGCTTGAAACCGTGGATGACGCCGGCCGCGCCCTGCCGCTCTGCATGGGCGTACAAGACGCGAAACGCATCACTGATTCGCAGCTTTATGATCGCGGCGAGCTCGCCCATCCGGTGAAGGCGATACCGCGTGGCTTTCCGCAGGTGATAGGGGTCAACGGCACGGTTCCAAAGCAGCAAAGCGGCCGACTTGAGTTTGCGCAGTGGCTCACGAGCCGCGAGCATCCGCTGACGGCGCGCGTGATGGCGAATCGCGTGTGGCGGCATTTGTTTGGCGCGGGAATCGTGCGCACGGTCGATAACTTCGGCTTCAGCGGCGAACGTCCGAGTCATCCTGAGCTGCTCGATCATCTGGCGATTCGATTCATGGACAGCGGCTGGTCCGTGAAGGCGCTGATTCGCGAGATCGTGCTTTCCAAGACTTACCGGCAGGCCTCCACACATCGTGCCGATGTTTTCGACCAAGATCCCGACAACCGTCTGCTCTGGCGTGCGAACAAACGTCGTCTCGATGCGGAGGCGATTCGTGATTCGATGCTCGCGGTTTCGGGCGCTCTCGATACTTCTCGCCGGTCAGGATCACTGGTGGCGGAGCTGGATGGCCAGTCGGTCTCGCTCATCGGCTTCAACGCGAAGCTGCCGTCTGATCTCGACGGATCGAAGCGTCGATCAGTTTATTTGCCGGTGCTGCGGGATCAACTGCCTGACGTGTTGGAGCAGTTCGATGTGGCGAACCCGAATCTCGTCACTGGTGATCGCGATGTGACGAATGTGCCGCTCCAGGCGCTGTATCTGTTGAACGGCCCGTTTGTGCAGGAGCAGGCGGCGGCGCTGGCGAAACGGATTCAAACATCGCCTGATCGCATCCGGCTCGCGTTTCAACTTTGCTTCAATCGAGCGCCAGACGCCAAGGAAGTCGTACTCGCCGAAAAGTTTTTCAAAAACGGCTCGGCGGACGACTTGAAGCTGCTGACGGCGTTCTGCCAGTCGTTGCTGGCGAGCGCGGAGTTTCGATTTGCGGATTGAGTTAGTAGTTCGGGCTTTAGCCCGCTCCCCTTGATGAAAAAGACACACAACAACCATCAGACGGCCTAAAGGCCGAACTACGAACATGAACACGATCCATTCACGCCGCGAGATGCTGACGACGTTGTCGTCCGGTATCGGTTGGCTGGCATTCTCAGCATTGGCGCAGGCAAAGAGCGGTCTGGCAGCGAAGGAGCCGCATTTTGCCGCGAGAGCGAAGCGGGTGATCTTTTTGACGATGCGCGGCGGGCCGTCGCATGTGGACCTGTTTGATCACAAGCCGGAGCTGATCAAACGCGATGGCAAAACCGCGAGCCTGGGCCGCGATTCGTCGGGAGCGAAATTATTCGGGCCGGTGCATCCGTTGAAGCAGTTTGGGAAGTCGGGGCAGTGGATGACGACGTTGTATCCGAAGCTGGCCAAGCATGCGGATGACCTGTGCATCATCAACTCGATGCACACCGACCTGCCGAATCACGCGCAGGCCTTCGGCCAGATGCACACAGGCAGTTTTCAGTTTGTGCGGCCTTCGATTGGCGCTTGGACGCTGTATGGATTGGGCACGGAGAATGAGAATCTGCCGGGATTCATCACGCTGAATCCTCCGGCGGACAATGGTGGCGCGCAGAATTACGGCAGCGCGTTTTTGCCGGCGATCTGCCAGGGCACGCGGATCGGCGGATCGCAGTTGCCGGAACTTTATGCAGCGTTGCTGAAGAAGGATGTCGCTCCAGGGCCGCCGATGAAAAACATCGCGAACGCCAACGTGCCGCGTGATCTTCAACGAGCGCAGCTCGACCTGATTCGTGGATTGAATGAGCGCAAGATGGAACGCGATGGCGTGCATCCCGAGATCGAAGGTGCGATTGAGTCGTTCGAGCTGGCGTTTCGCATGCAGAGCGAGGTTCCCGACGTGCTCGACCTCCGCAGCGAACCGGAGCACATCCTCAAGCTCTACGGCATCGGCCAGGGAAAGGATCAGTTCGCACGGCAATGCCTGCTGGCGCGGCGCATGGCCGAAGCGGGTGTGCGCTTCATCGAAATCGCCTCTCCTGGCAACTGGGATCATCACAACCGCCTGCGCGAACTGCTGGCGACGAATTGTGCGTCCACGGATCAGCCGATCGCGGCTTTGCTCACCGATTTGAAAACACGCGGCATGTTCAAGGACACGCTCGTCGTGTGGGCGGGCGAATTCGGCCGCACGCCGTATGCGCAGAGCGGTGACGGCCGCGATCACAATCACAAAGGCTACTCCATCTGGATGGCCGGTGGTGGCGTGAAAGGTGGATTGACCTATGGCGCAACGGATGAAGTGGGTCACAAGGCCGAACTGAACCCGATGCACATCCACGATTGGCACGCGACGATCCTGCATCTGCTCGGCCTCGATCACACCAAGCTGACCTATTCGTATGGCGGCCGGAATTTCCGCCTGACGAATGTCGGCGGTGAAGTGGCGAAGGGGATTTTGTCATAAGATTGGGATTGCGTGAGAGACGGACGGGGGAGAGAATCAGACTAATCCGCAGCAGGCTGGTCTGCGCGGATGCAGTTGGACTCAACCTCTTAAAGCCATGCGCGACGGTTCTTCTGATGATCCTGCATCTTCTGCCAAGCCACCGTCCCGCTGGGGTAACATTTTCATCGGCCTGGTGCTGGGTGGTGTGATCGGAGCCGGGGCATTGTATGTGACGAAGGTGGATCCTGCGCTGCTTGCCAAGGTGACATCGCCATCATCACCTGCTGCCGCCGCCGCTGCGGGTGAGGAAGTGGAGGTGCCGGTGAAGCACGAAGGTCTGCCGCGCACGCCGTTTGAAATGGGGAGGCTACCTGCGGATGAAGTGGTTGAGTCGATCAAGATCACGCTCGGTGTCGGCACGGAGGGCGCGGCGCTGACCGAACCGGTGGATGTGCATCTCGGTCTTGGTTTTCCGTTGCGACTGTATCCGCTCGGCGGGGTGAGACGTGAACCGTCGTTTGCGGCGTTTCCGTACAAGTCGTCGCTCGCAGGCATGGTGACGGAAATTCAGCCGGGGCAGATGGCGTCGTTTGAGTTTTCGGCGAAGGAGAGCGATGCGGGAACGGATGCGCTGCGCACCTCGCAGCAGCTTCTGACCGGCGTGAAGTGCGGTGATTTGCAGAGCATTGGTTTTGCCTCGCAGGGCCGCACGGACTGGGTGCTGGCGGGCTATCGCATCGAGGTGAACGGCAAATTGTTTGCTGCGAATGGCCTGGTGGATGTGCATGCGCAGCAGAAGCTGGCATCAAGTCGCGAGAGCCTGATGAAAATGCTGCCGGAGTATGAGGCGAAGACGAAACAGACGACGCTGGCCGAGGATGAGAAGGCAGAGCTAAAGACCGAGCATGCGCTGGTGCGTGCTTTGAGCGGGCGTGTGGTCGGCGCAGTGCCATGGCATGAGGAATCGGATGAAAAATTCCAAACGGCACCGATGCCGGGCACGAAGGTGGAAAGCCTGCGTGTCACACTGACCGGCGGCAAAGGCCCGCAGCAAGGTACGCGGAATCCGGTCTATCTGGTGGCGGGGGCACGGAAGTTTTTGTTGTCGTCGGAAGCATCGCCGCTGCCGGACGCGGGCGAACCACGGCTGTTTGATCTGGCGGCGTTTGAACTGGCGGTGAATCCGCTGACCAAGGAGGCGCTGATGGCTCCCGGAGTCGGGATCATCGGCAGCGGTGCGCCGACGAACAAGATTCTCGATCGTGCGCAATTGCAGCGTGTGCTGCTCGAGGCGGACGGGCAAGCCGTGTATGACAGTGACAAGCAGCCGGACGATCAGAAGACGCTGCCCGAATTGTGGCTCACGCCTGCGGCGCATTTTGATGAAGCAGGTGATCTGGTGCGCGCGGAGGCGACAACGAGCGAGGTGCCGGTGTGGATGTCGGGCATGAAACTGGCGGGTGCGGCCACGCCGTTGCCGCCGGAACCGTTGGTGCCGGTGCTGCCGCCGATTGTGGGACCGCCGATCGGACTGCCGCCGCCGCCGTTGCTGCCGCCGGTGCGCACCGTTTTGCCGGGTGGTCTGCCGTTGCCGGATGGCGGTGGCTTGCTGCCATTGCTCAATGCGCTGGCGCAGTTGCTCTTTCCGCTACCGCCGCCTGCTGCGCCTCTCATCAGCGGCGTGCGCATCGCACCGACGACACCGATCGTGCGCGATGGCGATGCGGTGACGGTGAACTGGAATGTGGGGGGCAACATCGCGCAGATCACTTCGTGGCGAGTCGATTTGTTCGCGGTGCTGCCGCACAAAGCCGCGCCGGTGCTGATCACGCCAATGGCGACACAGATCGGTGTGTTCGCCGGAGCCACGAGTGTGGTGATGCCGCCGATTAGCCGTGCGGCGGTGGCGGCGTTGCTGGCACCAGGGTCTGCCGAAGCGCTCTATCTTTATGTGCAACCGCGTGTCACGGCGCTGGGCCCGTTGGGGAATGTTCTGACAGCGGCGAATGGTTCGCTGCTGCCGTTGTTCCCGGCGGGAACGACGACTGCGGCGGTGAGTCTGCGGCGCGGCGGTGTGTTGCGGCCGCCGCCGATCCTTGCCAGCGCTCTCGCGCCGAGTTTTCAAGTCACCCCGGCGGTGACGCCGCCGTTTCTCAACTGGGCGGCGATGCCGCTGGCCGATCCATTGGTGATTCGCAATGCGTGGAGCCTCACCGCGGAGCACGGCAGCCATTTTGGCCTGCTGTTTGCGAGTCATGAAAACATCCCTGGTGCGGTGACGCTGCCCGCGTGGAGCACGGCTGGACGGCCCACGGGCAATGGCGCGGAAACGATCACGATCCGCTTCGAGGGTTTCGTGCCGTGGCCGCCGGCAGGTGCGAATGGATTGCGTGCCATCGCGCATGTGGGCTTCGTCGGTGGCTCGGCGGCGGGCACCACGGGGCAGATTCTCGCACGCGCGGAACTCAGCAGCGGTGCGCTGCGGCGGAATCTCTCAGGTTCCGCCGTGCTGGGCCTGCCGCAGCCGTTTTTCAGCCTGCAAACCACCGCGCCGGTTCCGGCCGCGCCGCTGGCCAAATCGCAACCGCTGCTGCTCATCGACATGCCGCTGCGTTCCGACCGCCTGGGGGCGAACAACTTCGCCGGTTATCCGCTTGATCCCGTGAACGGCGCTGCCTTCAGCTTCGTGCCTCCTGCGGTTCCAGCCTTCAATTTCCTCGCCTACACCGCGCAGGCGGGCACCGGCACGATGTACGTCACTCTCACCTACATGATCACGCTCACCACCGCTGATCTCACCGACGCCGTCGGTGTCATCGGGGTGCGCCTTGTTCCAGACAACACGCCATGAAAACGCTCCTGCCTCTTTTCATTTTTCTGTGCGTCACCGTTTCGCCTGCCGCTGATGGCGGCGTGCATGGCCGTGTGTACGGTCAGGATGAGAAAGGTGCCAATCTCGGCCCCATTGCTGGAGCGCAGATCAAGTTGATCAGCGATTCGGGTGATGCAGCCGCAACGGTGACGACGAACAACTTCGGCTACTACCAAATCGCCACGCTCGCGGCCGGTGCGTATCGTTACAAGGTCGCCGCCACCGGTTTCCGGGAGGAAGATGCGATGCGCGGCTTCGCCATGCCACAGGACACGCGTGAGTTTGTGCATGATTTCCTGCTTACGCGTGAACCGAAGCCCGGCAGCGGCCCCGCGCAGTCGAATGTGGTGCAGCCTGCTGTGCATGGCCGTGTGTATGGCCAGGATGAGAAAGGCGAGAACCTCGGTCCGATTCCTGGCGCGAAAATCGAGCTGCTGTCCGGCCAGGACGGCACGGTGGTGGCGACTGCGACGGCGAATTCTCCCGGCGGTTATTATGAAATCAAAAACCTGCCGCCGACCGATTACGCGTATCGTTTGAGCGCCGCTGGATTTCAGACGGAGGACGCTCGACGCGGCTTCACGGTGCCAAAAGGCACGCTCGAGTATGTTCACGACTTCATTCTAACGAAGCCGCCGCCCAAGCGGGATCGGTGTGATCTCGCGATCC
>JAYVIO010000008.1:0-6543 GCA_043770175.1 Verrucomicrobiales bacterium | reverse complement strand
ATGAGCATGCACGGGCGCGGTTCCTTGAACCTTCAACGACTTGATTCTCATGAAACGCTTTCTCTTTTTCTCCCTCTTGGGGCCTTCCTTGGCCGCATGGGCCTGTGACAACTGCAAAATCCCGAAACCTGCCGCTGGTCAGCGCGTGGTGGAATACGATCTCACCATTGCGGAACAAATCGTGAGCCCGGCGGGCAAGGCGGTGCGTGGCTTCACGATCAATGGCGGCATTCCAGGGCCGACGCTGCGTTTCCGTGAGGGCGACTTCGCCCGCATCCGCGTACACAACCAGCTCAAGCACGAAACGACCTCGACGCACTGGCACGGGCTGCTGCTGCCGAATGAGCAGGACGGTGTGCCGCATGTGACCACGCCGCCCATTCAGCCGGGCACGACGCACACGTTTGGCTTCGATCTGCGGCACAGCGGCACCTACTGGTATCACTCGCACACGCACTTGCAGGAACAGAACGGCGTGTTTGGCAGCATCGTGGTGCTGCCGCGTGGCGGTGAGCCTGTGAAGGCGGATCGTGAGCAGGTGCTGGTGCTGTCTGACTGGACCAACACGGACCCCATGGAGGTCATGCGCATGCTGATGCGTGGCAGCGATTACTTCGGGCTGATGCGGAGGAATTCGCAGTCCATCCTCGGTGCCTGGCAACGCGGCAACTTGAAGGACTATTTTCAGCGCGAATGGGACCGCATGATGCCGATGGACGTGTCTGACGTGGGCTACCACGCCTTCCTCGTCAATGGTCAGCGCCAGACACGGATCGACGGCAAGCCGGGCGAGCGTGTGCGGCTGCGGATCGTGAACGCCTCAGCGGCGACGTATTTTTATCTGCACTCGTCTGCCGGACCGATGACCATCGTGGCGGCGGATGGACCAGCGGTGCAGCAGGTGAAGGTGGACCGCTTCCTGATGGCAATCGCGGAGACGTATGATGTGATCATCACCATTCCGGCCAGCGGCCAGTATGAGCTGCGGGCCACGACTCAGGACGGCAGCGGGCATGTTTCGGCCTTTTTTGGCTCTGGCAGCCTCAAACCGGCCACTGATCCGCCCAAGCCGAATCTGTACCAGATGGACGAGATGCTCACGCTCGCTTTGGAGGAGCAGGAAGACGATGTGCGTGCATCGCTAAAGCTGTCACGGCCCGGATCGCCCTATCGCGTGCTGCGGTCAGTGAATGACACGACATTGCCTGCGAAACTGCCGCGCCGGAAGATCACCATGCATCTCACCGGCGACATGAACCGCTACATCTGGAGCTTTGATGGCAAGACCATTGCACAGGAGCCTTATGTGATGATCAAGCGTGGTGAGATCATCGAACTAGAGCTGGTGAACGACACAATGATGCATCACCCGATTCATCTGCACGGCCACTTCTTCCGGCTGCTGATGGGCAACGGTCGCTACTCACCGCTGAAGCACACCGTCGATGTGCCGCCGATGAGCAAACGCACGGTCGAGTTCGAAGCGAACGAGGCCAAGGACTGGATGTTTCACTGCCATATCCTGTATCACATGATGTCCGGCATGGCCCGTGTGTTCCGGTATGAGGATGAAGTAGGCGCGTTCGCCAGAACGCGGGTGCCCGGTGACCGCAGTCTGGCGACTGCGCCTACAGATCACAGTCTCCATCACGCCGCTGGCCTCGGTGAGCACTCACACGACATGGCCTACGTCTGGGGCGCGGCCTCCATTCAATCTCACATGAGCGAAGGGCTGCTCACGCTCATGAATCCGAAGAACGATCTCCTGCTGGCCTGGGAAGTCGGCTGGCAGGGCGTGGACAATCCTGAATACGAGGTGGACGCGCTCTACCAGCGTTACTTTAACATGAACTTCCAAGCCTTTGTCGGCGGACGCTTCACCAACGATCCCGATGCGCAGAATCGCGCTGTCGCGGGCATCAACTACCGCCTGCCGCTCATGGTCTGGGCCAATGTCAGTCTCGACAGCGAAGGCGACGCGCGGTTCACGCTGGCCAAGCGCTTCCAGCTCACTCCGCGCCTCGGCGTCTGGGGCCGCGTGGAGTATGACACGAACACGCGCTGGGAATGGACCACCGGCGCGGATTTCACACTCACACGCCGCACGTCGCTCATCGCCCAGTATCACTCGCAGTTCGGCCTCGGCGCCGGGCTGCTGTTCCGCTTTTGATGCCCATGCATCATTGAAAAAACAAAACCCAAACCACACCCCATCATGAAAACAAAACTCATCACCCTCCTCACCACCGCCCTCATGGGCCTCACCCTCGCCGCCTGCACCGCGCCTGAAACCGCCACTGCCGCTGCTGAGAAAGCCAAACCCTATCCGCTCAAGAACTGCCTCGTCAGCGGCAATGATCTCGACAGCATGGGCGGCCCCATCACCAAGGTTTACAAAGGCCAGGAGATCAAATTCTGCTGCAAGCCCTGCATCAAGAAGTTTGAGGCCAATCAGGCCAAGTACCTCTCCAAACTGCCGAAGTAAGCCCTGCCATTGTCTGTTTGACCTTGCAGATCTCAGCCATAATCTTCGACTCATGGCATCTCCTGCCGCGCATTCCATGCAGCTCCTTCACGCCGTCATCCTCATCTTCGCGCTGCTGGCGCAGGCCTTGCCTGTGTCTGCCGTGGCGCGGGAGGATGCGCCGCCAGTGTGCGGCATGAAGTGCTGCGACCCCGGCGCGACAGTCTGCTGCTGCGCGGGGCCGACGGATGCGCCGTCATCTCCCGCACCTGCCAGCACGCCGCCAGTCACAGGCCGCGATCTCGTCCCGCAGCCGCAGTGGGTGGCGTGGTCGGGCGGGGTAAATTTTTTGCCAGTGGCAGCGGTCGCTGATGCCGCCACGCAGCGCTGCGGTGATCAGCGTGCGCTGGCCGCGCCGCATGTGCGGCTGCCGGTGCTGTTTTGCTCCCTGTTGAATTGAGTCGGCGTCTTTGACGGACGCATTATGCCCATGCTGAGCGGTCCCATGACGGACTGCTTGAGAAGCAGGGGCTTGGTTTCACGAACCTCAACCACTCAACTATCATGCACCCATCCTTTTACTGGCCCGCGCTCACGCTGGCCCTGGCGCTCACGGCTCATGCCGATGATGTCACGCCTTTGTTCATCAACCGTCTCATCAGGGAGGCAGTCTCGACTCACCCATCCATCGAGGCCGCGCAGGCGCGCACGCAGGCGGCCACGTCTGGCATCGGTGCCGTGCGGCTGTGGGAAGATCCGCAGCTCGGCCTTGGCACGTTGTTTGCCAGTCAGGTGAACCGCCAGGGCAATGGTGACATCTCCATTGGCATCGACCAGCGGCTGCCGCGCCCCAAACTCTATCAGGCGGAGAAACGACGGGCCATCGCCGATCAACTCACGCAGCAGGCCGCTCGGCGGCAGACGGCGAATGAACTCGCTCTCACTGTCGCGCAGGCCGCGCTGGAACTGGCGCTGGCGGATGAGGTCGTCCGTCTGCAAACGGAGAATGTCGGCTGGCTGCAAACCATCGTGAAAACGGCGGAAGAACGCGCCAAAAGCCCCGATGCGACGGCCACGGAGACGCTGCGGCTGGAAAGTGAACTCGCCGTGCAGACACAGACACTGGCGGCGGCGAAACGGCAGCGCGGTCAGTATGCTAACACCCTGAATCTGCTGCTCGGACGTTCCGTGGCGCACGATTGGCCGGCGCTCTCGCTGCCCCTCAAAACACCGGAGGTTGCCAGCGCCGCCGCCTTGAAAGCAAAGCTGGAACGCAACAACCCCAAGCTCGCCGCCATGCGCCATCAAGTGGCGGGAGCGCAGGCAGACGCGGATGCCGCGCGCGAAAAACGCAAGCCGGCCTTCTCTGTCGGCGTGCAGGTCAATGCCTACTCGGCGGGCAACAGCCGTGATGTGATGACGATGCTCACGGTCGGCATGAACCTGCCGTGGTTCAATCGCTCGGTCTATCAGGCCGACATCGCACGAGCCGAGAGCCAGCGCACTGCTGCGCAGGGCGATCTGGCGGCCGAGCAGCGCATGCTTTACACGCAGCTCACTATCTTGATGACCGAGGCAGAAAACAATCGCCGTCTGGCCGATGCCTACTCCAGCGAGGTGCTGCCGAAGACCGAAAAGGCCGTCGAGACGCTGCAAAACGCCTGGGTGTCGTCCAAGGCCACGCTGCTCGAAGTTCTCGAAGCACGGCGTGCCTTGTTGCAGGCACGGCAGGAACAAAAACGTGCGCTCGCCGCTCAAAACGTCGCGACGCAAGCGCTTGCGGCGCTCACCGGCAGTCTCGCCACATCTTCATCCAACTAATGCCATGAAAAATCTCATCACGATCTTTCTCATCATCGCCGCACTCGCCGCCGGCTGGTTCCTGCGTGGCAATCACGCCGCAGAAGCACCATCCAGTGAACGCAAGGTGAGCTTTTATCAAAGCGCCATGCATCCGTGGATCAAAAGTGACAAACCGGGCCGTTGCACCATCTGCGGCATGGAACTGACGCCTGTTTATGAAGGCGACGCAGGCTTCAATGCCGTCGGGGGTGATGTCGTGCCGCTCACGCAGAATCAAATCCAGGTCATGCAGGTGCAGACGGTTGAAGCCAGGAGACAAGCGCTCACCAAGACGCTGCGTGTCTCCGGCATCATCAACGATGATCAGCGCCGCCACCGCATCCTAAGCGCGTATGTGGATGGCCGCATCGACAGGCTCTTTGCCAATCATCATGGCGTCGAAGTTGTCGCGGGCGAGCCGCTGGCGTTGATTTACAGCCCGGTGCTGTTGCAGACCGAGCGCGAGTATCGTCAGCTCACCGGTGATTTGAAAAAGAGCACCGCGCTGCGTCTGCGGCAGATGGGACTCACCGAGAAGCAGATCGCTGCGCTCGACCAGAAGCCTGCGGATGCGCTGAACTCGGAAATCCTCGCCCCACTCACCGGCACCGTGGTGGAGCACGATGTCTATGAAGGCCAGTATGTGGCCATGGGCCAGAAGCTCTTCGCCATCGCCGACTTCAGCACGATGTGGTTTCTCTTTAACGCCTACGAGCAGGACATGCCGTGGATCAAGGTCGGACAGACGGTGGAGGTCACCACGCCTTCCGTGCCTGGAAAAGTCTTCACCGGTGAGATCACTTTCATTGACCCGAACTTCAACGAGGCCACGCGTTCAACCGAGGTGCGCGTCGAACTGGCGAACCCGCTCGTCGAAGGCCGTCGTGAGCTGCTGCACCGCCTTTATGCCGACGGCGCGGTAAAGGTGGAGCTGCCGGAAGTGCTCGCCGTGCCAAAGTCCACTGTCATGCAGACCGGCCCTGAGGCCGTGGTCTATGTGGATCTGGGCGGCGGCGCGTATGCGCGCAGCGTCGTCAATCTCGGACGCCGTGGCGACACGCTGGTGGAGGTGCTCTCCGGCATCAAAGCGGGCGACAAGATCGTGACGAATGGCAATCTGCTCATCGACGGTCAGGCTGAGATGAACCGCTCCTTTGCCACGCCCGTGGTCGTGATGCCTGTTGCTGCTCTGACGGCGGCGCAAAACAAAGCCATCAGCGATTTTATCTCCGTGGCCGATGCCATGGCCGCCGCGCTTTCAGCCGACAATCTTGCCGCCTTCAACAAAGCCAGCGAACCAGCGATGAAGCATTCTGAGGCGCTCATCACCGCCTTGAGCACGAACCCGGAGTGGAAGCCCAAACTCGATGCGCTCAACAAGGCACGGCACTTCCACGGCTTCGACGACATCCAGAAAGCACGCGTCGCGTTCCATGGCTTCTCCGTTGCCGCAACCGCCTTGCTGGAACCGCTGCGCCCCGCCGAAGGTGCGCCCGATTTCAAAGTCTGGGAGTGCTTCATGGTCGATCAAATCATCCCCAATGTGCCCGCCGCAGGCCGCTGGGTGCAGCTCGGTGGACGCCCAGGGAACAATCCCTTCTTTGGCAAGGACATGCTGGAGTGCGTGAAGGAAATCAAACCTGGAGAGGCCATGCCATGATCGAGGGCATCATCCACTGGAGCCTGAAAAACCGATTCCTCGTCGCCTGCGCGGCGTTGCTGCTCATCGCGCTGGGCGTGCGGGCCATCTACCTCACACCAGTGGATGCGATCCCTGATCTCACGGAGAACCAGGTGCTCGTGTATGCCGACTTCATGGGCCGCAGTCCGCAGGAGGTGGAGGATCAGGTGACGTTTCCGCTGTCCACCGGCCTGCAAGGTCTCGCCGGCGTCAAAGAAGTGCGTGCGACCTCGATGTTTGGCTTCTCGCTGCTCACGATCATCTTCGAGGACAAGGTGGACACCTACTTTGCCCGCGCCCGCGTGCTGGAGCGGCTGAACTACCTGCAAGGTGCCATGCCCGAAGGCGTGAAGCCACAGCTCGGGCCAGACGCTTCCGGCCTCGGGTGGGTGTATCAATACTACTTCGATGTCGATCCCACGAAGGCAACCGAAGGCGGCTATGATCTCGCGGCGCTGCGATCACTCCAAGACTGGTATGTGCGCTACCAGCTCGCGAGTGTGCAGGGCGTGGCCGAGGTGGCGAGCATTGGTGGCTTTGTGAAGCAGTATCAGGT
>JAYVIO010000007.1:0-6546 GCA_043770175.1 Verrucomicrobiales bacterium | reverse complement strand
GCGTGGATGCTCGTGTCCGCGGTCATGCCGTTGAGAACGCAGAGTTTGTCCGCATGACGCGCGATGTTCGGCAGCAAATCCGACACCCAGAGGCCGCTCTGTCCGCGACGCTTGAACTCCGCGATGGAGCCCGCATGCGGCTTCTGGCCCACCTGCGGCTTGTAATCAAACGTGTCCATCTGCGCCGGGCCGCCCGCCATGTTCAAAAAAATCACGCGTTGCGCCCGCGCACGAACCCGAGGAGGCCGTGCATTCAAAGTGGCTCCCGCGATGCCTGACATCGCGAGATAGCCGAATCCACACGAGGCGGAGCGGAGCATCTGGCGGCGGGAGAATGGATTCATTGGCGCAGTCATACGATGGGTTCAGTCCACATATCGCAGCTCGTTGCTGGCCAGCAGCGCCTGGCAAAAAGCAGCCCAGGCATCGCTGCGGCGTTTGTTTTCATCATTCTGCGTCGAGACGAGCATGGAGTCTGCCTCGCGCAGGAAATCGCGAGTGCGGTGCACCTCGGCATCTCTGGCATCACGGCCCAAAGCGCGGCGATAGGCGATCTGGATGCGTTTCGTGTCATCTGTGGCCGATTTTTGCAGCAGCGCGGCGAAGCGTCGGGATTGATCGACGATGAAGGCATTGTTCAGCAGATAGAGCGGCTGTGTGGCGAGCGTGCTGCTGTCGCGCCTGCCGGTGATGGTTGTGGCATCGGGAAGATTGAAGGGCGTGAGCTCCGGCGGCATCGAGTTGCGCAGCATGAGCAGATAGACGCTGCGATGCGTGCTCGGCTGATGCAGCGGCGGCAGCTCGTTGATCAGCACGTCGCGATGCTGGATGAGCGATCCGCTGGCAGGCTGCGGATTCAGATCGCCGGTGGCGACGAGCATGGCATCACGGATCGTCTCCGCGTCGAGACGACGGCGCTGATGATGCGAAAACAACGGTGCCTCACCGCTTTGCGTGGCGAGTTGATAGGTGCGGCTCAAGACGATGCTGCGGATGAGCTTCTTGACCGACCAGCCTTCGCGCATGAAACGCGTGGCAAGGTGATCGAGCAGCTCAGGGTGCGTGGGACGCTCGCCCGACACGCCGAAGTCATCCGGCGTGGGCACAAGGCCTTCACCGAAGAGATGCAGCCACACACGGTTCACGATCACACGAGCGGTGAGCGGGTGTTGCGGGCTGGCGAGCCACTTAGCCAGTTCAAGTCGGCCGCTTTGCTTCATATCGGTCAAAGCGCCGCCGCCACAGGCGCTTAGAAAACCGCGTGGAATGTCCGCACCCAGTTTTTTCGACTCGCCGTCGATGTTCAGTTTGCAATCCTCAATCTTTTTGGCCTCGCTCATCCCCATGGCCAGAGGCATTTCGGCTGCGTATTTGAAGCTGGGCTTCGCGGGCGGGCGGTGCGGCGGGTTGGCCTTGATAATCGCCTCCACCTCGGCGCGAGTCGTGACTTTGGCCGCAGCCTTTAACTCGTGCAGCGGTGTCTGCGGCGCGGTGAGACCTTGATGCGCCGCCGCGCCCCACATCGTCTCGCTGCTTTTGAAAATGCCGGCCAGCGCATAGTAGTCGCGCGTCGGTATGGGGTCCGTTTTGTGATCGTGACAGCGGGCGCAGCCGACGCTGAGGCCGAGGATGCCGCTGCCGATGACGTTGATTTGATCGGCGACGATATCCATCTCGAAATTGTCGTTCATCGCCTTGGCAGGCTTGGCACCGAGTGCGAGTAATCCGGTGGCGATGAGCTGACGGTCGCGCTGCTCAGGTGAATCGGCAGGAAGCAAGTCGCCTGCGAGCTGCTCGGTGATGAAGCGGTCATACGGCAGGTCTTCGTTGAAGGCGCGGATCACATAGTCGCGATAGCGCCATGCATGCGGGAAGCTGGGATTGCGGCTGAGGCCATCATTGCCGTTCGATTCGGCATAGCGCGCCACATCCATCCAATGACGGCCCCATTTTTCGCCGAAGTGGGGACTGCTGAGCAGCGAATCGACGTAGTCGGACAGGTCTGACGTGTCGGACAAGTCGGACGGTGGAAGGCCGATGAGATCGAAGCTGAGGCGGCGCTTCAAAACGGCCTTTTCGGCATCGGGGGAAGGTTGAAGGCCTTTTTCCTCGATCTTGGCCAAAATGAACGCATCGAGGCTTTCGAGTGGCCAGGCGGTGTTTTGGACCTTCGGCGGTCGGGGATCGGCAACGGGCTTCAAAGACCACAGCGGCTCCTGCGGAGCGCGTTGCGCGGTTTTGGGCAGATCCGCACGAGGATCGGGCGCGCCCATCTTCACCCACTCGGCGAAATCATTCACGACATGATCCGGCAGTCGCTTCTTCGGCGGCATTTCGAGGCCGTCGTAGCGCACCGCCTGCACGATGAGGCTCTCATCGGGCTTGCCTGGAATCAGGGACGGTCCCGACTCGCCACCGACGATCATTTCCGAAGGCGCATCGAGCAGCAGCTTGCCACCAAGCTTCTTCGCACCCTGCGAGTGGCACTCGTAGCACTGCTTCACGAGCACCGGACGAATCTTGCTCTCGAAAAAGGCACGCTGATCCGGCGTCATGTCCGCGGCGCGGGCGGCGATGACAGAAACAAGGAGAATCAGACCAGTGAGGCGTGCCTGCATGAGCTCCGCAAAGTACGATCCACAACCGGTCACCTTGCGTATTCATCATCGCCTCATTGTCTTTTCAGCCGACGATATTCAGCCTCAACCAGCGCCTCTAATTCGCGCTTCTTGGCTTCCCACATGCGCTGTGACAAATCTTCCAAAGTCTCCGAGGGCGACATTCCTTCCAGCGGATCGCTCCAGCCCTGCATCACACGAGCATCGGGATGGCGGGCGATCAACTCCCGCAACGCCAGCCGTGCGATGGTGCGCACCGGGTAAAACTTCTCCCGCAGGGTGCCGCAGCCGCCGTTGACGACGAAATGGCCGTCATCCAGCGCGTCGAGAAACCATTCGAAGGTCCGGCGGTCCTGGAGACGTCGCAGTGTTTTCGCCGCGCTGATGCGCACGGCGGGAAAGTCCGACCATGTCATCTGCCTGACCGCCGATTCAATCGAAGCCTCATCACCGAGTGCCGCAGCGATCACGATGAGCATGCCGCGCATTTCATCATCCAGCTCCTGCGTCATTTGCCTGCGCACGTCTGGCAGCAGGTTTGGGCCAATTCTGCGGCAGTCCTCGATGATGGCCTCGCGCTTTCTCTCCGTCGGCATGCTGCGCTGCGACCATTGGTAATCCGCCTCCGGGTTCGCCGGATCGCACTCATGCCGCAGCCGGACGAGAATGCCTGCAAACGCAGAAACCGGCCTCTCGTTCCAGTTCAGGACAACGCAAGGCAGGAGCACAAACAGCAGGGCAATGATAAAGCGGTCGTGACTCATGCCGGTGTAACGAACCAACCTTCATCTCCATTAGCGCTGCGGATTCTCATACCACACGACGCCGAGTGTGTGCCATTCAAATCACCCAGCTTCACGCCATCCGCACCACGCGAGGTCTTGTCGATGGTGTGACGCTGCCACGGCGTGCCAGGAACGGTCACGACTTGTATGGAAAGCGGTTCCGCAGCCCAGACCGGAGTCGAAACGGCCATCAGGAAAATCAGTCGTGCATGCATGGGCATGGGAAAACGCCTCTGGTGGCAAGGGCTTCCACGAAAAGCCTGCGGAAGCAGGAAGGTTGCTTCCAACACGATCCAAGCAAGGCTGGCAATCCCAGAACGTTGAAGACCGGCCCTCATGCACGCTCACTCCGCCTCCATCCTGCTTTGTTTTTCCAGCACTGCCGCTTTGGCCGTGCCCGAATCGTTTCCGGTCAATGTGAAGCCGTTGTTGGAAACACACTGCGTCGAGTGTCATGGCGCGGACGTACAGAAAGGCAAATTGCGGCTCGATGGCGAGGTGAACATGAAAACCTGGATCAAGGTGCATGACCGTCTCGCGGCAGGTGAGATGCCGCCGAAGAAGGCGGAGCAGCCGCCGCAGGCGTTGCGCGACGAATCGGTGAAAATCCTGCGCGACTCTCTCCATGCTGCGTCTTTGGAAAAGCAGCGCACGCAGGGCCGCGTGCCGGTGCGCCGCCTGAACGGCACCGAATATGAGAACACGGTGCGCGAACTCGTCGGCACGCGGGCGAAGCTCAAGGAGCTGCTGCCGGAGGAAAACAGCGCGGGCGGCTTCGACAATGTCAGCGCCGTGCTGGACCTGTCCTCAACGCATTTGCTGCTTTATCAGGAGGCTGCGGAAAAGGCGGTGAGCTCCGTGATTCCGGTGCATCCTCACCTGCCGCTCAAAGATCGCCGCACTGGCCGCCAGATCGCGGACACCGGCAGCAACTTTAAGCAGACGCTCACACGCAGTTGCTTCCTCAAAGGCGACGCGCTCGTCGTTTACAGCAAGCTGCCGCGTTACGGGCTCGTGTGTACGCCAAGCGTGCAGGGCGCGGGCCGCTACAAGGTGCGCATGTCCGCCAGCGCCGTCGGCGCGGCGAATGTGCCCGTGCCTGTGGCGTATTGCACCGTGGACCGCGGCCGTGAACCGCCTGTGGTGCGTGACACCGTCGATTTTCCGCCTGGCGCGCCACGCTTGATCGAAACCGAGATCGATCTCGAAGCGGGCGAGGCGTTTGTGCTGCAGCTTCAATTGAACTGGGACATCCGCGCCACCAAGAAACCCATCGAGGACAATGCCGGCCCCGGCTTCGTCATCGAATGGCTTGAAATCGAAGGCCCGGTCGATTCATACCCGTCGCAGGCGTTTCGCACGATGCTTGGCAATGCCGAGTTGATGCCGAAATCGATCATCAAAGCGAAGGCGGAGGGCCGCAAGCCGCAGGACTGGAGCAAGCGCACGAACATCTACCAGTGGCTCAATGATCCGCTCGAACCCGTAAGCGCCACGCCCAAAGAGGACGCCGACAAACTGCTGCGCGCCTTCATCCCGCGCGCGTTTCGCCGTCCGGTGGATGAGGACACGTTGAAGCACTTCATCAACAAGGTTCACGCCAAGCTCGATGCGGGTGAAAACTTCGTGAACGCGATGACCTTCGGCTACAAGAGTGTCCTCACCTCGCCGCAATTTCTCTTTTTCATCGAAGCACCGGGTGAGCTTGATCGACATGCGCTTGCCAATCGTCTCGCGTATTTCCTCACCTCGCTGCCGCCGGATGCCGAGTTGCTCGCCGCCGATGTGACCAAGCCGGAGGAATTGCGCAAACAAACCGAGCGGCTGCTGAATTCGTCACGCGCTCGCGGCTTCACCGAGAACTTCACCGGCCAGTGGCTCGAACTGCGCAAAATCGACGCCACCATCCCCGATCCGAACCTCTACGGTGACTTCGACGGCACGCTGCTGTGGGCGATGCCGGAGGAGACGCGCCGTTTCTTCGACGACGTGCTGCAAAACGACCGCGGCGTGCTCGAGTTCGTCGATTCCCCCTGGACAGTCGTGAATCGACGACTCGCGGAGCATTACGGCATCGTCGAGGCCTTCGATTCCGCCAAACCGCAGCACTCCATCACTCCATCACTCCCATCCTCCGCGCCGCAGTCCGAATTCCGCCGCGTGAATCTCCCCGCTGGCTCGCATCGCGGCGGTGTGATGACTCACGGCAGCATTTTGAAGGTCACCGCTGATGGCACGACCACCTCGCCCGTGCTGCGCGGCAAGTGGGTGCTGGAGCGCATCCTCGGCAAAGCACCGCCTCCGCCACCGCCGGACATTCCCGCCATCGAGCCGGACATCCGCGGCGCCACGACGATCCGCCAGCAGCTCGACAAGCACCGCAGCATCGCCTCGTGCAACTCGTGCCATCAACACATCGACCCACCGGGCTTCGCGCTCGAATCCTTCGATCCCATCGGCGGCTGGCGCGATTTTTACCGCGCCTCCGCCCGCACGAAGGCCGGCATCGTGCAGATTCCCGGCTTCACCGGCCGCGCGTTCTATCGCGGCCCCGATGTCGAGAAAGGCGGCGTCACCCATGACGGCAAAGCCTTCACCACCGTCGAGGACTACAAACGCATCCTCCTCGAAAACCCGGATCAAATCTCCCGCAACCTCGCCGAAAAACTGCTCACCTACGCCACCGGCGCGGAACCACAGTTCGCCGACCGCGAGGTGATCGAACAGATCGTCGCCAAAGTGAAGACCAAGAATTACGGCCTGCGCACGCTGGTGCATGAAATCGTGCAGAGCCGTCCGTTTAGAAACAAATAAGCCGCCACACCGCCATGCCACGCCACATCCTCGACCGCCGCACTTTTCTCCGCTCCTCCGGCATCGCCATCGGGCTGCCGTTTCTCGATGCGATGATGCCTTTGAGCGCCGCAGAGGCGAAAAAAGCCGCCACGCAGCCGAAACGGCTGCTTATGATCGGCCGGCCGCTCGGCATGCACGCGCCGAATTTTTTCCCGGCAGACGCGGGCAAAAACTACACCCCAAGCCGATACCTGAAGCTGCTGCAAAGCCGCCGCGATGACTTCACCGTTTTCTCCGGCCTGTCGCATCGCTACGGCGCGGGGCATTACGCGGAGGTGGGCCTGTTC
>JAYVIO010000006.1:0-6546 GCA_043770175.1 Verrucomicrobiales bacterium | reverse complement strand
CAGGTCGCACGATCAAGTGCGCCCTCGTCGGTTGCGGTGCGCAGGGCAACGCGATCCGCGTCGCCTCCAAAGATGTGCCAGGCATCCAATGGGTGGCCATGTGCGACATCTGGAAATTCTCCGTTGCGAAGACACGCGGTGGCTTCCTCGGTGAAAACAAGCATCAGGTCGAAGGCGAGATCAAAATCTACGAAGACATCAACGAGATGCTCGACAAGGAGCCTTCGATTGAAGCCGTCTTCATCGCCACTCCTGACTTCCTTCATGCCCCCTACTCGCGCATTTGCCTCGAAAAAGGCAAGCATGTGTACTGCGAGAAGATGATGAGCAACACACTCGACGGCGCACGTGACATGGTGCGCGCTGGCAAGGCAAACGCTGGCATCTTCCAGATCGGCCATCAGCGCCACAGCAACCCACGTTACATCAACCTACGCGACAACGTCATCAAGCCCGGCCAGATGCTTGGTCGCATCACTCACTCCTACGCCCAGTGGAATCGCGGTGTCTCTGGCAGTGCGCCGCAGGGTGCAGTCAAAGGCTATGAAATCCCAGCCGATGTCCTCACGAAAAACGGTTACGCCAGCATTGAGGAATTCCGCAACTGGCGCTTCTTCTCCAAGTTTGGTGGCGGTCCGCTCTCCGATCTCGGCGCGCATCAAATCGACATGTTCAACTGGATGTATGACTCCACGCCAGTTTCCGTCATGGCCTCCGGCGGCGTCGATTACTTCGACGGCTCGGAAGGTCGGCCTAAATTCGAACTGCCTGACAACGTCATGTGCATTTACGAATTCAAAACTCCCTCCGGTGTCCTCCGCGCCTACTATCAGGTACTCACAACCACTGGCTCTCAGGGCGCTTATGAAAAGCACATGGGCGTGGGTGGAACGGCTCTCATCTCCGAACTCGAAACCGCAGGCAATCAACTCTACGCCGAGGCCGGCCAGGATTGGGATAACTACGCCTTGGGAGACAAGCCACCGATCTACAAGGCCGCAGGGAAGGCGAAAAATAAGCTCTGGGAACATCCCCGCGATTGGGAGAAGCCCAAGCCGCCTTCCTACGGCTCCGTCAGTGTCGCCGACGTTCGTGAGAGCAAGCCGCTCGCACAGTGGGAACTCGCTGCCAAATTGGACCGCAAGCCACATTCCCCCCACGTGCAGAACTTCATCGAAGCTGTGCAGATGAAGAAGCCCGAGCATCTCACCTGCAATGTCGAAGCAGCCTTCAAATCCTGTGTCACCGTGCTCAAAGCCTACGAGTCCATTAACACCGGCAGCAAATACATGTTCAAGCCCGAAGACTTCCAAGCCTAAAGATCCAGTCCGAGCATCCAGCCATTCCCCATGAAAAACACCCTCCACATCCTCACGGGCCTCGCGCTCGCCATCACGCTTGCCTCCTGCGGCAAGAAAGAAGAATCGAAAGCCGGTGGCGCCGCCGCTGCTCCTGCGGCAGCCGCTGTTCCAGCCGGTGACCTTGAAGAAATCAAACTCGAGTTCCCCAAGCCCATGTTCATCGGCACCCCAGTGCCTGCTGAGCTGCCGAACCTTGAAAAAGCCGACCCCAGCAAGGTCGTGAAGTCCTTCCAGGCTCCTAAAGGCACCACCAACCTTGCCAAGGGCAAGCCGGTCACCAGCTCTGACGCCGCACCCATCATTGGCGAACTCGGCCTCGTCACCGATGGCGACCCCGATGGCGCTGATGGCAGCTTTGTTGAACTCATGCCCGGCAAACAGTGGGTGCAGATCGACCTCGGCGCTCCCGCCAACCTCTACAAGATCGCCATGTGGCATTACCACAAGCAGGCCCAGGCCTACATCGACGTGGTGGTGCAGGTGTCCGACGACGCTGAGTTCAAAACCGGTGTCACGACCCTGTTCAACTCCGACCACGACGACACCTCCGCGCTGGGCAAAGGTGCTGACCCCGCCTACGTCGAAACCAATCATGGTCGCGTCGTCGATGCCAAGGGCACCAAGGCCCGCTACGTCCGCCTCTGGAGCAACGGTAACACCAGCAATGACATGAATCACTACTGCGAAGTCGAAGTCTTCGGCACGCCTGCCAAGTAAGTTCAATCGACAGCCGCTTTGATCACACCGCCGTGCAGCATCCCTGCACGGCGGTTTTGCGTTTACACATCCACGATCTTACCGCCCTTTGCCTGCGCCGCCTGCCACTCCTGATATTTTTCCAACTCTCGCTGCACCAGCCGCAAGCAGAACGCCACCACCGTCGCATCATCCAAGTAGCCCACGCCGATGACCACATCTGGGATCACATCCAGCGGATTGAGCACATACAGCAGTGCCAGTGACACCGCGCTGATCGCCCAATACGGAATCTCACGATAGCCGCCGTCCCAATAATCTTTCACCATGCTCAGCATGATCTTCCCCTGCTCAAACACCTGTTTCAGCTTCGGCAGCTTGTTCTCGATGTCCTTCGAGCGCTGATTGACCTTTTCAATGGTGACGTCGTGCTCGCCGCTGGGGGAGGAGTTCATGGCTGGAAAATTTGGGCAATGCTTAACCGGAATGATGACAAAAGTCCACTCGCCACAGCACCACGAGGCCATCAAATCGCCTGCGGCACCTCGTAGCCTGCACGATACTCACGCTTGAGCAGCGCCAGCGCCTCGGGTGTGGCGGTGTCGCCGATGAAGGTCTCCTTCACGGCATCAAGCTCCAACATCGGCCCCATCTTGATGTCGAGCTTCGCAGCATCGAGTTCGTTGTGCTGCAAATGCTCGTGGAAATCGGCGATCACGTCGCTCCAGGGCTGGAAGTCCTTCACTGCGGCCTCCGCCTGCTCGCGATTGTATTTCTGGCCGAGACGATAGGACAGATTGCCGAGATGGCACCATGCGCTGGAGTAATGAATGGCTTCGATTTCGGCCTTCAACTCCGCTTGTTTCCGGCTGCGGATGGCGGCGATGAAATTGGCCGCATGCGTCTTGCCGCCGTCGCCCTTGAAGGTGTGCAGCTTCTTCCCTTCAGCATCAAAGGCCGTGCCACCCCCGCGACTGCCGGTGTAGTAGCCGCCCTCGCACTCGATGATGAGGAAGGCCCCGGTGCGACGGCGCAGATACACATCCGGAGCTTTGATGCCCTTCTGGCGCGGCAGGTTGTGGAAGTCCACGATCACCGGAATACTGCCCGTGTCCATGTAGGCAAAGTGCGTGTTCGGTGACTCGCCCGCATCGTCCCAGGCAAAACGACCGCCCCCGGCGATGACACGCTTCGGCAGCGTGACTTTGTCGCGGAACACGACGTTGCGCAGATCATCCAGGATATGCGGCCCCCAGTTGCCCATCTCGCCGTTGCCGGTGTTCCAGTTCCAATGCCAGTCGTAGTGGAATTTTTCGCGGTAGATCGGCTCGTCCTTCGCCGGACCGAGCCAGAGGTCGTAGTTCACTGTGGACGGCGGCGTGAGCGGTTCCGCGCGTTTGCCGATGGTGGCGCGCATGCTGTAATGATTGCAGCGCACGTATTTGATCTTCCCAAGGGTGCCAGCATCCAGAAATCCTTTGATCTCATCCTGCAGTGGATCGCTGCGCTGCTGCGTGCCGCCCTGCACAATGCGATTGTACTTTCGTGCGGCTTCCACCAGCTGGCGACCTTCCCAGATGTTGTGAGACACCGGCTTCTCCACATACACATCCTTGCCCGCTTGTAGCGCCCAGATCGAGGCCAGCACATGCCAGTGATTGCCCGTGGAAACGACGACAGCGTCGATGTCCTTGTCCTCCATCACCTTGCGCAGATCCTTCGTGGTCTTCGCCTCTGGATACACCTTCTTCGCCCGATCCAAAGCCGCCATGTCAGGATCGCACAGGTAAGCAATCTCCACTCCCGGCACCTTCGCCATGCGGCTCGCATTCCCCATCCCCTGCCCGCCGAGACCAATGGAAGCGATGCGAATCTTGTCATTCGCCCCCAGCACCCGGCTGGCAGAGAGCGCGGTGAAAGCGAGGGCGGACTGTGTGATGAAGGAACGGCGTGAGGTCATGGTGCGTAAGGTTGTTCAGTGCTGGTTTTCTCAGAACGTCGCCCTTGGTGCAACTCCTTCGTCAATCCACCGTGAACAAAAAAAGGGGCTGCTCGCGCAGCCCCTTCGTGGTTTGGATTAATTGGCGGCTGAGGATCAGCCGAGGTCTTCGGCAGGAGCTTCGCCCTTGGCGGCGGCGTCCTTTTCCTTCATCGCGGCCTTGCGGCTCATCTTCACGCGACCTTTGTCATCAATGCCGAGGCACTTGGCGGTGACGATGTCGCCGGTCTTGACGACGTCTTCGGTGCGGTTGACGCGGAAGTCGGCCAGCTCGCTGATGTGGATCAGGCCGTCCTTCTTGCCGCCGAGGTTCATGAACGCGCCGAAGTTCGTCGTGCTGACGATCTTGCCGGTGTAGATCTTGCCGACTTCGATCTCCTGGGAGGTACCGCTGATCATTTCGATCGCGCGTTCGATGCCTTCCTTGCGGTTGGAATAAACGTACACGGTGCCGTCGTCTTCGATGCTGATTTCAGCGCCGGACTCGGCCTGGATGGCCTTGATGTTCTTGCCGCCAGGACCGATGAGTTCACCGATTTTGTCAGGGTTGATCTTGATGATCTCGATGCGCGGGGCATACTTGCTCAGCGGCTTGATTTCGCCGATGGCGGCGTGCATGGCGTTGAGGATGATGGTGCGGGCGCTCTTGGCCTTCACGATGGCTTCTTCGAGGATGGTCAAAGGAATGCCAGGAAGCTTGAGGTCGAGCTGGTAGCCGGTGACGCCTTCGCTGGTGCCGCAGAGTTTGAAGTCCATGTCGCCAAAGTGGTCTTCGCTGCCGAGGATGTCGATCATCGTGAGGTAGCGGGACATCTTGTCGCTGGTGTCGAACTCGGAAACGAGGCCGACGCTGATGCCAGCCACAGGGCGGATCAGCGGCACGCCGGCGTCCATGAGCGCCATGACGCCGGAGCAAACGGAGGCCATCGAAGTGGAGCCGTTGGACTCCATGACTTCGCTGCTCACGCGCATGGCGTAAGGGAAGACTTCCTTCGCAGGAATGACGGGAGCGATGGAGCGCTCAGCGAGAGCACCGTGACCGATTTCGCGACGATTCTGACCGCCAAAGCGGCCGGTTTCACCGACGGAGAAGGGAGGGAAGTTGTAGTGAAGAATGAAGCGCTTCGACTCTGGGCCACCAGCATAGGTGTCCATTTCCTGAGCTTCATCAGCTGGAGCGAGCGTCGCGATGGCGAGCGCCTGTGTTTCGCCACGGGAGAAGATGGCGGAACCATGCGTGCGGGGAAGCACGGAGGCTTCACCGTAAAGCGTGCGCAGATCGTCGAGACCACGGCCGTCGCAGCGGTTCTTCTTGTCGAGGATGCTGATGCGGAAGGCTTTCTTCTGGAGGTAATCGAAGGCCTGGCTGATTTCGAAGCTGGTGGCGGCAGGGAAAGCGGCCTTGATGGCGGTTTCCACTTCGTCCTTCAAAGCGCCGACGGCCTTGCCGCGAGCAACCTTGGACGGCTGATAAAGCGCGCCTTCGATGCGGTCACCCGCGATCTGGTAAGCGATTTCGAGCAGCTCATCTTTGACGAGCATGAGCGGCACTTCGCGCTTGGTCTTGCCAGCGAGCCTGGCCAGTTCGACCTGGGCAGCGACGATCTTGGTGACTTCGCTTTGCGCATAGTGCAGAGCTTTGACGAATTCTGCTTCTGGCAGTTCGTTGGCGGCACCTTCAATCATGATCACGTCCGTGGCATTGCCGACATAGACGAGGTCGAGATCGCTCTCGAGACGCTGCGACTGGGTTGGATTGGCAACGAACTCGCCATTGAGGCGGCCGACGCGCACAGCGCCCACTGGACCTGCGAACGGAATATCGGAAACGCAAAGTGCGGCGGATGCGCCGTTGATCGCGAGGATGTCCGGATCGTTTTCGCCATCAGCACTGAGGAGCAGGGCGACGATCTGGGTGTCGTAGTAGTAGCCTTTCGGGAACAACGGACGCAATGGGCGGTCCGTCATGCGGCAGGTGAGGATTTCCTTTTCGGTCGGGCGGCCTTCGCGCTTGAAGTAGCCGCCGGGGAAGCGACCTGCGGCGGATGCCTTTTCCTTGTATTCCACGCTGAGGGGGAAGAAGTCCTGGCCGTCCTTCACTTTCGTGGCGGAGACAGCGGTGACGATGACGATGGTGTCGCCGAGACGAACGGTGACGGCTCCATCAGCAAGTTTGGCAAACTTGCCGGTTTCGATTTCAATGGTGCCCTGTCCGAGGGCGGCGGTTACTTTGTGTATGGCCATAGGTTGGCGTGTGTGTTTGTTTGGTTTGGGTGAAAAGGGATCACGGGCTTCAGCCCGTCAGGGATGCGCGATGGCGCATCATGCAGCATGATCATCGGCAGTCGCCGACATGCTGGTAGAAGCCTGAAACAGAAAAGGGGCGATGCTTGTGGCATCACCCCTCGTAAAATTCTGTTAGCGGCGCAGATTCAGGCTCTTGAGCAGCTTCTGGTAACGTTCCGCAGCGGTCAGCTTGAGGTAGTCCAG
>JAYVIO010000005.1:0-6547 GCA_043770175.1 Verrucomicrobiales bacterium | reverse complement strand
TTGCATCCAACCACACGAACAGCTCCTTCGGCGGTCCGTCCTCTTTCAGCGTGCGGTTGATCGCCGCGAAATCATGAAAGTCCTCACGCCCGCCGCTGCCATCGCGCACATTTGCCTCATGCTCCGCGCGAATGCTCTGAAGTTTCGCCAATGCCGGCGGGTAAGCCGCGCCCAGCTCCACCCAGGCGCTGAGGGCGAAAGAAAGTCGCACTCCATACAGACTCGGCCTGAATGCGAGCGCATGCTGGTGAAACCACACCTGCTTCGCCAGTGCATCTTCATGGCGCCCGGCTTGGGCATCCGCCTTGGCCTGCTGCAAAATGAGCTGAGGATCGGGTTCCGGCGGTGGTGTCCATTCAGCTTGGGCAAACGAGGCCATCAACAGCAAGAAGGCAGGGATAAATCGGTGCATGGAGGTGGTCTAGAATGGAATGGACTGACCGCATTCATAACAGGATGGCCTAGGGCTGCCCAGTTTATTCGCCGTAAGCCATCACGCAGCGTGCTGCTGCGCGTCCCGCCACTCCGCGCTTGCCGACAACATCGTTCCGCCGTTGCATGGCGCATGTTCCCTTACATCGCACTCGCTGAAGACAAACCGTGGCAGCCCGGCCCTTATGCCGGCGTTGAGCTAAAGATCCTGCACAAGAATGAAGCGACCGGTGGTGTCGTGGTGCTGCGAAAATTCCATGCGGGAATGACAATTCCTGCGCACACGCACCCCGTCGCCAATGAATGGGCGTGGATTCTTTCCGGCGAATGGGAGGAGAACGCCGTCACCTATGTTCCCGGCACTTTATTTTTTGCCCCGAAAGGCACTCAACACGGCCCACATGTAGCGAAGACCGAAGTCATCAGCCTGACGATGTTCGATGGGCCGCTGACGGTGGCGTGATCGCTCACGGGACAAATTTCTGCGCCTTCAGCCAGAACAATAAATCCGCGAACCACGGGTGTTGCGTGCCAATGAGTCCGGTGCCGTGATCGCCGTGTTGATAGAGATGCAGTTCGTGCGGAACGCCATGTTGGTGCAACGCAGCGGCATAGAGCTGCGCATGCTCGACGGGAACGAGCTTGTCCTCGCAGGTGTGCCAGAGAAAGCATGGTGGCAAACCGGGGCGCACCTGAAGTTCACTGGACGTTTTGCGGATCAGTTCGTCGCTGGGTTTGTCCCCGATGAGCATGTTGCGCGAGGTGGCGTGTGGTTGGGTGATCATGCTGATGACCGGATAGCAGAGGATGGCAAGGGCGGGGCGCGGACTGATGGTGGGCTCGCGTCCGTCGATCTCGCCGTCTTCAGGTCGATTGATGAGCGTGGAGACGAGATGTCCTCCAGCGGAGAAACCCATCACACCAATGCGTTGCGGGTCGATCTTCCACTTCGCAACACCACCGCGCACCTGACGCATCGCCTCGACGGCATCCTGAAGCTGCGCGGGGTAACGATACCCAGCGCTGCCGAGCCGGTAGCGCAGCACAAAGACCGTGAGCCCCTGCTCATTGAGCCAGAGTGCGAAGGGCTCCGCCTGTCCCTCATAAATGCCGCTGTAACTGCCGCCAGGGATCAGCAGCATCGCCGCTCCGCTGGCTTTTGCCGGAAGATAAGGCGTGAGCGTCGGAATGTCCTTCGCGCCCGTGCCGAGTGCGCCTGGCGCACCGTTCGGCCACAGCACGATGGGTTTCTCGGCGGCAAAGAGTGGCGCGAAGCTGACGATGAGAGATAACGAAAGGATTAGGAGCGGCGAGTTCATGGCGGCGATATTCTTGGTTCCGCTTGTTTCTCCCTTTGATGTTGTCCAAGCTTCACGATTGCCTGACACAAAGGAATCGAGGCTGCTTCAAAGATGGTGATCGCAACCAGAAGCCTGAAAACCATTCGATAGAATGCCGCTAGTGCGGCTAGAAGGCTGACCCCTCCAACGAGTGACACAATCACGCTCAAGAGAAGAGTTCCTGCTGATATGAAGACCGGCTCCATGTCACCATAAACACCCTCAGCAATGGCAATCGCCCAGCAGGAGGCCACAACCGGAAATAATAAGCACACCGCGAGGATCCAGAGAATGAGGGGCCACTTTCGACCTGAAGCAATTTGTTCGCTGGTTGCATTCATGGCGAGATGTTGTGCTTGATGAAAATGGCAGAGTTTCATCAATCTGCATCGACTATCACATGCGTGGGTGCTTACACTGCCATCTGAAACGCGAAAAGCATGAATCCACACAGATGCGCATTCCGCTGGCAATTCGCCGCATCGTGATGGATGGCACGGGATGTCGCACCCCTTCAACGAACTTGGAATCCCAGAGGACATGATCCGTGGCCTGGAGGAACTGGGCATCACCACGCCAACGGAGGTGCAGAAGAAGGTCATCCCGTTCCTGTTGGAGGACGGCAGTGATCTTATCGCGCAGGCGCAGACCGGCACGGGCAAGACTGCCGCCTTTGGCCTGCCGCTGCTGACCAAGATGAATCCCAAGCACCGGGACATCCAAGGACTCGTTCTAGCGCCCACTCGTGAGCTGGCGAAGCAAATCGGCAAGCAGCTCTTTCGTTTCACTAAGTACACCGAGAAAATCTTCATCGAAGTCCTCAGCGGTGGCGACAACATCGACCGACAGACGGAGGCGCTGAAGCGTCCTACCCACATCGTCGTCGCCACACCGGGTCGGTTGCTCGATTTGATCGAGCGTGACGCGCTCACGCTCGAATTCGTGCGTTACGTGGTGCTGGACGAAGCCGATGAGATGCTGAGCATGGGCTTCAAGAAACAGCTCACCGAAATCCTCAAGCTAGCAGCTATGCGGCGCAGCACCTGGCTGTTTTCCGCGACTTTCCCGGAAGCGATCCAGGTTCTCATCAAAGGCTGCATGTCCCCCGACGCGCACTCGATCCAGATCGACCAGGCGAACGTCGTGAACCGCGACATCGACCACCGCTTTGCGATCTGCAAACGCGAGGACAAGACCGCGTTCATCGCCAACTTCCTCAAGCGCCAGAAAGAAGGCCGTGGCCTGATCTTTTGCCGCACCAAGGCCGGCGCAAACGAACTCGGCCAGGAATTGATTGAACTCGGCCTGCCGGTGGCCGTTCTGCAGGGCGATCTTATGCAGAAGGAACGCGACAAGGTGATGCGCGCCTTCAAAAAGCAGCGCGTGCAGTTCGTCGTCGCCACCGATGTCGCTGCACGCGGCATCGATGTCGAAGGACTGACGTTTGTGATCCACCACCAGCTTCCCGACCAGCGGGAATACTACACCCATCGCAGCGGCCGCACCGCCCGTGCCGGAAAGAAGGGCATGTCGCTCGCCCTGATCAACTCAAAGGAGAAATGGCAGCTCACCGAGCTGGAAACGAAGCTGCGGGTGAAGTTCAACGAGTATCATCGCTAACAGGCGGCACACTGCAGCGCCGCGTGCGTTTCCACCACTGGCTCGCCCAGCACTTCCACGCCGGTGAGGTTGGCACCGCCCAGATCCGCGCCCTGGATGTGGCTCCACACCAGTTTGGTGCCGCTGAGGTTGGCGCCACGGAGATTCGCGTCGGTGAAATCCGCGCGACGGAGGTCCATGCCGCTGAAGTTGGTGCGGCGGAGATCCGCATCTGCAAATTTCGCGCCATTGCAGCGCGTGTGGCGGAGGTCCGCATCGTCCAAGGTCGCGCCGCTGAGGTTGGCGCCGTCCAGATTGGCGTCGCGCAGGTCGGCGCCACTGAGGTTCGCGCCTTGCAGATCCGCCACGGTGAGATCCACGCCGCTGAGGTTCGCACCGCGGAGATCCGCGTTGACCAGATTCACGCGGCGGAGAGTCACGCCGCAAAGATTCGCACCGCGCAGCTGTGGAGAATGGACTTCCTCGTCCAGCAGAAACCTGTTCCACTCATAGACTCCTTGCTGCAACACCTCGACATGCGACCTTTTTTCCATGCGGCAATCTCATCACGGCCGCAGGCGGATCAAGGTTGTGGATGTAAGTGTTTTGTGCGCAGGACCGGCCGGCCGGTGAAGTTCACCGGCGAGGAACCACGACGATTCAACGGGGTGTTCACCCCATGGCTGGTGCTGCATTTCTGCGGCAGCCTTCACTCGTTAAACGCCCCCGCGCCCGATCTTCCACCACCGCCATGAAAAAAACTCCTCTTGCCTCCCCACCACCCCCGTTTGAAGCCATCCATGCCCGTGCCTACCATCTCTGGCAGCACGCCAACCGCCCGACCGGCCAGGATATGGAGTTCTGGCTGCAGGCCGAGCAGCAGGTCTTGCAGCAGCCTCAGGCCGAAGCGCCCTCGAACGCCAAATCCGCCGCCAAAACGGCTGCGAAAGCCAACCCACAGGCAGCCCTGACCTACAAACCTAAATCCGGAACAAAGCGGAGCACCAAGCCACCCGCCTGCTAAATCATGCCACAGCTTCAACAAATCAGGAGCTTGGTGGAAGATGCGGACGATCTGACACCGACGGCGAAAGCGCGCTTGCTCGCGCTCGTGGCGCAGGCGGAGCAAGAGGCCGCCACCGATGCCAGCGCGCCCCACTCTTCCCTCGCCACGATCCAGTCGGCCGTGGTGGAACTTGAGGCCGCACATCCCGAAACCACCGCCTTCATGAACCGCATGGCTGCCACGCTCGGCAACATGGGCATCTGATCGTCACGACATGAACCCAAAACTTCTCCTCCTTGTCCCGCTCGCCTGTACCGTGCTGTTGCCAGGATGTGTACTCGCCGCTCTCGGCGTCGGTGCCGGTGCGGTCATGTATGGCAGCGCCGTCCAGCGGGATGCCTATGGCAGGTATCGCGCCGAGATGGAACGCCTGAATTTCGACCGCGAACGCGCCGGCCTGCCACCGACATCGATCATGACTTACGAGCAGTGGGACACGGGCCAGAGGTAGCCGGTGAACCAGTGGCCGGCAAACAGTCAGACCGTCCACCGCCAACCGACTACCGCTCACCTCCTGCCGCTTCAATCACTCCAAGTTCTCCACTTCTCCAAACCCCCTGCTATGGAATCACTCGCCACACTCCCGCCACGCGCCAAGCCCGGACTCATCCGCAGCCTTCCCATGCTCGCACTCGCGCTGCTGGCTTACAACATCGCCCTCGCCATGGGGCACGACTTCCGACTGCCGCCCGCGCAGCCGTTGTGGCAGGCCACGCTGATCTCCGGCGCGGCCTGGTCCGCCGGTTGGAATGAAATCATGATCATCGGCGGCCTCGCCCTGCTCTCCATCGAAATCCTCAAATCCACCCGCACGACTCAGCACTCCACCTTGGAGCACCTTCTCTCCATGGCCGTGTTCATCAGCTTCATCGTCGAGTTTCTCGTCGTCGCCGGAGCCGGCACCAACGTCTTCTTTCTCCTCGGACTGATGTCTCTCATCGACGTCATGGGCGGCTACGCCATCTCCATCGCCGTCGCGCGGAAGGATCTCAACATCAGCTGACCGGTCCATTTCTCTTCGCATTGTCAGAAGCTCTGCCCCGCCTGTTTGCCGCCTCCGCCGTTTTTTCCAAACGGGGTTAACACCCCATGGCGCCAGCGGGTATGCCGCGGTCATGCTCAGATCATGAAGATGCATACCCATCCCAAAGCCACGATCACATTAGGCGAGTTCATCATGCATGTGTATGACGCCTGCACCGCACCCAAAGCCGGTGCGGTGGTGTGGCTCGCTCTCAAGACCCAGCAGGTGATGTGGCGGGGAAATCCGCCGCCCGCCGGCCAACACCACCACTCCATTCTTTCTCCGGGTCGCACCGTGCATCCAAAATCGGTCAGGGCGCAATATCATGGGAGCCGCCATCATCAACCACCCACACCATGACCAAACTCGCCCTCCAAGGTTCTTGGAACCAGGTCAAAGGCACGCTCAAGCAGACGTTTGCACAATTGACCCATGACAATCTGCTCTACTCGCTGGGCCAGGACGAAAAACGGCTCGGCTGCCTCCAGCAACAAACCGGCACCCTGAAGAGAAAGCTGCAACAAACCATCGCCACACTCCCCCGCCGCTATCGGCACAACCTGAACACCATGAAAACATCCCTCCTCCTGCTCCCCTTCGCCTTGGTCACCCTGGCCGCACTCCCAAGCTGCCGGGAAAAAACCGTTGGTGAAAAAGTGGGCGACAAAATCGACGACGCCCTCGACCAGCGCCCCGGCGAGAAAATCCGCGACGCCGTGGAAGACGCGGACAAGAAATAACCGCCGTCACGAATCCTGCCCAGCTTTTGACTCCCTCGTGCCTCACACTCGTGTCGCCCTCCGGGCTTCGCAGATGCTTTCATCCTTCGCAGTCTTGCTACGGAGAATGGAGCGGAGAACGGACCACCTGTCGCCGCGGCTCAGCATCTCAGTTTTTCAGTTTTTAGCTTCTCCACCACTCCCCGCCCATGCCCCTCGGGATTGACCGTTTGCTATACGGGCGACTCACCTGCCAATAATCTCTTATGGGCACCTCTGGATAGGGGGTATTTTTTGGAGAGGGTTTTGGTGGTCGAAAAAACTATTTTTTGACCGTCATGCCCAACCTCAAAGAGGCCTGACTGCG
>JAYVIO010000004.1:0-2478 GCA_043770175.1 Verrucomicrobiales bacterium | reverse complement strand
CGTTGAAACCGAGTGAGCGTTCGCCGTTGTCGTCGGTCGTTTTGCCAGAACGTCTCGAAAACAACGGCAATGTCGTCTGGCCGGGCCAGAACGGTGGTTTCATGGGGGCACCATGGCATCCGCAGCTCATCAAGTGCAACCCCAGTGCTGAGCGCTTGCGCATCGAAGGCATGAGTTTGACCGACGGCATGACGGATCTGCGGTTCTCCGAGCGCGGCAGCCTGCTGCGGCAGTTGGATGTGCAATTCCGCCGCTCGTTGGCGAACCCGCTCATGGAGGAGACGGATGCGATGCAGCATCGCGCCTTCGATTTGATCCACTCGGAGGCCAGTCGTGCCGCATTGGAGATCGAGCGCGAGCCTGCGGCGATGCGGGATCGCTACGGCAGGCACAAATTCGGCCAGAGCGTGCTGCTGGCGCGTCGGCTGGTGGAAGCCGGTGTTCGGCTGGTGCAGGTGAACTGGCCGCGTGAGCCTGGCGATGACAAAGAAGGCAGCCCGCTGTGGGACACGCATCAGCGCAACGGTCCGCGTGTGCGCGAGGTGTTGTGCCCGCAGTTCGACACGGCTTACTCCACGCTCATCCAGGATCTGCACTCCCGCGGTTTGCTGGATGAAACACTTGTCGTCGTCATGGGCGAGTTTGGACGCTCGCCCATCATCAATAAGAGCGGCGGCCGCGATCATTGGGGTAATGTCTTCTCAGTCGCCATGGCCGGTGCGGGCATCGCTGGTGGTCAAATCATCGGCGCGAGCGACAAGATCGGTGGTTTCCCTGAAGATCGCCCTGTGCGTCCGCCGGATCTCGCCGCCACGATCTTCCACCTGCTCGGCATTCATCCCAATCACGAATTCATGGACGCGTTGCAGCGCCCGCGCACTGTCACTGACAGCGGCGCGCCGCTGCGCGAACTTGTCGGCGTCTAATTTCATTCTCATGCGTCATCTCATTCTCTCCCTCCTCCTCACTGTGGCCGCTGTTGCGGCAGAACTCCCCAAAGAACAGCGCATCGCCTTCCTCGGCGACAGCATCACGCAAGGTGGAGGTTACATCGAGATCATTGAGGCGGCGTTGATCGCGCAGCATCCCGAGGTGACGAAGGAAATCATTCCGCTCGGTCTGAGCAGCGAGACGGTGAGTGGATTGAGCGAGGACGGGCATGCGGGCGGCAAGTTTCCGCGACCTGACCTGCATGAGCGTTTGGATCGCGTGCTGGAGAAGGCGAACCCGCAGCTTGTGTTCGCCTGCTACGGCATGAACGACGGCATTTATTATCCGCTCGGAGCCCAGCGCACGAAGGCGTTTCAGGACGGCATGAAGAAGCTGCATGCGAAGGTCACCGCAACCGGTGCTCGCATCATGCATCTAACGCCGCCTGTGTTTGACCCGGTGCCGATCATGGCACGCCTGCTGCCGCCGGGCCTCGACAAGTATGAAAAGCCCTACCAGGGCTACAATGAGGTGCTCGATTTCTACAGCGACTGGCTGCTCGACATGCGCCAGCAAGGCTGGGAGGTGCTCGACATCCACGGACCGATGAATGCCGCCATCGCGGAAAAGCGGAAGAGCGATCCCGAGTTCACCTTTTCCAAAGACGGCGTGCATCCCGGCCCAGAGGGCCATGTGCTCATGGCGCATGCGGTGCTCGATGCCTGGGGTCTCAAAGTGAAAGCCGATGGCACGCCCGATCATCCGAATGGCGCGGCGATCCTCGCTGTGATCAAAAAGAAGCACGCGATCCTGCGTCCCGCGTGGCTGAGCTATGTCGGCCACAAGCGTCCCGGCAATGCTCCCGGCCTGCCGATGGAAGAAGCTAAGGCGAAGGCCGCTGAATTCGATGCTGAGGCCCGCAAGCTCGCGAAATCGACGGGAATCGTCTTCCCGAACCAAGCCGGCGAATGGAACGGCTACGCGAAACACGAGCTCACCATCGCGGGCAAGCTCGTGACTGTCGTCGCGCCGAAAACAGCCGCCGCCGGTCGTCCGTGGGTTTGGCATGGCGAGTTTTTCGGCCACAAGCCCGCGCCGGACATCGCGTTGCTCGGCAAAGGCTTCCACATCGTTTACGTGAAGATCAACGACATGCTCGGCTGCCCCGATGCGGTGAAGCTGTGGAACCAATGCTATGCGGAACTCACCACAAGCTACGGATTGAGCCACAAGCCTGCGCTCGTCGGTCTCAGCCGTGGTGGTTTGTATTGCTACAACTGGGCCACATCGAACCCGGACAAAGTCTCCTGCATCTACGGCGACGCGCCCGTATGTGATTTCAAGAGTTGGCCCGGCGGCAAAGGCAAGGGCAAGGGCAAGGGCGATCCGAGGAACTGGGGCTTTGTGCTGAAACTCTGGGGCTTCAAAGACGAGGCCGCGGCGCTCGCCTACCAAGGCAATCCTGTCGATAGCCTCGCACCGCTCGCGAAGGCTGGCGTGCCGCTGCTCCACGTCTTTGGCGATGCCGACGATGTCGTGCCATGGGAG
>JAYVIO010000003.1:0-6573 GCA_043770175.1 Verrucomicrobiales bacterium | reverse complement strand
CGCGTGGTGTTTCTAACGCAGACGGTAGCGTGCGCGCATAGATCTGCTCCACGGTCATGCCGACATGACTTTGGTAATACTGGGGGTATTGCTGCGCTTGCTGAAAAAGCGACTGAGCATAGGCCATGGCGTTTGCCTCGGCGACAGATCGGTGATGCGGCATCACGTCCTCCGCCATCCAGGCATCCAGGATGAACTGCCCCAAGGTCTCGCGTTCCCCAGGCACAAAACTGGTCGCGTATCGACGCACCAGCGCATTGGGTTCTGCCAGCTTGAATTTGCAGGCCTGAATGAGCCAGGCGTGAAGAATCTCCGGCTCCACCGCAGCGCCGTTGTCGCTCCAATGCACCACGGGCAATTGCGCGAGCGGAAACCAGGCCATCGCCGCAGGTGGCGGCTTCGCGGTGATCTTGCGTGCGTCTTTCAGCAAGGACGCACGGTCCAAAAACTCATCGGGAGGCACGCCGAGACGCTCCAGAGCACCGATCATCGCCGCTTTGGGGGTGTCGTGCTTCTCTTTGGCAATCGCCGTGCGAAGCGCCGGGATAATTGCCGTGAGTCCAAGACGACCAATCCAATCCGCAGCGATGCTGCGCTGCTCCTGCTGCCCGGAGGCCAACGCCGCCGCGAGGCGACTCTCGCGATTCGGCGCACTCTTCAGCGCTGCCTGCGCCAAGGCCCGCTCGTTCTTGGCCGATCCCAGAGCCACCTCCCACATGCGATCGAGGAACAACGGCGGCGGCACCGGGAAGGTGGCGAGCGCACGCCAGGCGTTCGCTTTGAACGTGGACTCCATGTATTTGCTCATGAAATCCTCGTCCGAGGGCATCCAGCCAAGCGCCTTCTCCAAAAGACTCATTCGTTCCGCAAAGTAGGGCCACACATGATCGCCGGTTTGTTGCACGAACTCACTGCCCGCCCAGCCACTCACGCCAAACCAAAGCCTCGCGATCCAGTCCGTCTGAAAGCGCAGCCTCTCGCAGATGGCCGCCAGATGCCGGTAGTCGATGGGGCCATGCTTCTGCATCCAAGCCTCAAAACACTGGGTGCCTGCGCCAAACCAAACGCGTCCCTTATTGAATAGATCACGATTCAAAATGGCCGCCCAGCGGGTGACATGCACCAGCTTGAACTCCGGATGCGCGGAGAACTCGATCAAACATGGGCGCGGATAGAATCGGCCGCCGTGAAGGGTGTGCTGCGGCTGAATGCCGGACTGGATCGTCTGCAACAAGCTGAACCATTCCTCCACCGTGCCATCAGGAAGCTGAGTGGGTTCTTTCGGTGCCCACTTCTGGCCCTGCTGCTTTTCCCACTCCCGCAGCCACTCAGCATTCGCTTTTGCCACCACTGCACGCAGATCTTCGAGGACAGACTCATCGAGCGCCTGCTCGGCAAACAGATCCGGCACCGGCGGAAAAGGTGGCAAAGCAGCCGCTTCGGGTGCTACGGCCAGATCCGCCTGGGCCTGAGGATTCAGAAAGCCTTCGATCAACTCCAGCACCTTCGCCGACTTTTCTCCCGGCAGACGATCTGCCAAGAACCTCTGCCCAGCCTCACCACCATGCTTGTGAATCCATTTCACGGCCTGGAAGCGCTCCGTCGGCCCCGCATCGACCGCGATGCGCTTCATTTCCGGCAGCACCGCCGCTGGATCGAGCATGATCCACGCCTCCGCTGCCTCCCGCACACCCTTGGCCGTGCTTACCGCAAGCTGAGCCGCTGCATCCGCACAGTGAGCGGGCGAAAACTTCGCCTTATGCAGCACCTCAATCGCATGGGTCTTGGCACGGTGATCACTTTGATTCAGGCACTCGCGCACCATGCCAAGGTGCCGCACGAGCGAGTCATGAAACCCCGTGACCGCATGAATAATCCCACTGCTGTTTGCCCCGTAACCCCACTTTGTCACATCAATCACCAAGGCACCCCGCACCAACCAGGAGGTTGGATTGCCATGGAGTTCCAGCATCTTTTCGATCTCAACCGCGGACAATCTCGACGGCAAAGGCTTCTTTGGATAGACATTGGCATCTACCCGAAGAGCCTCCCAGAGATAGGCGTCCAAAAACTCGGCTCCACCCTTTAAACCGGGAGCGACATCCACACGACCCCGGCCACCTGCCACATAGAACTGCGTGGCAGCTTCATAGACAAGGGCCAGCCGCAGATGAAAGGCAGGATCAAGAATCGTCGTCTGTTCGAAGAACCGGTCACGATCTGGCAAAGCCCTTCCTCCGTAACCACTGCATCGCAAAGCGATCCCACCGCTCGCAGCCCGCATTCCAGCCAAAGTTACCAGCACCTCCTCCGTTCCCGTAGCGATGAACTGCATGATCCGCTCGCAGACACCTGCGGAAAGCGAGTCCAATGGCTTGAAGTCTTTCTCCAGCCATTCCAGCTCATCCAAGGGATAGCTTGAGTTACGCCAGTTCGAGGATGTGGTGCCGAGTTTCTTGAGCCAAGAGAGCATGCAAACAACATACTAACTGTGGCGTGTGATTTGTGGCAATCGAATATCAACACAAGGCGAAGCTACTTCACATGCAGCACGCCGCGCATGATGATGCCGTGGCCGGGGAAGGAGCAGACGAAGGGGTAGTCGCCTGGAGCGGGCAAAGTGAACTCGAGGGTTTCCTCTTTGCTCATGTCCAGCAGCTTGGTGTGATGAAGCACATCATCACCAGCAGGGATGAAGCCTTTTTCGAAGCCGGCGGCACCCATGACGATGGCGGCGTTCATGACGGCGTCGGCTTTGCCGGGCTTGGTGACGAGGAGGTTGTGGGGCATCACATCGGTGTTGGCGAAGGTAAGCTTGATCTTCTTGCCGGCCTTTACGTTGAGCTCCTTCACGTCATACATGAGGCGCTCGCGGATGGTGCCGATGCGGATGGTGGTCAGTTCGGGCGTGTCGCTGAGGATGCCGGATTTTTTTGCCTTCTCCTCGGCCTCACCGGCGATGACGCCGCCCTTGGTGCTGGCTTCGACGTTGAACCAAAGCTGCTGCACGACGTTGGCGGAGTTGCGGGCGTGGAGTTCAGGCGAGGTTTGCAGTTTGGCGAGCAGGGCGGTGTCGCGGACGTTGTGCTGCTGGTGAACCCAGAGCGCTTCGAGCAAATGGTGCGCATCATCTTTCTTCGTGGCGTCGAACTGCTTCATCCATTCCTTCGTGGCGGCGATGACTTCGACGGTGGGGCGCTCACTGAGTTCGACGCGGGTGCGATGGCGCACGCCATCGGCGGGATGCTTCAAGTTTTCGAGCAAAGCGGGCACGGCCTGTCCGTCGATGGCGACAGGCTTTTGCAAGTCGCGGCCTTTGGCGGTCATGCGATAGATGCGGCCGTGTTTGTGGTCGCGGTTCGGATCGCGCACGTTGTGCTGCATGTGGCCGATGATGACGTTGTGCCAGTCGGCGATGTAGAGCGCGCCGTCCGCGCCGAAGACGGCGTCGCTGGGGCGGAAGTTCTTGTCGCCGCTCATGAGCAGGCCGCGTGATTTGTCCTCAGTGATGCTGCCGTCGGCCTGCGTGACTTTGACGGTGAGTTCGGCACCGGCAGGCTCTCCCCAGACGCTGCCTTTATCGGCATCGCGGGCGAGGTCGTAGTGCTTGATGCCGAGGAAGCCGATGACGTTGCAGATGAGGAAGTCACCCTGCATGTCTTCGGGGAAGTGAGTGCTGCTGACGACTTCGCTCGCGGTGACGGGACGCACTTCCTTCTTGAGCAGCTCATACATTTTGAAGCCGTTGCCTTCGGGGCGGACTTGATACGCACGACCGCCGGTGCCGTCGGTGGCGTAATGATAGCCCCAGGAGTCAAAGCTGATGCCGTGCGGGTTGGGCGAGTTGTCCGCGTGTTTCGCGATGGTGAAGCGGCGTGGATCGAAGCGATACATGGCGCTCGCGCCAGCCTGCAACGATGGGCCATACGGATGCTCGTGGTTATGCACCATGAAGACGCCGCTCTGCCAGTAGATGCCGCCATCGGGGCCCATGACGAGATTGTTTGCGCCGTGGTGCGTGTCGGCGAAATCAACGCCTTGCAGCATGATGGTGCGCAAGTCGGCCACGTCGTCGCCATCGGTGTCTTTGAGGAAGATGATGTCCGGTGCGCAGGTGACGATGACGCCGCCGTTCCAGAACTCAAAGCCGAGCGGATTCGACACTTTGGCGAACTCGGTGACGCGGTCCGCCTTGCCGTCGTTGTTGTCGTCGTGGCAGATCACGAGCGCGTCGTTCATGCCTTTCAGCGGCTCCCAGGTTGGGTAAGTCGGCCACACGGCGGCCCACAGGCGACCTTTGGTGTCCACCTGCATTTGCACGGGGTTGATGAGCTGCGGAAACTTGGCTTCATCGGCAAACAGGCTCACTTCAAAGCGCGGATCGAAGGCCATGTGCTTGATCGCCTCTTGGCCGCTGATGTATTCGGTTCTGCCTTCCTTCTGCGCGTTCGAGGACTTGCTCTTGCCACCCACATTCGAGATCACGGGCACGGGCTTCGGCACGTTGCTGTCGTCCACTTTCAAATCGCCGCCTCTCGAGCGGGCCCAGATTTTGGGATCGCGATTGCCGGTCATGACGTCGAGCATCGTCAGCTCATGCTGGAGCACGACGGCGTTGGTCTGACCATCGGTGAAGGAGAGCGTCGAGCGACCGCCCCACACGTCATTGCCATCGCGGGCACGGTAGCGGGCGTTCCAATGCACGTCCTTCTCCATCACGGCCTCACGCAGCTCTTCGAGCGAGGCAGACGCGACGACTTCTTTGCCGAGCAAGGCCTTCGCGATGACTTCGGCGAGCTGGCGATTGCCCTCGGCGCTGAGATGCACGCCATTGATCGTCAGCGGCTCCTTCGCGGCTTTGAAAAGATCGAGCGATGGATGGAAGAGATCGACAAAGCCCACGCCCGCCTCCTTTGCGGCGGCTTCGGTGGCCTTCGTGTAGGCTTCGAGCTGCGGATTGTGCTCCGCACCATTCGGCACGTTCGGGTTCTTCGTGTCCTCATGCGCGATGGGGCTGAAGAGCACGATGCGCGGGAAGGACATCCCGTTCGGCTTCGTGCCGCGCACATACTTCACGAAATCGACGAGCTGCTTTTTGAAATCGTCCGGCTTGTTGTCGAAGGACTCGTTGTAACCGAAGAAGGCAAACACGACATCCGGCTTCACATGGCGCAGGTAATCCGTCATGTGCATGTGCCCGCCGCTGCGTGGGAAAGAGTTCGGGCGGTCGCCGCTGGCGCTCATGTTGCGGAAGCGCACGTTTTGCTCTGGCAGGGCGCTTTGCAGCACCGTCTCCATCCAGCCATCGTGCTGCATGCGGTCGGGTAGGCCGTTGCCAAGGATCGCCACGGTGTCGCCTTTGCTAAAAGCAAACGGCAGCGTGTCTTTGTAGTCCGCAGGCACTTCGACGAGCGCAGGCTCCTTCGCCGCTGCTGGCGCGGAACGACCACCACCACCCTTTGCAGCCGGTTTGCCGGGTTTTCCATCAAAGTCCAAGTAAGCGAGCTTGCCGCCACCTTTGACATCAATCGTGAGCGAATCGCCAGCGGCGACATTCTTCAGCTCGAACACCGCTTTGCGCCCTTCATCGAGCAATTGCAGCGTGAAATCGCCGAGACGATCTGAGAAGCCCCGACGGCTCCAAAGGCTGATCTCATCCACTTGTTGTGAGGAACCGAGATCGACCTCCCACCAAGGATTCGGCTGGTTCTCCTGCGTGTGCGTCATGCCATTCCCATAGTTCGGGTTTTTGTCGCCATCCATCGCACGATTTGCGTCGCCGCCATGTCCCGTCGTCGATTGCTTGGCCTTGCCACCCTTCGCGATGTTCTTCCCGCCGCTCAGGATCTCGATCTCGGCGATCTGCAGGCACTTCTTGTCACCGGGAATCTCGATGCGGACAAAGCGAGCCGGTTTGCCGGTCGCGACGGTTGGCTTGGCCGATTCGTCGGCTTTCGCGGCTTGCTTCTCCGCTTTTTTATCGGCTCTCTTGTCTTCCCTCTTCGGCTTCTCCGGTCCCTTCGTGTTGTTGTTGGCCGGGATCGGGCTTTCAAAGCCTGCATACATCTCCGGTTTGATCCCGCGAGCATAAGCGCCGCCGCCAAAGGTGTTCGGCTTGGCCGCACCGACGAAAGCCATGTTCAGGTCCGCTTTGATCGCGTCTTCCAGACCCACGGCCCAGAAACAACTATTCACCATCATGCGACGATAGCCTTCATTCGTGATGTCCTCTGATGTTCCGTAAAGGGAGGTGAAAACGCGGCCAACTTTGCCCGAAGCGCTTTTATAAGAGCGTGTCCACTCGCTGGGCTGCGGCGGCTGTGTCTTTGATGCAGTTGAATCCTGTGTCATGCCATCCAGCGGCTGCGCCATCGTCAAAATCTCGCCATCGGTCGGTTTGCCGACGTAACCGCCTGCCTGCACCCAAATGTCCTTCACGCCTCGCAGGATCGGATGCGCCGCCTTGTCCGGCACGATGGCGATACGCGTGCTCTGTGAGTGATTTTTGCCGTAATGGCCCACCCACGTCTGCCCGAGCACCTGATGGCCGAAGCCGGACTCGTAACCCGCGAC
>JAYVIO010000002.1:0-19659 GCA_043770175.1 Verrucomicrobiales bacterium | reverse complement strand
TACGACTCCGAACAAGCGCAGAAACGTTGTCCCGATCTTCCGAACCTTCGCGCCGATCAGGAAATCGTCGTCATGGGCGATGACGGATCGCTCTGGCAAGGTGCTGGAGCATGGGTGACGTGCCTGTGGGCCTTGCGCGAGTATCGCGAATGGTCGCTGCGGCTCGCCAGCCCCGGCATGCAGCAAATCGCTCGACGTGCGGTGCATTGGATCTCCAGCAACCGCATCAGTCTCTCGCGCTTGCTGCGTTTGCGCAGCGATGGAGCGCTGCGCGCGGAAGTGTCCCATGTTTCATGCGATACGAGCACCTGTGCGGTGGATTGATCCGAGTCGCGCATTCAGCAAATGCTTGAAGGAGCACCGCCGCCTGCGTTGTAATGCCTCCATGCATTTCCTCCGCTGCTTTGCCGTCGTTTCGGCTCTCACCTTCACGCTTCATGCCGCCGAGGAAAAACTTCGCCTCGTGCGTGAAACCGATGCGCTGACACCGGAACAAGAACGCGCCGGGTTTCATGTGCCGTCCGGCTTCGAGGTCCAGCTCTTCGCCAGCGAGCCGCAGATCAACAAGCCGATCAACATCGCCTTCGACGCCCGTGGCCGCCTCTGGGTCTCCTCCACCGTCGAATACCCCTATGCCGCAGACAAAAGCCGTTGGGCCGATCCACAAGGCACGAATGTCAAAGGCAGCCGCGATGCCATCAAGATCCTCGAGGACACCGACGGCGACGGCAAAGCCGACAAAGTCACCGACTTTGCCAACGAACTGAACATCCCCACCGGCGTGCTCCCTTGGCACAAACCCGAGCACAAGGCCGGTTGCATCGCCTGGAGCATTCCGAACATCTGGTACTTCGCCGACACGAACGGCGATGACATCGCCGATCATCGCGAAATCCTCTTCGGCCCCCTCGGTTATGAAAAAGACACCCATGGCATGTGCAGCAGCTTCCGCCTCGGCCTCGACGGCTGGGTGTATGCGACGCACGGCTTCAACAACACCTCTCACTTCAAAGCGAAAGACGGCAGCACCCTCGATTTGCACAGCGGCAACGTCTTCCGCTTCAAGCCCGATGGTTCACGCGTCGAAGCCTGGACGCACGGCCAGGTGAACCCGTTTGGCTTGTGCTGGGATCGCTACGGCAATCTCTACAGCGCCGACTGCCACAGCTCGCCGATCTACCAGCTCATTCGCGGCGCGCATTACCCGAGCTTTGGCAAGCCAGACGATGGACTCGGTTTCGCACGGGTGATGTGCGAACACAGCCACGGCTCCACTGGCATCTGCGGCATCGTTTACATCGACGGCGGTGTTTGGGGCACGGAATGGGACGATCACACCTTCGTCGGCAACTGTGTCACGTCTCGTGTGAACCAAGACAAAGTCACCTTCACCGGTTCCACACCCAAGGCTAACGAGCAGCCCGACTTCCTCACCAGCGACGACCCCTGGTTCCGCCCCGTCGATCTCCAACTCGGCCCCGACAACGCTCTCTACATCGCCGACTTCTACAACAAGATCATCGGCCACTACGAAGTGCCGCTGGATCATCCAGGGCGTGACAAGGAACGCGGGCGTATTTGGCGAGTGGTGAAGAAGGACTCGACTGCGCCATCGGATAACTTCAACGCCATGTCAGCAAAGCAGATTGCCGATGAGCTGGGCAATCCGAACCTCACCCGACGTCATCTCGCGCTGCGCGAAGTAGGACTACGTGGCACCAAAGAGTGGCTGCCAGAATTCTTCCGCGTCTTTAAATCCGGAGAATCCATGGTGGCACAAGGGGATCGCGAGCCTCCTGATTTGCGGCCCAACGACATCGGAGACTTTCATTTTATCCGTGTCAATTGGCCGCAGTCTGATATGCGCATGGCCTATACGACATGGGCGTTGTCATACCTCGGAGAGCGCTTTCTCGTGTCGAACATTTTACGAGCACTTCATACGGGCGGATCTTGGGTCGAGGACAATGGCTCGGAGCTTAATGGCCTTGTGATGTCTCACGCTTCACAGGTCATTGGCTCCTATGACAAACTTCATCCTTGGGAGAAATGGAACCTGGGCATCGCATTCGATGGTCGTGGTAGTGCGATAGGGCGGGCCGCAACTCAGGCGCTCCTGCAACGACCGGACTTTCTGGTTGGTGATCCAAACTGGCACGGGATTATGGTGAAGATGCTGGTGCTGCTTACCAACGATCTGCTTTCACCTGCTGGGCCTGAGAACTGGTTGTCTCACAAGTTGGGCGATACGGCTTATGTGTACTCTCTGCGATTGCTGTTGCGAGACGTGCTTTCGCAGCCGGGATGGCTGGAAGACTCCGAGGCACGCAGATGGATCGGAAAGATGATAGATAAGCCTTGGTTCATCGAAGTACTCCAAGCTGTCCCAACCGCTGACGCAGCCACTTTTTCCCTTCAACACCTCCAAACTGGCCAAAACATGACACCTGCCAGCATCAAGCACATCGCACGCTTCGGCGATCCCACACTCCTGCCCCAAGCCATCGCTCTCGCCAAACAAGCATCACTCCAAAACTCCACCACTCCACTCCCGCTCCTCACCGCCCTCTCCGATGGCCTCAGCGAACGCGGCATGTCACCACCACCAGAACTCCTCTCCTGGGCACAACAACACGCCACGCAGCTTCTCCATTCCACCACCACCAAGCCAACACCCACCTGGACAACTCTCGGCGAAGCCAAATGGACCCTTCAGCCTCGCAAGCTCACCGATGGCACCGAGGCACCTGTCTTGCAAAGCATCGCCAAAGGTGGTGGCGATGAAGAAAGTCGCACTGGCACGCTGAAGTCGATTACCTTCACCGCACCGGCCAAACTTGCTCTCTGGATCAACGGCCATCGCGGTCCACCGAAAGCCGAGCCGCACGCCAAGAACGTCATTCACCTCCGCGAAGCCAAGACACGCCAAATCATCTCCAGCGCCTTCCCACCGCGCACCGACATCGCCAAACAAGTCGAGTTTGATCTCAAGGCTCACATTGGAAAACCCATCACACTCGAAGTCATCGACGGCGATGATGGCAAAGCCTACGCCTGGCTCGGCATCACCCGCATCGAGCCCGCCGTCATCAACGTGAATGATTTCCAAAACGCCGACACCACACGCGAGAGCCTCAAAACCCTCGCCGTCATACTCCAGCACAGCGCCCCGGCCGTCTTGCGCGAAAAACTCGCTGCTTATCTCCCGCCACGTCCCGCACCACCACCGCTGCCCGTTTCACCCGAGCAACGCAAGCAGCTCGATACCCTCATCGCTGCTCGTGTCGCCGCCTTTGCCAAAGCCAAGCCCGATCTCGAAACCGGAGCCAACGTCTTCAAGATGAACTGCGCCGCCTGCCATCAAATCAAAGGCGAAGGCGGTCTCATCGGCCCCCAGCTCGATGGCATCGGCGCACGCGGTGCCGCACGGCTTTGCGAAGACATCCTCGACCCGAATCGCAATGTCGATGCGCATTTTCATCTCCACACCCTCACGCTGAAGGATGGCGGCACCTTCTCTGGTTTCCTCAAAGCCGAACTCGGCCAGATCCAACTCCTCGCCGATGCCACCGGCAAAGAAAACCGCATCGCCAAGAAGGACATCGCCAAAACCGAAGTCACCCCCATCTCCCTCATGCCGCCCACGTTTGGCCAGACGCTCGATGAAGCGTTGTTCATTGATTTGCTGGGGTATTTATTGAATGAGAAGGCCGGGAAGTAACCGATCAGCACTGAACATGATTCGATACTTTCTATCCTTGATGATTTTGATCGCTCTTGGTGTCGTCATAGCCGACGAGGCGCTCAAACCACATCCGAAGGCCGTCAGAAACATTCACCCGCCGGGAGAGGTGGACCGGCCGGAGATGGTGAAGTTTATCGCGGCCGATCCAACGACGCTGCCGGGCATCGTGGTCGATGAAATGGATGCCGAACTCGTGGGCGAGTGGCAGTACTCCACGCACACGCCGCCGTATGTGGGGCTGGGTTACCTACATGATATGAAGGCGGGGAAGGGGAGCAAGTCCGTGACCTTCACGCCAAACTTGTCGAAGGCGGGCTGGTATGAGGTGCGGCTGGCGCATTGCTACAATGTGCGGCGTTCAACGAAGACCCCGGTGACCATTCATCACGTAGATGGCGATGCAAAGGTCGTGGTCAATCAGCAGCAGGAGCCCGAACATGGCCGGTTGTTCCGCACACTCGGCACCTTTCGGTTTGAAGCGGGCCGCGCTGGCTGGGTGCGCGTCTCAAACGATGGCACGGAGGTAAACAAGGTCGTCATCGCGGATGCGGTGCAGTTTTTGCCGGTGGTTGGGAAGTGACGGCAGCAGAGGGACGTTCGACATTGCCGCAGAGCAAAGACAGAGTTTTTGAGTTCAAAATCCCTGCTTCTCCGGCTCTTTGTCCCTCCCGAATAACTTCCTGAGTATGGCAGTGGAATTTGTTTTCTGGCACATTCCACTGCCCGAAATTCCACTGCCAAAATCAAGGCCACGCTTGTTCTCCCAACTCCTAACTTCCAGGCGAAAGTTACTCTCCGTTCCACCATCAAGCCGCCTGGAGTTCCGGTGCTCTGCGGCAAATCCGAATTACCCCTGATTTACAAACACCGCCCGCTTCCAGATCGGCACGCAGGTTTTGATCTCCTTCAAATACCAGTGGCACAGGTCGAAGGATTCCGCGCTGTGCTTCGTGCGTACCTTGATGAGGATGCTCGGCTGCTCCGCTGCCACGAACCCGAGGCGATGCTGGATGAAGACACGGTGCGGGCCGTGCTCGCGTTCGCCAAGCTTGACGAGTTCACGCAGCATCTTCTCTGCCATGGGCAGATAAGCTGAGTAATCGATGCCGGAGATCGTTTGGCCGTCTTCCATACCGCGTACGACGCCGAGAAACTGCGCCTCGGCGCCCTCGCCGGACTTGAAGACCGTCGTGGCGGGCTGGATGGGTTCTTCGTTGAGGATAAAGACAGGGGGCATACGGGCAGAATAAACGGCCCGATGGTCGATGGCGCATAAAAGTTGTCCATCAGCGCCGCTTTCTGATAGCGTTTGTGTCCACCAATCATGAAACGTTTGCTCCTTCTCGCCCTCGCGGCTTCCAGCCTTCACGCCGCCACCCAGATCACCTGGAAGCGCCAGCAACTCCACGGTGACTTCTATTCCGAAGGCGCCGCGATTGGCGACATCAATGGCGACGGCAAACCCGATGTGGTCTCCGGCCCGTTCTGGTGGGAAGGCCCGGCGTTTGAAAAGAAGCATGCCTACTACGAGCCGAAGATTTTCAGCATCAATGGCTACTCGGACAACTTCTTCGCCTACGTCCACGACTTCAATGCCGACAAGCGCAACGACATCCTCATCCTCGGCTTCCCCGGCAAGGAAGCGCGGCTGTATCTGAATCCCGGCACGTACGACGACAAACCGTGGCCCATGCACATCGTCGCCGACGTGGTGGACAACGAATCGCCCGTCTTCACCGACATCACCGGCGACGGCAAACCGGAGATCGTGTGCAGCACCGGCGGCAAATTCGGCTGGTTCGCCCCGAACTGGGACAAGCCCACGGAGAAGTGGCCGTTCGTCGCTGTCAGCGGCGACATGGGCGCCGCCAAATTCACCCACGGCCTTGGCGTCGGCGATGTGAATGGCGATGGCTCGCTCGACTTGCTGGAGGCACGCCGTTGGTGGGAGAATCAAGGATCGGGAGTTGCCAACTCCCTCCCGGACTTGGCAAGTCCGGCTCCTTGGACGCAGCACAACTTCGCCGCCGGAGTCGGCGGTGGCGCGCAGATGTTCGCCTATGACTTCGACGGCAACGGCACGAACGATGTCTTCACCAGCCTCGCCGCGCATCGCTATGGCGTGGCGGTGTTTTTGCAGAACAAAGTAGCGCAAGCCTCTGGCTTGCCGAATGCAACCGAGACGGTCGCACCACACTGGCAGCGCATCATGCTCGCCAGCGAGCAGCCGCAGGACAACGACTACGGCATCGTCTTCTCCCAGCCGCACGCCGCGTTTCTCGCCGACATTGACGGCGATGGCGTGAAGGACATCGTCACCGGCAAGCGCTACTGGGCGCACAACGGCCATGATCCCGACGAGCGCGGCCACCGCGTTATCTACTGGTATCAAACCAAGCGCGACGGCAAGGGCGGCGTCGATTTCGTCCCGCACCTCGTCGATGCCGAGAGCGGCGTTGGTGTGGATGTGCAGGTCGGCGATGTGAATGGCGACAAGCTGCCCGACATCGTTGTGGGCAACAAAGCGGGTGTTTTCATCCTCACGCAGGAGCGGAAGGAGATCAGCGAAGAGACAGCGGAGCTATTGAGGCCGAAGAAGCTCTATGGGGAGGCATTGAAGCCTCAAAAAGACTATGCGCATGGCACGCGCGTCAGCGGGGAGCGCCTGCGTCCCGCAGGCAGTCTTTCGCGTCCCGCGGAAGACCGTCCCAAGGCGGGCGCAAACACTCCGGCTGGAGAGAGCGACAAACCAGCATCCGGCGGGACGCCGGACGCAGCACGCGAGACGCGTGCGCTCCCTCACGCCTTGGACCTCATGCAGCTCCCCGGCGGCTTCAAGGCGGAGCTCATCGCCGCCGAGCCGGACCTCGTGCAGCCCATCGCCTTCACCTTCGACGAACGCGGCCGCATCTGGGTCGTGGAAGGCAACAGCTATCCGAAACCGCGTGAAGTTGGCGCAGGCCAGGACCGCATCAAGATTCTCGAAGACAAGGACGGCGACGGCACCTTCGAGACGAAAAAAATCTTCTGCGAAGGCCTGAACCTCGTCAGCGGCATCGAGCTCGGCTTCGGCGGTGTGTGGGTCGGTGCCGCGCCGTATTTGATGTTCATTCCACGGGATGGGGACACGCCGGTTGGCTTGGTCAAGGAGTCAAAGGGTCAAGAGGTCAAGGATACCTCGAAGCACGCCTTGCCCCCTACCTTGACCCACTTGACTGCCTTGACTCAGGTTCCCGGCCTCAACTTCACCGCCTACGCCCTCCTCGACGGCTGGGGCAGCCAGGACACGCACGAAACGCTCAACAGCTTCATCTGGGGCCCGGACGGCTGGTTGTATGGCTGCCACGGCGTCTTCACGCACAGCAAGGTAGGCAAGCCCGGCACGCCGGATGAGCAGCGCATTCCCATCAATGCCGGCATCTGGCGTTACCATCCCGTGTGGCATGAATTTGAGATCTTCGCCGAGGGCACCAGCAATCCTTGGGGACTCGATTACGACCAGCATGGCGAGTTCTTCGTCACCGCCTGCGTCATCCCGCATCTCTACCATATCGTTCCCGGCGGGCGGTATCAGCGGCAGGCCGGGCAGCACTTCAACGCGCACACCTACGAGGACATCAAGACCATCGCCGACCACGCGCACTACGCCGGCAGTGCGCGGCCCGATGTGACGTTCGATGCCAAAACCGGTGCCGGCGTCATGAACAACGACACGAACGCCCTCGGCGGCGGCCACGCGCATTGCGGCCTCGCCATTTATCAGAGCAACCTCTTCCCGCCGACGTATCGCAATCAACTGATCTTCGGTAACCTCCACGGTCATCGTCTCGTCACCAACTACACTGATCCACACGCCAGCACCTACATCGGCAAACACGGCAGCGATTTTCTGCGGTCGAACGACATGCACTTCATCCCCGTCACCCAAAAAGTCGGTCCCGACGGCGCCTTGTATGTCAGCGACTGGAGCGACCAGCAAATCTGCCACCGCGGCAGCAACGCCGTCGAAAACTGGGACCGCAGCAACGGGCGGATTTATCGCATCACGTATGGAGAGGAGCGCCTGCGTCCCGCAGGCAGTCTTTCGCGTCCCGCGGAAGACCGTTCTGCCGCGAACGTTTCGGTCGCTGACGAGCGCACAGGGACGGCATCCGGCGGGACGCCGGACGCAACACGCGAGACGCGTGCGCTCCAGTTTCCAGACGCTCCCTTCGATCTCGCCAAGGAAAGCGATGGAGCACTCGCCAAACTCGCCGTGCAAACAGAGAACGAGTGGTTCTCGCGTATGGCGAGGCGGATAGTGTCTGAAAAGGCGGCTTCAAAGTCGCTCAAGGCTGACATCATCGAGAACTATGCCGCCTTTCACGTCACGAAGGGAGCGACCACGTCTGAGCGCCTGCGTAGTATGTGGCTTCTCCATGCGACGAATGGCGATACACGAGCCAACTGGGGTGCTGATGAAACGGATCAGCTTCTGGCATGGGGTGCGAGGCTTGGAGTCGAAAAAATGATGTCCAAGGCCAATCCTCATGCCTTTGATGACAAACTCTTCACGTGGCGGCAAGAACCTTCATTTCCCGCACCAGTCTATCGACGGGAACTCGCCTCCGCTCTCCAGCGTTTCCCACTCGATCAGCGCAAAGACCTCGCCACCGCGCTCCTCAAGCACGGTGAGGACAAGGACGACCCGATGATCCCGCTGCTCATCTGGTATGGCATCGAGCCTGTCGTGGCGGCGGACCCGGCGGTGGGGATGCAGCTCGCGAAAGCGTCGAAGCTCGAAAAAGTCACCGGCTTCATCTATCGCCGCATGTCCGCCGATGATGCGGGCCGTGCCGCGATGCTTGCTGAACTCGCGAAGGAACCCGATGCCGCAAAGCGCGAGCCGGTGCTCGCCATGATCGTCGCCGCTGCACGCAACGGCGGGAAACTGACGATGCCGCCGAACTGGCCGGAGATCGCGAAGAAGCTGTTGGGAGTCCCGCCTTCAGGCGGAAAGGGGGACGCTGGGTCTGCGACGACGAATGCCGCGAAGGACGCCTCTCCGGCTAAAGCCGGGACTCCGAGCGGAACTACGGAACAGCTTGTCAACGAACTCAGCGCTTTGTTTGGCGATGCCGATGCCCTGAAACAGTTCCGTGAACGCGTGGGTCTGCCCAACACGCCGCTGAATGAACGTGAGCGCGCATTGAGCATCCTTCTCCAAGCCCAGGATCTACCAACGGCCAAGTATCTTCAGGAAGCCATCGTGGTGCATGCGGCACCGGAATCCTTCATCAAAAAAGCCATCCAGTCTCTCGCCTCCTTGCGTGATCCTGAAACCATCAGCGTTCTGACCGGCAAGTTCCCCGGCCTCACGAAATCCGAGCAAGCCGATGCCATCAACACCCTCGCCTCGACCAAAGAAGGAGCGAAAGCGCTCCTGCAGGCCGTGGAGGCCAAGACGGTGCCTGCGACGGCCTTGTCGCCGTTTTTGGTGCGACAACTCACCGCGTTCGACGACAAGAAGATCAACGCGCTCATCAAATCCGCCTGGGGTGATGTGAATGCACCAAAGGCTGATCTCGGCGAGCGCACGAAAAAGTATCGCGACCTCCTCACGCCTGCCGCTTTGGCCAAAGGCGACCTCGCCAAGGGTAAGATGCTTTTCACCGCCACCTGCGGCCAGTGCCACAAGCTCTTCGGCGAAGGCCAGAACGTCGGCCCCGACATCACCGGCAGCAATCGTGCCGATCTGAACTACCTGCTCGAAAACGTGCTCGATCCGAACGCGGTGATCGGCAAGGCCTACCAGCTCAATCTGTTCACCATGAAGGATGGTCGTGTGATGGGCGGTGTCATCAAGGACGAAAGCCCCGCCGTGGTGAAGATCGCCATGATGGGCGGCGTCGAGTTCACACTGCCGCAGGCCGACATCGCCAAGCGTGAGGTGTCGAAGCTCAGCACGATGCCAGAGGGACTGTTTGATGCACTGCAGCCCGAGATGGTGGTTGATTTGGTAAAGTATCTTCAGAGTTCCGTAGTTCGGGCTTCAGCCCGTCCGGACGGCCTAAAGGCCGAACTACGAACGGTCGAAGGCGCGCTCGAAGGCGAAGCGCTCAAAATCATCGCCAAAACCGGCGGTGGCACGCGCATTCAAGGCATGGGCGGCTTCGGCAACAAGTGGAGTGGCGGCTCACAGCTCTGGTGGACCGGTGCCAAGCCCGATCAGAAACTCACGCTCTCCATCCCGGTCAAAGAAGCCGGCAAATACCAGCTCCTCGGCGTCCTCACCATGGCCCGTGACTACGGCGTCATCAGCATCGCCCTCGACGGCAAACCTGTGGCTTCCTCCTTCGATGGTTACCACGCGGACAAGGTCATCCTTACCGACGAACTCGACTGGGGTACCCACGAACTCATCCCCGGCGATCATGTGCTCACCTTCACCATCGCCCCGCCAAATCCTGCGGCTGCGCCGGGGAATATGGTGGGGCTGGATTATGTGCGGCTGGAGAAGAAGTAAGATCAAGGAGCGGCGCTTTCCAAGCGCCTGGGCGGTTGAAAACCGCCCCTCCTTGTGAATGACATCCCAATGCGCGATCTCCATTCCACCAAGGCCATGTGGCTCAAAGGCTGGCTGTTTCTGATCATCGGTTTGATGTCAGCAGCAATCCTGCTCGTGGAAAACTGGAGTTGGCGCGCGGCGTTGCTGCTCGTGCTGTGCGTGTGGGGCTTCTGCCGTGCCTACTACTTCGCGTTCTATGTGATCGAGCGCTGGGTGGACCCACAGTTCAAGTTCAGCGGGCTGGGGAACTTTCTGACTTGGTGGTGGCGTTCACACAAGTGATTGAATGCGCGTTCGCGTGGAGCGCGAGTGTGTCGAAGACCACTCGCCACTTTGGGAGGATGCGTGAACGGCAGGAAAGCGTGGCGAGTTACCTGCCCGCAATGCTTCGCATAGCGATGCAGGCGGGAAAACTCGCGCTCCAGCTCAACCGACTGCCAGCGCCTCGTCAAAGCGCTCGATCAAGTCCGCCGTGTCTTCCAGACCAGCGGACACGCGGATGAGCCAGCGGCTGACGCCGCAGCTTTCGGTCCAGTCGAGTTCATCGTAGTGCGCGAGCAGCGTGTAAGGGCAGGCAAGGGTGAAGTTGGTGCCGAGGCTGGGGCCTTTGCACACGCGAAGCGTGTCGTAGAACTTGGCGCTGGTCTGTTCAGGGTTCTTCAGCGTGAAGGAGAACAGGCAGCCGTAGCCGCCGTTCTCGCGGCGGATGAATTCATAACCGCGTCCGCCTTCCGTTGCCGCATGCCATACGCGATCCACCTTGGGATGCGAGCGCATGTGATCGGACAACGCTTTGGCGTTGCGGCTCATCGCGGTGGCGCGTTGAGTGAAGTCGCGGCTGTTGAGTTCGAGCGCCACGGCATCGCCACGCCAGAGTTCGTGATCGGCGTGCGCGGTCAGGAACGCTGAGAAAGCGGCGTGGTGAGGCGATTTCCGATTCAAAACGACGCTACCGGCCAGAACATCGCCTGCGCCGGAGAAACTTTTTGTCAGGCTCGTGGTGACGACATCGGCGACGCGATGCGCATCCACATGCGCGACGGTAGAGATCGTGTCATCGACGATGATCGGCACGCCGGGCTGCGCGGCAGCACGAATCGCGAGCAGGCGTTCGAAATCGACGCAGCGGAGCAGGGGGTTGCTCGGCGCTTCGCAGAAGATACCGGCGAGAGGTTCGCGTTGCAGCAGCGTGCGCAGATCGTCATACTCGCTGTCCTTGATCAGCGGCAGGAAATGGGCGCCACTGCCAAAAAGCTGCTGGAGCTTGAGCACATCGACATACGGAAAGTCGAGTTGGGCGGTTTTACGGCCAGGGAACAGGTGCGTGAGCATGCGATGCACCGCAAAATTGGCCGCCATGCCGGACGGGAAGAGAAAGACATCCTCAGGTTGTTGTCCGGCGAGTTGTGCGATGCGTTCGCGGATGATCCGGTTCGCAGCCTTGCCTTCTTCGCTGTTTGCAGTGCTCTTGTGTTCTCCCAGCGCATCACAGGCCTGCCTTGTGCTCACGCATTCGCCGCAGAAGCGCCAGAACTTGCGGGCCTTCACGTAGCTCTCCGCTGGAAACACCGCGACACCGAACTGATGCGCGGTCCATTCGACCACAAGGCCGGTTTCGATGAACTGCACGCAGCGCTCCGCATGCACAACACGCGGAAACACGAGGCAGCGCTCACCAGCGGCGGCGAACTCCTTTTCGGCGGCTTCAAACAACCGCGTGATCGCCGGCGGGCAGCAGAAGCGCGGATAGCCGGATTTGAACTTAGAGACGATCTCCTGATCGCCCTCCTCATAACCGATCACATGCTTCCACAGCGGCAGACACACAGACACGCCGAGTTCGTGATCAGGGATCGCCTTGCCGAGGTCTTCGGCGTTGCAGAGAGGGTGTTTGAAGAGGTCGGTCATTCAGAGCGCTATTTTCTTCACGCAAAGACGCGAAGACGCAAAGGAATAGAGGCTGAAACTAGCGTTGATCGTCACCTTTGAGTGCGGAAATAATCCTCATGCCAGCCGCCTTTACCATTGCACAAGCTCAGAAAAAGCTGTTGTCGATTATCCGGGACTCCCAGCAGCGACCGGTGCCGATCACAAAGAACAAGCAGATCGTCGGCTTTTTTCTCTTTTGTGAGAGGATGGAGTCCATGCTGGAGACAATGGAAATCATGCAGGACAAGAAAGCGATGAAGGCGATTCGCAACAACGCGGCGGACAAGACGTAATTCCGTCCGCTCTCCACGCTTGATGACCATCAGGGTTGAATTGTCCGATCAAGTGCTGGCTTTTGTGTCGCAACTGCCGCCGCTGCCCAAAAAACGTCTGCGTGAAGCTTTGCACAAGCTCGGCATCGGTAAGGCAGACAACAGATGCCATTGGGTCAAAGCCGCCGAGTTCGAAAATCGCCCAGCCTTGGATTCACTCGTTGCCATCATTGTCAGACACTAGTCAAACTAGTTTCCCGTGAACGACCCAAAATTGAATTCAGGAGGTGGCCAGTTTTCCGTGACAAGAATGGCGAACTACACTGCCCCATTTGCAATGGATTCATTGAGAGCCTCTATTTCATGCTGAATAATTGATGGTGTTTGATTTCTGCAATTGGACTACTTTTGAGCCCCTCCCTCGCCTTCTTTGGCAGCGCATCGACGACGAGCTGATACGAGTGCTCGACCAACTCGTGCACGAGTTTCGGTGGCAGGCTGCCATCGAGCACGACGGTGTTCCAGTGGCGCTTGTTCATGTGCCAGCCTGGCTTGATGGCCTTGTGCTCGTCCCGCAGCTCGATGGCGCGTTCGGGATCGCATTTGAGGTTGATGCGCGGCGGAAAATCCTCCGGCACGGTGACGGCGAACATCTTGCTGCCGACTTTGTACACCAGCGCCTCGGGCCCAAACGGTGTCGTTTCCTCCGCACCTGGCAGACTGAGGCAATGGGCGATGACATCGGGCAGATCCATGATGTGGTGACCTAACATCCGCACTGCCCGCCGATCAACAGTCTTGCCCCAACTTCGCCGTTCCGATAGCATCGCGGATATGAATGCCAAATTGAGCCGCCGGTCGTTTCTCCGCTCCACTGCATCACTGGCGGCTCTCGCCGCAGCGCCGCGAACGCTGTTTGCCGCACCCGCAGCACCGGAGTCGGTCGTGAAGTTGCTTTACGAATCCCTGAAGCCGGAGCAGCGGAAGGAAATTTGCTTTGCGTGGGATTATGTGGACCCGAAGCGTGGTCTGCTGCGCACGCGCCTGGAAAACAACTGGCGCATCACCAAACCGGCGATCAAGAGCGAGTTCTTCACCGCCGATCAGCAGGCAATGATTCGCACCATCTTCGAGGGCATCACGGCTCCCGCGTGGCACGAGCGTTTCGACAAGCAGCTCGATGACGACATCGGCGGCTTCGGCAACAAGCAGGGCATCGCGATCTTCGGGGAGCCGGGCAGCGGCAAGTTTGAGTTCGTGCTCAGCAGCCGGCACATGACGCTGCGTTGTGATGGCGACAGCTCCGAGCATGTGGCCTTTGGCGGTCCGATTCTGTATGCGCACGAAGGCGATGCGCTCTATGAGAAGCCGAATCATCCGCACAATGTCTTTTGGCATCAAGCGCTGGAGGCGAACAAGCTCTACCATGTGCTGGATGCGAAGCATCAAGCGCTCGCACTCGTCACGCAGGGCATGCCGACCGAGGAACTGGTGGGATTCAAGGGCAAGGACGGCAAGTTTCCCGGCTGCTTGGTGTCCGAGTTCGCCGCTGATCAGAAGGCGGAACTCCAGCGCATTCTCAACCATATGCTGGAGCCATTCCGCAAATCAGACCAAGACGAGGCGATGAAATGCCTCACCGCGCAGGGCGGACTCGATCATTGCAGCCTCGCCTTCTACAAAGAAGGCGATCTCGGCAACGACGGCGTTTACGACAATTGGCGCATCGAAGGCCCGTCCTTCGTCTGGTACTTCCGCGGCACGCCGCACGTGCATGTGTGGGTGAATGTGGCCGATGATGCGTCCGTGAAGCTGAACTCGTACCAGAACTCTGTGATGTGATGACGCGTCTCAGTCCGCCTGGCCCCACACGCGCGGCGTCTTGAAATCGGCGGCCTTCGGGGCGCTCTTGGGTGGAATGGCCTGAGCAGCGAGTTCGTTGAGCTTTGCACGCAGTTCGGCGACTTTGTCGGGGTTTGCCGCCGCGAGGTTCGTTTTCTCGTTCGGATCGGTGACGAGATTGAAGAGTTCCACGTTGGCAGATTTGTCTGCGGCTTTCTTTTTGCCTTTCTTCGCCTTCGCTTCGCCGCCTTCCTCGCTGTCGGTGATGTTGCCGCCCATCACGAGTTTCCAATCACCTATGCGGATCGCGCCATTGTTCGGTGTCGTGTTCAGCAGGATGAATTCATTTGGTGAGGGAGAGCCTTGCGTGATCGCAGGCCAGGCGTCGCGACCATCAAGCGGTAGCTTTTGTTCAAGCGATGCGCCGGCAAGCTTCAGCAGCGTGGGATACCAATCGACCATGTGCAGCGCGGCGGTGACTTTGCTTTCGGGTTTGATCACACCGTCCCAAGTCGCGAAGGCGACGACGCGTGTGCCGCCCTCGTAAAGCGTGCCTTTTCCGGCACGCAGCGGGCCATTGTCGGTGATCTGGCCGGGGCTGGGACCACCGTTGTCGCTGGAGAAGATGAAGAGCGTGTTCTTGCGCAGTCCTGCTTCATGCACTGCCGCCGCAATCTGTCCCACGGCTTCGTCCATCGCAGCGAGCATGCCAGCGTACTTCTGGCGGTTGCCTTTGAGGTGGCCGTAGGGCTTCAAATACTCGTCCGGCACCTGATGCGGCGCATGCACGGCGTTGAAGGGCACATAAAGAAAGAGCGGCTGCTTCGCATCGCGCTCCTTGATGAGGCGCACGGATTCTTTGGCGATGAGATGGGTCGAGTAGCCTTCATCGCGGTTCTCCTTGTCATCCTTGTGCCAGTCAAAGCCGCCATCACGAATGTGTGTGAAGTAATCGAGCGCGCCGTTGTAGTGACCGTATTGATGGTCAAAGCCGCGCTGCGTCGGCAGATAGGCAGGCTGAAAATCACCGAGATGCCATTTGCCAACGATGGCGGTTTCATAACCGGCCTCCTTTAACGCCTGCGGCAGCGTGCGCTCCTCCAACGGCAGGCCATACTGAGCCCAGGGCCGCACCACGCCAACTTGCAGGCCATGGCGCATCGGATAACGACCCGTCATCAGTGCCGCACGCGTCGGTGAGCAAACGGGCTGAACGTAGAATTGATCGAGAATCGCGCCCGCCTTCGCCAGTTTGTCGAGATGCGGCGTTTGAATGTCCTTCCCGCCCATGAAGCCGCAGTCCGCACGCCCGAGATCATCGGCGAGCATAAACACGATGTTCGGACGTTGGGCGTCAGCGGCAAAGGCGGAGGCGGCGAATACAAGCGAGAGCAGCACGGTTTTCATGGCCGCGCTGAAACGATGATACTGCACAGGCCCTTACCGGGATTGTGCAGGGAGTATGTTGTTCACGCTTTAGCGTGTCAGTTCCAAGCCATGTCACGCTGAAGCGTGAACAACGTACGCGGTTTGATCACACCAGCATCAGCGCCGGATTTTCCAGCAGCTTGCGCATTTCGGCGAGGAAGGTGGCGGCAACGGCACCATCGACGACACGATGGTCGCCACTGAGGCCGACCCACATGCGCTGACCGGCAACGACCTGACCTTTGTCATTCACGACGGCGGCCTTGCGGATGCTGCCGATGGCCACGATCGCGGCCTGCGGCGGATTGATGATGGCGGCGAACTGGTCGATGCCATATGCACCGAGATTCGACACGGTGATGGTGCCGCCAGCGAAGTCGTCGGGGCTGAGCTTCTTGTTCTTGGCCTTGCCGGCAAGGTCTTTGACGCTCTGGCTGATTTCGAGCAGCGTTTTCTTTTCCGCCTGCTTGATGACGGGTGTGACGAGGCCGTCGTCAATGGCGATGGCGACGCTGAGGCCAACGGATTTGAATTTCACGATGGCATCACCATCCCACGCGGCATTGATGGCGGGCTGGGCCTGCGCGGCACGGACGACGGCCTTGAGAATGAAATCATTGACGGTGTACTTCACCCCGCCGGTTTTTTCATTGGCGGCGTTGAGATGCGCGCGGAATTCCATGAGCGGTGCGGCATCGACTTCCATCTGGAGGTAGAAGTGCGGGATCTGTGTCTTCGACGCGAGCAGGCGCTCGGCGATGATGTTGCGCATGCTGCTGGTGGGCACGCGTTCGTCATCCGGGCCGATGACAGGACGAATCGCCGGTGTGGCGGCAACACGAGCGCTGGAACCGCCGACTGGTGCGTTCTCCACGTCTTCGCGGACGATGCGTCCGCCAGGGCCGGTGCCAATGAGGGCATTGAGATCGACGCCGCGTTCAGCAGCGATCTTTTTGGCGAGTGGGGAGGCTTTAACGCGAAGATTGGCGTTTCCAGCAGCAGCGCGGCTCTTGTGCTGTGGAGCAAGCGGAAGACGTGGGCCTACGCTGACAGCTTTAGTGGCGGAAGCAGCGGGCTTTTTCTCGGCAGCAGGCGCTGGAGCAGCGGCGGCCTGGGCTTTGGCGATGAGTTCGTCGAGATTGGCCGGAGCGGCTTCGTCGTCTTCGAGAATGACGGCAAGCGGAGCGCCGAGCGGGACTTTGCCGCCGGGCATGGCGATGAACTTGTGCAGCACGCCTTCAAACGGGCTGGCGTATTCCATGGTGGCCTTGTCGGTCTCGATGTCGGCGATGGCTTTGCCGACGGTGACTTTGTCCCCTTCCTTGACGGTCCATTTGGCGAGGGTACCCTCGGTCATGGTGTCACTGAGCTTGGGCATTTCGATGAATTTGGGCATGGCGAAATCAGGATTGAAAGTTGGAAGTGCGAAGGAGGCGGATCAGAGAATGCTCAGAGCTTTGGCGACGACGACAGCGGCGGTAGGAATCTGGATGGCTTCGAGGGGCGGGCTGTAGATCGCAGGCGAGTCGAGGCTGCAGACGCGCTGCACCGGGGCGTCGAGTTCGTCGAAGATGCGCTCCTGAATCATGTAGGCGATTTGAGCGCCGATGCCGCAGTAGGGCTTGTTTTCCTCGACGTAGATGGCGCGGTGCGTTTTCGCGACGGATTCGAGGATGGTGTCTTCATCCAGCGGGCGGATGCTGCGGAGATCGACGACCTCAGCGCTGATGCCATGCTCTTCTTCGAGGATGCGGGCGGCTTCGAGGCAGGTGATGACGGCACGGCCGTGGGCGATGAGGGAAATGTCGGTGCCTTCGCGTTTCACATCGGCGAGGCCGAGGGGGATGAAAAGTTCGCCACCGGGGAGTTCATCGTTGGCCGGCACATCCCATTCCGCGCCGTAAAGAATGGTGCTCTCCATGAACATGACGGGGTCATTGTCGCGGATGGAGGCTTTCATGAGGCCCTTGGCATCGTAGGCGTTGCTGGGGCAGACGCATTTCATGCCGGGGAAGCTTGCCATGATGTTTTCCGGCGTGTGGCTGTGCGTGGCACCAACGCTGGTGCCGCCATTGGCCGGGCCGCGGATGACGATGGGGACATTGATCTTGCCGCCGCTCATGTAGCGCACCATGGCGCCATTGTTGACGATTTGGTCCCACGCGACGGTGTAGAAGCTCCAAAACATGAGTTCCATCACCGGACGCACGCCGAGCATGCTGGCACCGATGCCCATGCCGATGAAGCCTGCTTCGCTGATCGGGGTATCGACGAGGCGTTTGTCGCCCCATTTCTCCCACAGGCCCTGCGTCACTTTGTAGGCACCGTTGTACTGGGCCACTTCCTCGCCCATGACCACGACCATGGGGTCGCGGGCGATTTCTTCATCAAGGGCTTCACGGATGGCGTCGCGGTAGGAGATTCGGCGGGGCATAGCAGGATTTTCGGGGGGCAGTAAGTCGGGGAGAGGCGGGGCGGTGTCAAGCGGGGGGCGTTATCGAACAAAAAGGCAAACAGTGAGCCACGGTGAACCCGGCGCATCCTGCCCCAAGTCTTCGAAAGCGGGAAAAGTGCCGGATTGAAGCCTGTTTTATTAGCAAATCCTAATCTTTTTTGGAAATGGTGTTGACGAGGCCCTCAAAGTTTAGTTCAACGGAGGCTGCAATTTCACACCTTGTGCCTCTTACCTCTGGTTCATCCCCCCATTCTGGCCGCAAACTTGCTCAAAAAAGACGAGCAAAGTGCAAATCTGCTTTTATACTGACGACCCCCTGCGTCTCGGCCGGGGGCAAGGACGTTGCTCTTTGTATCGTATTACCCAACTAGAACGCTCAATATGGAACTCGACGGAGGCATTAAGATTTACCTGCGTGAGATCGGCAAGACTGACTTGCTGACTCCCGACCAGGAGGTCGAGCTTGCCGAACGCATCAAGCGCGGCGACCCCGAAGCCCGTTCGCACATGATTCGTGCGAACCTGCGCCTCGTGGTGAAGATCGCCCAAGATTACGCCAACTACGGCCTGCCGCTTCTCGACCTCATTTCCGAAGGTAACATCGGCCTCATGAAGGCCGTGGAACGCTTCGACCCGAACAAGGGTGGCAAGCTTTCAACCTACGCCGCCTGGTGGATCAAACAGTCCATCAAGCGTGCACTCGCCAACCAGTCCAAGACCATCCGCCTTCCTGTCCACATGGTGGACAAGATCAGCAAGATGCGCCGTGTGGCCATGGCGATGTCCGAAGAACTGGGTCGCGAACCCACCGACGACGAACTCTCCGAGGAAATCGGTATTGATCGTGCCAAGCTCAGCCAGCTCAAGGTCGCCTCCATGCGCCCGGCTTCGCTCGATGCTCCGATCAGCGACGATGACAGCACCGAGTTCGGCGAAATCGTCGGCGATGAAAACGCCCAGACGCCGTTCGATCTGCTCTCGCACAAGAACATGCACAGCCAGCTCGATGGCCTGCTGACCGTTCTCGACGAGCGCGAACGCAAGATCATCGACGCTCGCTTCGGTCTTGCCGGTCAGAAGCCGCGCACGCTGGAAGAAGTCGGTCAGGAATTCGGCGTGACGCGCGAACGTATCCGTCAGTTGCAAAACATCGCGCTCCGCAAGCTGCGCCGTGCGCTGCAGAAGAAAGAAGACCCGATTCCGAAGGCGTTACGCAATGCCGGCGGCAAGAAGAAGCGCAAAAAAGCCGCTGCCGCCGAAGCCGAGGACGAATAGGAACATTAATCACGAAGCCGGAGTCGCAAGACTCCGGCTTTTTTGTTGGGCATCTGGGGTGGAATATTTTTGCCTCTCTTATACAAAGGGCGGAGGCGCAGAGAGGCAGAGTTTTTTTCTGATCAAACTTAGCTCCGCTGCCTTTTTGCTTCTCCCGAATAACTTC
>JAYVIO010000001.1:0-19719 GCA_043770175.1 Verrucomicrobiales bacterium | reverse complement strand
ATCGCGGGCCGTCCGAGCATGGGTTCGTGGATCACTTATGGACTGGGCACCGAGGCGGCGGAATTGCCTGGGTTCGTGGTGCTCACTTCGTTAGGCGTGGGCGGGCAGAATCAGCCCATCGCGGCGCGGCAGTGGAGCAGCGGCTTCCTGCCATCGAAGCATCAAGGCGTGCAGCTTCGCGCGACGGGTGATCCGGTTTTGTATCTCACAAATCCCAACGGCGTCACGCGCGAGCGCCAGGGCGGCGACGTGGCGGCGATCAATGCGCTCAACAAGCAGCACGACGCGCTCGTCGATGATCCTGAGATCGCGACGCGCATCGCGCAGTATGAGATGGCCTTTCAGATGCAGGCGAGCGTGCCGGATTTGATGGATGTGAGTGCTGAAGGAGCCAAGACACTGGAGCTTTACGGCTGCCAGCCGGGAGATGGCTCATTCGCTTCGAATTGCCTGCTCGCACGGCGTCTCGCGGAGCGTGGCACGCGTTTCATCCAGCTTTATCACAAGGACTGGGACCACCACGGCGGGGTGAAGCTCGGTGTGGAGCAGAAGGCGAAAGAAATTGACCGCGCTTGCATGGCGTTGATCACCGACCTCAAACAACGCGGCATGCTGGAGGAGACGCTGATCGTCTGGGCTGGCGAATTCGGCCGCACGCCGATGTCGCAGGGCGGCAGCGGGCGTGATCATCACAACAAGGCCATGTCGGTTTGGATGGCTGGTGCTGGGATTCAGGGCGGCATCGTTCACGGAGCAACCGATGACCTCGGTTATGCAGCGGTGGAGAAAATCACCACCGTCCACGACCTCCACGCCACCATGCTCCATCAGCTCGGCATCAAGCACGATGCCTTCAGCTTCAAGTTCCAGGGCCTCGATGCCCGCCTCAGCGGCGTCGAAGGCGCGAAGGTGATCAAGGACATTCTGGCATGAGTTTCCGCACCATCGAGATCTCCGACGCCACCTTGCTCGGCGACGGCATTCATCACGTCACGGTGAAGTCTGCGGTGTTGCACGGACGGGCCGACATCAGCTTTTATGTGCCGCCAGAGGTGAAGGCGGAGTAACTGCCGCTGGTGATCTTGCTGCACGGTGAGTATGGCAGTCACTGGGCGTGGTTGTTCAAGGGCGGGGCGCATCGCGTGCTGGACCGGGTCATCAATGAGGCAGGGTTTCGAGGAAGAAACGATGACTGAGTTCGATCTCACCGACCATGACCCACTGGCCGTGATTGATTGTGAGAAACTGAGCCAGCGCCTGCCGCATCTGCGTTTCGATTGCGGCAGCGACGATGCCTTGATCGAGCACAACCGCACGCTGCATCGCGATCTGGAGGCGGCACGCATTCCGCATGTGTATGAGGAGTTCTCAGGCGGTCACACCTGGGATTACTGGCATGCGCATCTCGCGGATACGCTGCGGTTTTTCGGGGTATGCCTATTGTGAGTGCAAAGTTCAGAAAAACTCGAACGCCTGATAAACAATGATGACATCACCCGCCCAAACCACTGGATCGATTTCGTGCGGGTCTTTGTGTCGCCAAATGGCGTCCAAATTAATCAAGATGCGCTGCTCCAGCTTACCCACACCTCTGCGCAGCACCACATGCCACTTGTCAGCATGAGGACCAAAGCCTCCGGCGCGGAGAACCGCTTGCGAGACCGTGAGACGCGGGGATGCATCAGCAAGCGAGTATTTCCCTTGTAAGCAAACGTGTCCGAACATCCCGTAGCTATTGCTCAGCTTATAAGCCGCCATCATCTCTTTCGTCGCGATGGATTCTGGGTTGCTAGCGCAACCAGAGAACAAGAGGGCTGCTCCGCACAAGATGAAGAAAGCAGTGTGTCGATGAATGCTCATGGCGTTATTTCCGGATCGTTCGCGCCTTGTCGGTGTAGAAGACCATCGACAGGCTGAGGTTTTCTTTGTCGCCAATCGGCGTGCCGACGAGCGGGATGGGGATTTTGAAGGGGAACTCGGGACTGGGCATGAAATCCTTGTCGAAGGCCAGCATGGGACCGCGCATGATGAGATCGCGCCATTCAGAGTAAGGTCCGGTATAGAGATCGGTGATGCGTTCCACTTTGGCGGAGACCGGGGTCATGATGAAGCCAGCGAGCTTCGCGCCGCGCTCCTCGGCTTTTGTTTTCATGAGTTCGTAGTCGGCACGCTGCACGGGCAGGTTCACGCAAGGAACATCAGCATACCAGGCGACGAAGGCGGGCGAGTCGGAGAAGACGAATTCATTCTTCTCGGTGAGCACTCGCACGAGGAAGACACGCTCCGGCAGGAAAGGCGGCCAGTGTGGCGGAATTTTGCCACCCATGGTGAGGCCGAACTTCATCAGCACGGGCAAGTTCACCGCCAGTGGCAGCGCAGTGATGATCAACGCGGCGATGGGCGCGCCCCAGCGTGCCATGAAATCACCGCTGATTTGATAGCGCGACCATAGCACTACGAGCATTGCGGAGCCGAAGGTGGTCATGGCGGGCATGAGCACGAGGTAGAGCGCGTTGTCGTCTTGTTCATGATCCACGAGGCCGAGCAGCCCCATGCCAACGGCCACACAAGCAAACACGACCGCCAGCATCCAGCGGGCGGAGGCGGCGTCTGCCTTGCGGAAGCGATGCATGAGCGCGATGAAAAACAGCAGCGCCGGCACGACATAACCGAGGTGCGCGTAGAGATGCCCGAGCTGTTCCTGCCAGCCGAGACCGACACGACGCAGCAGATCATCGACCTGCAGCAGCGGCACGCTGGGTGAAAAATCACGCAGCAGCGAGTCATGCGCGACGGCGGACGACTGCGCCTGCAGCAACGCCTTGATGCCGCCAAGTGGATCGCCGCAGAGCTGCACGTTCCACCAGCCCCAGGCCACGAGCGCGAGCGCCGGGAACAAGGCCACCAAGATCACACCCGCACGGCCTTTGGGCAGAAATGCCGCCACGCCAATGAGGATGCCCAGCACAATCCACAACGCCATCCAGTGCGTGAGCACCATGAGCGCACAAACAATACCCAGCAGAGTCTGCACCATGAGCGAACCGCGATTCTCTGCCGCACGACCCGCTGCGGCGGCATACAAACGGAACGCCAGCGCAAACAACGGCAGCAGCATGGCACGCGGCGAGCCGCTGACCATCAGCTCCCACGCCGGCTCGCACACCAGCAGCGCGATGGCGGCAATGGCGGCGACTTGTTCATCAAACAGCCGCCGTGCAGCGCCATGCGTGAAAAAAATCGTCAGCAGATACCAGGCGACGCCAAAGCAGGCAATCACGCGATCCAGCATGAAGATCGCGCCGCCTTGGACCGGATCATAAACCTGCCACGCCTTCAGGAAGCGGAACGCCACCGACCAGAGCAGCGGCTGCAACGGTGGCTGCACCGTTTCCGGCATCGCGAGTGGCGTTGGCTTTTTCTCCGCCGCTTCCACCTGCGCCCAGGCGTAGGGTTGCACGACAAGCGTCTGATACGAACCGGTGCGGGCGATCTGCCGCGCGAGCTGCGCCTGGTTCATGCCTTCCGCGCTGCTCAGCCCGCGAAACATGACAAACACATGCAGCAGCGCCATGACGAGGGCGGCGGCGTAAAACACCAGTCGAAGCAATGCGCCGGGGCCGGAGGAGTTGGGAGACATGCGCGCTACATTCCACATTCAAGGCCTGCGTGCCAAGAACGATCTCACGGTCACTGATGTGATTCAAAGGCCACCCTGACGCACTCCTTCTGACCCTCGGTGCCCGCGCAGCGCCATTGCAAGCGCACGGAAGGCTTCACGAATGAGCCGAGCTCGCCTTCCAAAATGCGAAACTGCGCCAGCAGTTCACCGCCATCACGCACGACCAGCGAACGCGCAGCTACATTGCCCGACAGCGTGCCGCCCGGCTCCAGCGTCACCGGCCCTTCGCAGACGAAATCACCCGACGCATGACCCGAGATCGTGATCGAACGCGCCCGCACCTCCTGCAAAAACGTCACCTCGCAGCCTGCGGCCACTTCCAGACTGTCGCATACGACGAAATCAGCGATGAGGCCGTCCATGTCGATGGTGCGCGAGGGCAGCTCCTGCGTCTCCTGCTCGATACGTCGGAGTTTTTTCAGGCAAACCGGACACGATGGCGTGGCGTAGTCACCCGCCGTGGTGACAACGAATAGAAAATCGCTCCTGTCACCCGGCAGCGCCCGTACGGCGGCCGCCAGGCCCGCCGCATCCACCGCCTCAATGCGCAGCTCCTGCGCCGCACGCAACGCCGCCGGGCTGAAGCCCGAAGGCGCGATCAAAATGCCGCGCGTATCGCGCGCGGTGCTCACTTCCTGCGCAAAACGCCGCACCGTCTCCGGCGTGGCACCCCATTCGTTCCATGGGGCGATTTTGACCATCGCACGACGTGGTTTAGCAGATTTCGGCTCTTCCAGCATGCCAAATAGCACCGCACCGTCCGGCATCACACGCGAACCCGCCAGTTCACAGCCTGCTTCCGCCACAATCGCACGCGCCAGATCGGAGAGCCGGGACCAGTCCAGGCTGGCGATCAACTCCGCCGACCATCCCTCCAGCCGGTTCGCGTCGTCGCGACGCCGCAACGAAAAACCAGCATCTTCGAGAGTGACAAAGGGATCGAGCATCGCGTGGGGAGACGGAGTTGTGGAGGCTTGGAGTGATGAATGACGGGCAAATGAACTCGCTACCAAAGCACATCCGCGACAAGCCCCAACCGTCCATTTCTCCAAGCCTCCAATTCTCCACGCCAATCCCGTCCTTGCCGCATCTCCAAAACCCTGTTTCTTCCGCGCCACATGTCGAAGGTCGCCAAATCAGAAGAAACGAAATTTTTCCACACCGGAACCGCTCAGGAACCCTTTGTGTTCGCTTCCGGCGACTCACTGCCCGGCATCACTGTGGCCTACGAGACCTACGGCAGGCTCAATGCAGACCGCAGCAATGCCATCCTGCTGTTTCACGCCCTCTCCGGCAGCCAGCACGCGGCGGGCATCACGCGCGAAGTCCCCGGCACCGATGAACGCTGGGCGGAGGACATCCACACCGGCTGGTGGGATCTGTTCATCGGCCCGGACAAGGCGTTGGACACGAAACGCTACTTCATCATCTGCGCGAACTACCTCGGCGGCTGCTACGGCTCCTCCGGTCCGGCCTCCATCAATCCCGCCACCGGCAAACCCTACGGCAGCAGTTTCCCTGCGGTGCGCAGCAGCGATGTCGTGCAGTCGCACCTCGCGCTGGTCGATCATCTCGGCATCAAACAACTGCACGCCGTCATGGGTGCCTCGGTCGGCGGCTTGCTCGCGATCAATCTCGCCACGCTGCACCCGGAACGCGTAAAACTCGTCATCCCCATCGCCAGTGGCTGCCGCACCACCGTTTTGACGCGCCTCACGTTGTTCGAGCAGGTGCTCGCCATCGAAAACGATCCGCACTTCAAAGGCGGGGACTATTACGACGGTCAGCCGCCCGAATACGGCCTCGCCCTCGCGCGCATGATCAGCCACAAGACCTTCGTCCATCTCGACGCCATCGAGCGTCGGGCGCGGCAGGATTTGAAGCACGGCGGCGACTCGCTCTCGTGGTATCGCGTGCAGCACAACGTCGAGAGCTACATGCTGCATCAGGGCAAAAAATTCGTGAAACGCTTCGATGCGAACACCTACCTGCGCATCGCCGACATGTGGCTGCGCTACGACCCGCTGGGAGATGCCGGTGTGTCATCGTATGCAGAGCTGTTCGCCCGCAGCGCCGCCGCCGGGCAGCACTACCTCGTCTTCAGCATCGACAGCGACTTCTGCTTCTACCCCGAGGAGCAGGCGGAACTCGTCAGCCATCTCGAAAAAGCCGAGGTCTCGAACATGCACATCACCGTACATTCGGACAAAGGCCACGACTCCTTCCTGCTCGAACCACAGCTCTACACCCCGCACCTCTCCTTCACCCTCGACGGCCGCTGGAACAAAGGCTCCGTCGATCGTCCGGTGGCCGAAGTGGAATAGAGTTCATTAAATGGTTCGAGGGCCTGTCAACTATCGACCTCTGGAACTATCCTGCGGCATTGTTTCCGCCATGAGACACTCCAGATTACTGGTGCATTGTTTTAACTTGCCCATATTCGGATCCTCTGACTTGCCAGTCATTTGGAGAACTTTTTTGTCATTATAAGCCACCGGTAAAACACCCTTAGAATTGAGGATGCCAAAAAAGCGGACCCTGCATGGACAATTTTATTGGAGGACTGGGGGATTGATTTCATTCCAATGAAGCTTGCGCATAAGGCCTGGACAGGTTCACAACGATTCAATTAGACCGACATCAATCGTCCCGCCACGGGCAAAGGGCGGCTTGTGCCATGCACCACGCCGCCTTAGTCATGCCAGACATGATTCCCGACCGCCAGCCGCCCTCTTCCCGCTCCCGCCAGCCGACCGTCCCCATCCGTGGCATGGCGCTGGATGTTCTCGGCGAATGGTCCGGCGGAGAGCGCTTTGCCGCCGATCTCATGGACCACATCCAGCGTGACAACGGCCTCAGCCTGCCCGACGCCGCCTTCCTGCGTGACATCGTCCTCACCACCCTGCGCAATCTTTCGCTACTGGACCACTGGATCGCCGTGATCACCGAGGGCAAGCATCTCGACCACCGCAGCCGCTGGGGGCTGCGCATCGGCCTGTGTCAGGTTTTGATCCTCAAAGTCTCCGAATATGCCGCCGTGAACGAAACCGTGGCCGCCACCGGTCGTGCCCGCAGCTTGATCAATGCCGTCCTGCGTCGTGCCTGCCGCGAATCCGCCGAGCTGCTGGCCATGGTTGACGGCCTGCCGCTCGAAACGCGCACCTCGCACCCGAAATGGCTCATCGAGCACTGGCTCGGCCTCTTCGGCGAAGCCAAAACGACCGCCCTCTGCGAGTGGAATCAAGTCCCCGCCCCGATCTGTGCCCGCATCAACCGCCTCTACCCGCACTTGGACGCTCCGCAGGAAGATTTCATCGTCTGCGATCATCTCCCGCGTGAAGAATTGAGCGTCGGCAAAGTGTACATGCAGGATCCGAGCACCGCCATCGCCCCACGCCTGCTCGCCCCACAGCCCGGCCACCGAGTCCTTGATGCCTGCGCCGCACCCGGCGGCAAAACCGCCCTGCTCGCCCAGCTCATGGAAAACCAGGGCGAAATCATCGCCTGCGATGTCTCCCCCGGTCGCCTGCGCCGCCTCGACGGCAATTTGAACCGCCTCCACGTCAGCAACGCGCACATCGAGGAGCACGATTGGTCAGACACGCAAATCCCCGCCTTCGCCAAGCCCGGTTTCGACCGCATCCTGCTCGACGTGCCCTGCTCCAACACCGGCGTCATGCGCCGCCGTGTCGATGTCCGCTGGCGGCTCCAACCCGACGATTTTCAAGCACAGACGCAAACGCAGTCGCAGCTTCTCAAAAACTGCCTCCGCGTCCTCAAACCCGGCGGGATCCTCGTTTACAGCACCTGCAGCATCGAACCCGCCGAAAACGAGCAGCTCGTCGCCAGCATCCTCGAATCCACGCCCGGCTTCGAACCCGTCAAACTCCGCCACAGCTTCCCGCCCGACGATCAAATGGACGGTGCCTTCGCCGCAGCGATCCGGCGCGTTTGAAGATCGTGCGTGACATCCTCCTCCCCTTTCTCCAAAACTCCATTCCTCCATGAAACTCACCTCGCTTCTCCTCGCTCTCGGCCTCGCCTTCCAAATCCAGGCCGCCGACACCCCGAACGCCGCCGGTTTGCAGCTCTACAGCCTGCGCAGCCAGTTCACCCTGCGTGGCGTGCCGTGGACTCTGGACCGCGTGAAGGAGTTCGGCATCAAGGAGGTCGAGCTCGCAGGCACCTACAACCTCAGCGCCGAACAGTTCAAAACCGAGCTCGAACAACGCGGCCTGAAAGCCGTCAGCAGCCACTTCCCATATGCACGCTACAAGAACGATCTCGACAACGTGGTGAAGGACGCGAAGACCCTCGGCCTCAAGTTCGCTGGCTGCGCCTGGATCGACCACAAGGACAGCTTTGACGAAGCCGAGTGCCGTGACGCCATCGCCGTCTTCAATAAAGCAGGCGAGGCGCTCGCCAAGGAAGGCATCACCATGTTTTACCACGCTCACGGCTTCGAATTCGAGCCGTATGGCGACGGCACGCTGCTCGATCTCTTCCTGCGCGAGACCAAACCTGAATTCGTCTCCATGCAGATGGACATCCTGTGGATCGTCTTCCCAGGCCAGGACCCGGTGAAGCTGCTGGAGAAATACAGCGGCCGCTGGAAGCTCATGCACCTCAAGGATTTGAAGAAGGGCATCGCCACCGGCTCTCTCACCGGCAAGACCGACGTCGCCAACGATGTCGTCCTCGGCACCGGCCAGATGGACTGGGCCTCCATCTTCACCGCCGCGCGCAAGAACGGCATCCAGCACTACTTCATCGAGGACGAATCCCCCACCTCGATGGATCAGATCCCTGCGAGCCTGAAATTCCTCCGCACGAACGGCTTCGAGTGATCCCATGTCACGCCGTCTCCACGCCATCATCCTGCATGGCGTTTTCATCCTCTCCGGCATCTCCGCGCTGATCTACCAGCTCGTCTGGCAGCGCGCGCTGCTCACGATCTATGGCAGCAACGTCGAATCCGTGGCGATGGTCGTGGCGGCCTTCCTCGCCGGGCTCGGCATCGGCAGTCTTGCAGGCGGCTGGATTTCGAAATCCACACGCGCACCGATGGTGCTTCTCTTCGGTCTCGCGGAACTCGGTGTCGGCGCCTACGGCCTCGTTTCGCTGAAACTGTTCGATGCCGTTGGCGCGATCACCTCCGCACAAGCGCACGGTCTCACCACCGGTGCCTTGGTCTTCCTGCTCGTTTTCCTGCCCACCCTGCTCATGGGTGCCACGCTGCCGATGCTCGTGGCCCATCAGGTGCGTGACACCGCGCACGTCGGTCAAACCGTCAGCCGCCTCTACTTCGTGAACACCCTCGGTGCAGCTCTCGGGGCCTTCATCGCCGCGCATTGGCTGCTCGGCAGCTTCGGCATGAGCGGAACCGTCCACATCGCCGCCTGTTTGAATGCAATCGCGGCGCTGATCGTGCTCGTCGGCCTGCGCAAAGCACCACAAGCCGACGATCAGCCTGCTGGGGCTCTCATCCCCGATCCCTCCCCTCAAATCCCTTTCCGCACGGCGTTGGTTTGGTCCGCCTTGTCCGGCTTCCTAGCCCTTTCGTGGGAAATCATCTGGTCCCGCGTCTTTAACTTCGCCAGTGCCTCCCGTGCGCCCGTGTTTGGCTACCTGCTCGGCAGCTACCTGCTCGGCCTCGCACTGGGATCGCTGCTCAGTCCGCGTTTGCTGAGGCAAGGTGGCGATTTGCGCTACAAACTCGCACGCTGGATCATGTTTTCGAGCATTGGCGGGTTTCTTGTCGCTCCGCTCACCGCTATCGCCGCTGCGAATCTGTCTTGGGAGTTCGGTTACGTCTTTATCATCGCTGCTGGGACGCTGATCGGCATCACATTCCCGCTGCTCAGTCATGCGGCGATTCCACCCGGCAACAATACCGGCAGCCAGCTTTCACGGCTCTACCTCGCCAACATCATCGGCTCTGGCGCGGGCAGCCTGCTCACCGGATTCGTGTTCATGGAATGGCTGAAACTTCATCAGCTTGGCATTCTGATCTTCGCGGTGTCGGCCGTCTGGTCGTTATCCGTGGCTCCGGGCAGCCTGCCAGTACGACTGCGCTTTGTTCCCCTGCTCATCTTGGCCATCGATTCAGCCTTTTTGAAAGATTCCTTCTACGAGAGCCTGCAATACAAGCACGAGTTCAAACCCGGCATGCGCTTCTCAAAGACTATCGAATCACGCCACGGCGTCGTCACGGTGGACACCAGCAATGCGGTTTACGGCAATGGCGCTTACGATGGCGTGATCGGCACCAAGCTGGAGCCGAAATCCTGGCTCGTGCGCCCTTACTTTCTCTCCGCCGTGCGTGATCGTATCGAAAACGTGCTCGTCATCGGTGTCGCCAGCGGCTCGTGGACGCAGATTCTCGTCAATCATCCGCAGGTGAAGCACGTCACCGCCATCGAACTCAGCCACGGCTACCTCGACCTCATCCGCGCCCGCCCCGAAGTCGCCAGCCTGCTCACGAACCCGAAGTTCGAACTCGTCATCGACGACGGCCGCCGCTGGCTGCGGCAGCATCCTGACGCACGCTTCGATGCCATCGTGATGAACACCACGCACCACTGGCGCGAGTTCTCCTCCGCGCTGCTCTCCCGTGATTTTTTGACCGAGGTCAAAGCGCATCTCACCCCCGACGGCATCGCCTTCTGGAACTGCACTGAGTCCCCGCGTGCTGCACGCACCGGCATGGAGGTCTTTCCGCACACGCTGATGGTCATGAACCACTGCCTCGCCAGCAACGCGCCGCTGGAGCCGAACCGCGAGCGCTGGCAGAGAATCCTCACCGATTACCGCATCGACGGCCAACCCGTCATCGCCGCCGGTCAAACCGAAGGCGTCCTCGATTTCATCACCCACGAAGCCCTCCCCGTGCCCGGCAACATGTGGCACTGGTGCCGTCGGCCTGAGATGCAAACCGCCTGGGGCGACGCCAAGCTCATCACCGATGACAATTTAGGCCACGAGTATCCGTGAGCGCGGCATGTTGCTTGTGCATTCGCACTCCATTGCCATTGTCCGGCCAATGATGTCACGCGTCTCACCCGCGATCGCCCATGTGCTGCCGCTCGTGCTGTTCACACTGCTGAACGCCGTTCCCGGCCTGTTCCGCGTCGAGAACTCCGAACTGCCCTGGCATGTGCGGGCTCCGGAGCAGTGGGTCTATCCGTTGCAGACGTTGATCTGTGCCACCGTGCTCGTGTTGTTTCGCAAACACTACACGCTGACTCCGTGGCGTGGTCTTGGGATGGCGTTTGCGCTTGGGATCGTTGGTATCGCAGTCTGGATCGCGCCAGCGCTGCTGCGCGAGGAATTGATTCAGCGCGGCATCAAGCCCGCAGCGTGGTGGGAGTGGCTGGGACTTGATGAACGCAAAGACGGCTTCGATCCGATGATCGCGAAGGACTCGCCGCTGTGGTACAGCATGGTCGTGGCCATGCGTTTTGCGCGCATGGTGCTGGTGGTGCCGTTCGTCGAGGAATTGTTCTGGCGCGGCTTTTTGATGCGCTTCCTGCTGACGGACGACGGCCGCTTTGAGCGCATCGCCTTCGGCACGCATCGCTGGAAGGTGTTCTGGATCGTTACGCTGGGCGTGATGCTGATCCACAACACGGAAGACTACCTCGGCGCGTTCGTGTGGGGAGCGCTGATGTATTTTGTCGCGGTGCGCACCAAGAGTCTCGGTGCCTGCGTGTTCATGCATGCCATTGGCAATCTCGCCCTCGGTCTCTATGTAATTAAAACCCAGCAGTGGGGCTTTTGGTGAGGTCAGGATGCGGCTTCGGCTCTTTCTGACTCCAACGCCTTCACGCGTGCGTGCAGTTGCGGCAGACGGTTGATGCTGGCGAGGCGGCGCTTCTCCTCGGAAGCGGGAATCGCCGGAAAGCCGAGATAGGTCTGTCCGCCTGCCAGATCACGCGTAACACCGCAGCGTGCTGCCAGCGTGGCCTGCGCACCGATGGTGACATGTCCGGCAACACCGACCTGCGCGGCGATGACCACATAGTCGCCAATCATCGCGCTGCCTGCGATGGCGGTGCAGGCAACGATGATGCAGTGCTTCCCGATCACGACGTTGTGGCCGATCTGCACCAGGTTGTCGATCTTGGTGCCTTCGCCAATCCAGGTGCGGCCAAAACGCGCACGATCCACCGTGGTGCCCGCGCCGATTTCGACATCGCTGTCGATCTGCACGATACCCGCCTGGCGCACCTTGCGATGCCGCCCCTGACTGAATTCATAACCGAAACCATCGGCGCCGATGACCGTGCCAGAGTGCAAAAAGACTCGTTCACTCAACATGCATTCAGCGTGCACGGTCGCATTTGGATAAAGCTTCGAGCCTTTGCCAATCTTCACGTTGCGTCCAACGAAGCAGCCGGCGCCGATTTCGACTTCGTCACTGAGCTCCACCCCTGCCTCGATGACTGCATGCGGTCCAATGGAGACACGTGCTGGGTCGAATTTGGCCGTGGAGGCAATGACTGCGGAAGGATGAACTCCGGCCGTAAACGGCTCAGGCTGGAAGCCAAATTGTTCCACGATCTGCTCGAATGAGCGGGAAGGGTCCGCAACCGCAATGCAGGCGGCATTCTGCGGAAATTCCGTCCAGCCCAGGGGCACAAGGATCGCACTGGCTTTCGTATTCACCAGCCGCTCGTTGTAGCGGGCGTCATGGAAAAAGCTCAAGTCGCCGGCAATGGCCTCCTTCAACGAGGCGAAACCCGTGATCTCCTGCTCAGGATCTCCACATAGCAGGGTTCCCCCAACAAGGGTGGCAAGATCGGCGATAACGATTTTCATGAACGGCATGCTCTCATCATTCGATACCGCATTCCATGCCAAATTTAATCCGGCTGATTTTTTGTCACCCAAGGGGTCAGCCTTGCAGTGTCTCCACGCGCATCCAGCCCGGTTCGCCACGCACACAACCGAGCTGACGGATGGCCGTGAGCGCCGATTTCATGTCGCCCAGACGCGCATCATGGATCATGAGCACGAGCGAGGTCTCGCCACTGGTATCTTCGAGATCTTCCGGCTGGATCATGGATGAAATGCCGATGCCACGCTGGCCAAGCACCGCAGCGACCTGCGCCAGAACACCGGGCACGTCATCAACTGTGAGCCGCAGATAATAACGCGACACCGTATCGTCGATCGGCTTCGATTTGCCGTAGAGACCGTGCGGCACGAAACCGCTGTGACGAGCGCCGTGCATGAGCACGGCGGCTGCTTCACACAAATCGCTGATCACGCTGCTGCTGGTCGGGTCCTGGCCTGCACCACGCCCGTAGAACAGCGTCTCGCCCACGATGTCACCATTCACGAGCACCGCGTTGAACGCACCGCTCACGCTTGCCAGCACGTGCGACAGCGGCACCAGTGTGGGCTGCGTGCGCACTTCGACGAGACCATTTTCATCCGCACGGATCACGGAGAGCAGCTTGATCGTGTATCCCAGCCGTTCAGCAAATTTGAAGTCGGTGATGCTCACACGGTCCACGCCCTCGACATGCACCTTGTCCTGCGGAATCCAGAAACCGTAGCTCAACGAAGCCAGAATGATCGCCTTGTGCGCTGCATCCCAGCCGCTGACGTCCAGAGTGGGGTCAGCCTCGGCGTAGCCTTTTTCCTGCGCCTCACGCAACGCATCCGCATAGCTCAAACCGGCTTGGGACATGCGCGTGAGGATGTAATTACAGGTGCCGTTGATAATCCCGTGGATGGAACGGATGTGATTGCCCACCAGCCCTTCTTGCAGCACTTGGATGATCGGAATGCCGCCTGCCACCGCCGCCTCGAAGTAAATTGGCACGCCACATTCTTCGGCCAGCGCGAACAATTCCTTCCCACGCTCCGCCAGCAAGGCTTTGTTACCCGTGACAACAATCTTTTTGGCCCGCAGCGCTGCGGCCACCATGTAATAAGCCGTCGTCGTGCCACCGATCAGTTCGACGATCACCGGAATGGCCGGGTCATTGACCAGTTCACGCCAGTCCGTCGTCAGCAGTTCCGCAGGCACCGCCACCTCGCGAGGCCGTGTCAGATCACGCACCGCCACCCGCGTGATGCGCAGTTCGGCACCGGTGCGCTGGCTGATGAGCGAGCGATTGGCCTGGAGATTCTTGAACACTCCCGCTCCGACGTTGCCTAAACCGGCCAAACCTATGTTGATAACACGCGCAGAACTGACGATGGACATGATGGATGAGTTGCCGGGGTTGAGGGGCCGTAGTCATGGCGGAGGCGGGGGGATCTCGCAAGCAGGAAGGCATTCGTCCAACTCACCAGCCAATTTCTTAGGCCAATCCGCACGACAATCTGATAATGAACGGCATGCGTTAGTTCCGTTGCCAAAATAAGCTTGTCCTACCTCTGCTTCATCAGCTAAATTTACATTTAATTCCGTGACTCATCGCTCCATCACCTACTGGCTCGTTTGCAGCATCACCGCCGTTATCGCGGTCGGTGCTGCTGAACCAAACATATCATCGGCACTGCCATTCACACTGCCTGAAAACGCCTCAACCATGGTGCTGACAGTACCAGAGCCCAGCCGCGCTCTGCTGCTGTTTGCCGGGATCATGGCCATTGCCTTCACCTACCGCAAAGCTTGGCTGGGTTGGAAGCGTGCCGAGTAATCCCACCGCAGATCACTGATTTTGGTGAGTCTTTTTTCATCGACGCCTCGGGGCCCCATCGCTAGCCTCGCGGCATGAAAGCGTTCTCCGCACTGCTCTTCCTCGTCACTGGTCTGCTCCACGCGGCCGACGCGTCATTCCCGAAGCACGCCATCGCCACCGTGCATCCGCTGGCTACGCAGGCGGGTATGGATGCCTTTGAAAAGGGTGGCAACGCCATCGACGCGGCCATCGCGGCCGGTTTGACGCTCGGCGTCGTTGATGGGCACAACTCTGGCATCGGCGGTGGCTGTTTCTTTGTCATCCACGCCGCCGATGGCACCGTCACGTGCATCGACGGCCGCGAAATGGCTCCCGCCAAGGCTTCTCGGTACATGTATGTCATCAACGGCAAGCTCGACGATGAAGCCAGCAAGACAGGAGCGCTCGCCAGCGGTGTCCCTGGCTACCTCAAAGCCTGCGCCGCCGCGCAAACCAAGCACGGCAAGCTCAAACTCGCCGATGTGCTGCTCCCCGCCGCCGACATCGCCGAGAAAGGCTTCCCGCTTGATGAAGTCTATGCGCGTAAACTCGCCGCCACAGCCGCCAAACTCGCCAAATTTCCGTCCTCGGCCGCCATTTTCCTCAAGGACGGCAAGCCGCTCGAAAAAGACCAGAACCTCGTCCAAACCGACCTCGCGGCCACTTACCGCGCCGTGGCCGAAAAAGGCATCGCATGGTTCTACGCAGGCGAATTCGCTCAAAAGACCGAGGAATGGATGAAAACCAACGGCGGCATCACCACCGCCGCTGATTACGCGAACTACACAGCTCCCGAACGCGCGGCGATCCGCTCCAAATACCGCGGCTACGACCTCATCACGATGCCGCCACCGAGTTCCGGCGGCGTTCACGTCGCGCAGATCCTCAACATCCTCGAATGCTTCCCGCTGAAGCATTTTCGCGCCAGCAGCCGCATCCACGTCATCACCGAGGCCATGAAACTCGCCTTCGCCGACCGAGCGCACTGGCTCGGCGACCCCGACTTCGCCAAAGTGCCACGTGGCCTTGTCGATCCAGCCTACGCCGCCGAACTCGCCAAGAAAATCGACCTCGACCAAGCCACCGAAGTCCCCGGCCACAACATGCCGCCGCATTGGGAGGGCGATGTCTTCGGCAAACACACCACCTTCCTCTGCACCGCCGACGCCGAGGGCAACTGGGTCGCGCTCAATCAAACCATCAACACCGCCTTCGGCAGCAAAGTCGTCATCCCCGGCACTGGCGTCCTGCTCAACGACGAAATGGACGACTTCGCCGTGCAGCCCGGCATTCCCAACGCCTTCAAACTCGTCGGTGCCGAAGCCAACGCCGTCGCCCCTGGCAAGCGCCCACTCTCCAGCATGAGTCCGACGATTGTGCTCAAAGACGGCAAACCCGTCATCGTCACCGGAGCCGCCGGCGGCCCCACCATCATCACGCAAGCACTGCTGCTGCTAACCAACATCATTGACGACGGCATGCTGCCTGAAGCCGCCTTGGCCGAACCGCGCTTCCACCACCAGTGGAACCCCGATGAACTCAAAATCGAAAAAGCCTTCGGCGAAGGTACGCTCAGTCGCGTGACAGCCCTCGGCCACAAACTCGCCGAAACCACTTCCTTCGGTGCCTGTCAGGCCATCTTCTTCGATCAGGAGAAGAAGCTGTTCTTCCCGGCGCATGACCCTCGTGTGCCCGGCAAGGCCGACGGCAAGTGATCGCCCGGTTGCGTTTTCCGCCACTGAAGTTATCCTTAGCCCATGTCCTTCGACCCCACTCAAATCCAGCTTCCCCCTCCCGGAGCCAAGCTGCGCCTGCCGCCGAAAAACCGGCGGGAGTTGAGTTATGAAGAAGCCTATCAGCAGGTACGCCGCCATCTCCGCGATGATGAAGGCGGTGCCATGTCCGTGCAGATGAAAGCTCAAATCAACGGCAGCCATGCTCAGCCAGCGCGAGTTTTCACAGTTGGTTGATTTTAAACGGGGTGGCGATTTGCAATCGCCATGCTGAACCGGCGCTTCCAGATGGCGATTGTAAATCGCCACCCCGGACGAATTCGCGCTCAATCCTCCTTCAGCTTACGCCTCAGTGTCGCCCGGTTCATCTTCATCGCCGCTGCCAGGCGCGTCGGTTTGCCATCGAAGCGCTTCAAGAGTGTCTCCAGCATGGATGCCTCCATCGTTTCGAGCAGATCATCATACGCGGGCATCATCTCATCGGTGCCCGTGGTCTTTTGATCGAGCCATGCGGCGAGACTGCGCTTCATAGCATCCTCAGGATGATTCTCGTCCTCTGCCTTCACCAAGTTCGCGGGCAGATGATGCGGTAAAATGGTGCTGCCACTGCAAACGGCGGCAGCGTGGATCATCGCCGCTTTCAGTTCACGCACGTTGCCAGGCCAGGCATGCGCCTTCAATGCGGCCAGCGCTTCGGCAGATAGCACGCGCTCACCGAGAAAGGACGCCGCCAGCGCCGGGATGTCCCCCGTGCGCTCCGTCAGTGGTGGCAGTGCCACTTGCAGCACTGCCAGGGCGTAAAACAAATCTTCGCGCACGGCGGACAGTTCATGGCTCGATGCGCTGAACAGCCGCGCTTTCAAATTGCCAATGCGGTGCATGAGCGCGGCCTGGAGCGGCTTTGACCAAGTGCTGATCTCATCCAGAAAGAGCACGCCATTGCCCGCTTTCATGACGGCATCATCCAAGGCCGCTTCCACACGATCTGCGGACCATTCATCAGCGCGAAACAGGACCAGCGGCTCATTCGCACGTGCGCTGTGGCGATGAATTACCTCAGCGGCGAGGCTCTTGCCGCTGCCGGGCGGTCCCAGAAGCAAAACAGGCGCGTCATTGCCGCTCGCCTGCGCGATGATGGCAAACGCGCGCTGCATCGGCTCACAGTTGCCGATCATGATCGTCTGCGCGGGCGTTTCGATCTTCGCGGGCGTGAAGACCTCGCGAATCGTCCGCTGGATCGCAGCGAGATCGAGCGGCTTGAGAAAATACTCACGCGCTCCGAGCCGCCGTGCCTCCAGCGCGGTGTCGAGCGTGCCATGCGCGGTGATGATGACGACTGGCGGTGGTTGGGACAATGCCTGAATCTTTTCGAGCACCTTCAGCCCGCTCATGTCCGGCAGCCCCACATCGAGAATGACGAGCGCGAAGTTTTGCAAGCCGAGTTTGTCGATCCCGCCCTGCCCGCTGGCCGCGACGACGGGTGTGGCATCAAGGCGCCGCACCACGGTCGAGAGCGCAGCGGCGAGCGCGTATTCGTCTTCGATGATGAGGATGCTGGCGTTCATGCGGCGAGTGAGGGGAGCAGAACGATGATAACTGCGCCACCCTTGGGATCATTCTGCAATTCAAGCCGTCCGCCATGCGCCTCAACAATGCTGGCCACAATGTTCAACCCCACGCCCATGCCACCTTCCTTCTCTGTGAAAAATAACTCCGTGCCGTGTGCGAGCGCGGAATCAGAGAAACCGGGACCAGTGTCGGCAAAACGAAGCGCCATCAGGCTTTCGCAGCTTTCGGCCGTGATTCGCAGTTTGCCGCCGATTGGCATCGCCTGAATCGCATTCACCAGGAGATTCCGAAACGCCTGCGAAAGCCGCTGTGCATCCCCCATGACCCAAATCGGGCTGGTGAGACAGTTTTCAATGTCAACGGCGGCATGCCGAGCTTGCGCTTCCAGATTGCGTGCCAAGGCAGCGATGCAATCAGCCACATCGAGCTTCACCAACTTCGGCGGCAATGGGCTGGCGAGATGCAGCCACTGATTCACCAGCCCGGCGATGACCTCGGACTCGCTCTCGATCATCTTCAACGCCTTAGCATCCTCGCTATCGCTAGGCGTCATCAACTGCGCATGCAGTTGAATCGAGGCCAGCGGGTTCTTGATGTCATGCGCCAGACTCGTCGCCACGCGGCCAAGCATCGCGAGTCGCTCGGACTGTGCGCGCTTCAGTCGCTCACGAGCCAGCAGCCAGCCCACGAGGCCGGAGACGAACCAGAAGGCGATGAAGGCATTCCGTGTGGCGGCATCTCGCAGTGAAAGCTGCGATGCGACAGGCTTGCGCGTGAAAATCATGTCGTTCTTGTCATCCAGACGCACGACGAGCGTGTCATCGCCATTTGCCACGCCTTTGCCCGCGTCACCGAACTTGATCTGCATGCCGAGCAATTGCTCCAAATCGCCCGCGAGTTTTTCACTTCGCGGCAGATTCATCCGCCGCACAAACTCGGCATCGGCCTGCGCCAGCGCATGAAAAAGGCGGTTTGATTCCTCACGCTCCCGCTGACGCAACCACGCCAGCAGCAACAACGATCCCGCGACGACAAACGCGAGGAAACCGAGGCCGAAAGTGAGGCGGAGCTTGTTGGTGGACGGGGATGGCACGAGGCAATTTTAAAGTAGTCATGGGCTTTAGCCCGTGAAAACTCACGCTAGACCGAATCGACATCGAAATGCCCGGCGCGGCGGTGCGAGCTAAAGCTCAGCACTACTTTATGGCTCAGGCAGCGGAGCGGTCTTATCAATCGGTTTGTCTTCCCAGACGGCCTCCTTGCTGACGGGATCGTAGGTCAGCACGCGGCTTTTGCTGCCGGGAACGGGGTCTTTGTCGATCGTGGGCAGCCATTGGGCGAGTTCGGCCTTTTTTGCGGCGTGCTTGGGATCGCTGGCGAGGTTGGTCCACTCGTTGGGATCGTTTTTCATGTCGTAGAGCTCCTCGCTGCCGTCGGCGTAGTGAATGTAGCGCCAGTCTTCGGTGCGGATGCCGTGATTGCCTTTGTTGTGTGTCGTGATGGCGGGCCATTCACGCGGTGCGCTGGCATCTTGAAGCTGCGACACGAGGCTGTGACCTTCGAGATCACTGCGAGCGGGCATTTTGGTGAGTGCGAGCAGGGTGGGGAAAATGTCGAGCAACTCGGCAGGGCGGTTGCAGACTTGACCGGCCTTCACACCGGGTCCGGCGAAAATGAGCGGCACCTTCGTGCTGCGATCCCACAGCGTGTTTTTGCCCGTCATGAGTTTTTCGCCGAGATGCCAGCCATGGTCGCCCCAGAGGACGATGATCGTGTTCTCCGCACGGCCAGTGGCTTCAAGTTGCGCGATCAAGCGGCCCACCTGGCTGTCCATGAAGCTCACGCAGGCCAAATAAGCGCGGACGAGCGGCCGCCACTCATTGTTCGCGCGCAGCGTGCTGAGACGTGGCTCGGGCAGCTTCCAGTGGAGAAAGTCGGCGAACTTCGGCAGATCGGCGCGGTCGTCTTCTTTGACGGGCGGCATTTTGAGATCGGCATCGGGATAGAGATCAAACCACTTCTGCGAAGCATAGCACGGCACATGCGGCAGGCGGAA